>CBFGRJ010000265.1:0-10073 GCA_965651135.1 uncultured Myxococcales bacterium
TGAAATCGCCGCGCTCGATGTAAGCATTCCTCAATTGGTCGCGCAGTCTGGGATTGTGGGGCTCCGCATCGACCGCATTCTTGTAATGTTCGATGGCTCCAGCGAGGTCGCCTCGAGCTTCGAGTAGAGTTGCCGCGCGCTGATGGTGTCGAGCTCTCTCTGCCGGCGACTTGGCCTTTTCTGCCAGCGCCAAGATGGCATTGAGTGCTGCATCGGCGTCGCCCGTGCTCTCTTTGAGCTTGGCGAGGGCATCGAGCGCCACTTCATGTTTGGGATCGAGATCGAGAACCAGCTCGTACGCGCGGGTTGCTCGCTCGGGTTCTTTGAGACGTTCGCTGAGTAGCTGACCCCACTTGAGGCCGAGCTCGATGCGCCGGTCGACATCGGTTTCGAGCTCGAGCAGCCGTTCGTACAATCCTGAAAGCAACGGCCACTTCGCCAGGGCACGGTAGAGGCGCTCTAGGGTAGCGAGCGCCGGCCGATTGGCGTTGTCGAGCTCCAGTATCTGCTGAGCGGCCTCGGCAGCGCGCTCCCGGTCCAGAAACTCATGCTCATGAATGGCCGCCATGCGCTCGAGCAGGTGTATTTTTTGGCGGGGTGTGGCTGCGATAGCCAGTTGCTTGGCCAGAACTTCGAGCAGTTCTTCGTATCGGCCAGCTTTGCTCAGCACTCGATCGATGCCGCGGAGCGCTTCCCCATCGGTGGGGTGGTCCGCCAACACGCGTTCGTAGGCTGTGGCGGCTTGACCCGCGTCTTCGAGACGTTGCTCGTAGAGCTCCGCCAATCGGCACAAGGCCTGACGCCTTCCCTCCCCGAGCAGCGCGGCGCTGGCTCGCTCGAGGAGCTTCGCCAACCCGCGAAAGTCGGCTTCGCGCTCCAGAATACGGCACAACCCGTCTACGGCGCGGCCGTGCCCAGGGTCCTCTTCGACCACCTGGGCATAGAGGTCGCGAGCACCGCCGGGATCGGCCAGCTGCCGTTCCAGAAGCTCTGCGGCTTCGGTTTTCAAGTCCCGGGCCAGTGGGGCAGGGGCACCTTCGGCTCGACGGGACAAGAGAGCACCGAGTTGTCGCCATTGTTGCGAGCGCCTGGCGATGTCGCTGAGCTTCGCGAGTGCGGCGTCGTTCGTCGGATCGGAGCCGAGCACCTCCTCCAAGCAGCGCGTTGCCAAGTCGAAGCGCGCGAGCTTGGTTTGGTACCAGGTCGCCATTCGCAGCAGGATGGCTTGCTTAGTTCGTGGAGCCAGCGCTGCGTCTTGGGTCGTTTCCTCCAGAAATGCAAGTACGTCTCGCCAGGCCCTTTCGTCGCCGCCCGCGATCTGCTCGAGGCGGACGAGGTGCGTGGTGTCGTTCGGCAGCTCGACGACTGCCTGCGTGAAGGCCACCAGCGCCTGGTCACGCTCACCGAGGTCGCTTTCGTAGATTCGACCAATCTCGCTGAATGTCTCGGCGCGCTCCTCGTGGTTTTCGGATTTCTCGTTTTTCTGCAGCAAGAGCTCGATGAGTTCTTCGAACTTGCCGCTCTGCTTCTTCAGCTCCACGAGGCCTGCCAGAGCCAAGTCGTGGTTCGGCACCAAGTCGAGCACGGTTTCGTACGCGTGCTCCGCTTGGGAGAGCGTTTCCGGAGGGCCCGCGTAGAGTCGCGCAGCCCGTAGCAACAGCGCGGTCTTCGCTGGCGCGGTGGCGCCAGGTCCCTCCAAGATGTCTGCCGCCATGCTGAATGCTTCGGCGACGCGCGCGGGTTCGGCGCCTAGCTCTACCAGCTGCTCCAATGCTTCGGCGGCCGGCTCGCTGTGGGGGGCTTGCAGCAGGTCTTCTATCGCTCCGGTCAAGGTGGTCTCTGGCACCTGTGCACGGGGACGCGCGGGGTCGCGTCTACCGAGTTTTTCCAAGCGTTCGAGCACTTCACCGGCGCTTTGAGGTCGCTTTGCCGGGTCCTTCGCCAAAAGATCGAAGGCCAGACTCTCCAGTTCTCGCGGCACCGACCCCGCTAGTGCGACGCGGCCGAGAGCGGGTGGGGATTCGCTCAGGTGAGCCAGAGCGGCACTCAGCGTTCCCCCCGAGAACACCGGACGCCCACTCAAGATCTGGTACAAAAGCGTTCCGAAAGCGTAGACATCGCCGGGCGGGGTCGAGGGGTGCCCCAGCATCTGCTCCGGCGCGGGAGAACCGCGTCGATCTTGGACGCGCACGCGATCGCAGCCCGCATCGACCAACACGACCCCCGGATCGCCCGAGCTGTCACGAGTCACGATGATGTTTTCTGCATGCAGCGCTCCGTGGCAGAGCCGCGCACGGTGCAAAGCTCCGAGGGCCTCTAGTATCGCTACCAAAAGTGGCCGCGCCTCGTGGAAAAGCAACGGGCCGGCCCAGGCCAAACGTGTTCCCAGCGTCTGCCCATCGACCATCTCGTGGGCCAGGTAGTGCAAATCGCCCGAGCGCCCCGTTTCGATGTTCCGGGGTAGACCCGGATGGGCCAGGCGAGTCATCAAGCGGTTCAGGGTCAGAAATCGATGCACGCCGCGCCGATCACTCGCCGCCGCGGGATGGATCAGCTTGACGCGAACATCATGCTCACCGGTGCGCGCGAGATACACCGTCCCCACCCGGCCTTTGCCCAACGGCCGAGCAACACGAAAAGGCCCGATGGACTCTCCCGGTTCGAGCCAGGGGCTCTCCAGCATGCCGGCGCCGCGTAGCTCGTGGATGCGAGGATCGACATCGTCTTTGGTTGCCAGCAGCACATCACAAAGCGCTTCTACCGCGTCATGCTGGATGCAGTGCGAGGTGAGAGCATGGGCAAAAGACCCCTTGGCCAGCGTGCCACCCACCTCGCTGGGCTCGAACCCGAGCACGTCTCGGCTGAGCGCTGTCAGCTCGTCCAGCTCGAACAGTCTCTCGAGCTCTCCTCGTAAGATATCGGTCAGCATCGACGACTCCAGCGCGTGGGGTAGCTCGGAACGGGCCGGAGCCGCTGGGAACGACCCGGCCTTCGGGTTTTGCCTCGAACCAGGCAACCATACCTCGACAGGCGCATCTTGGCGCTGCATTCGCGGCCCACTGACCCGACCTCGCCGGCATGACTGGCCACTTTCTGGCAAAGTGGGCCAAGTTCGTGTGATGCTGAAGTCATGAAGAGCTCTGGTCAGCGCTGGCTCGAAAGGGTCCTGCCCCTGACGATCTTGGGATTGGCGGTGGTCGCCGTGCCCGTCATGTTGTTTTCACCGGCAGGACTATCCCGGCTCAGGCAGCTCGAGGAGGAGCGGGAGCGGGCGAATCAAGAGATCTCGGAGCTGTCTCAAAAGATCAGGGAGCTGCGGGCCGAAGTGGGGGCCATTCGGCAGCGGCCGGAGGCGATCGAACGCGTGGCTCGCGACGAGCTGGGCCTAGTGAGAAAGACCGAGGTCGTCTTTCACTTCGAGTGAGTCACCTCGCGGTTTATTCCGCAGGCGAAAAAAATTAATATCGGCCCATGGGTTTCTTTCGAAGCAGCCATTGGCCAGGTCATCGAAGTCCTGATGCCCAGGATCGTTCATGAGCGTAGAGATCGTTCGCAGGCTGATCGAGAGTGGCATGGCTGCGCGCGCCGATATCGAGGTGGCGCTTCTCGAAGCCGTCATCCGTGAAGTGCCGTTCGTGCAGGCCTTCTCGACGCGGCGCCCAGAGCTGAAAGCCATTTTGGAGCGGGAGCTGGAGCAGGCGTCGGTCCCGACACTCCGTACGGTGCATGCCAAAGCGGAGCTCTGCGCCAAGCTACCGGTCGGCATGTGCGAGCGTCTCTTGGCAGTTCCAGTGCGGCAAGAGTCCATCACCAAGACGGTGGACGTGGCTGCCGTGGATCCGTTCGATGCTCATGTGAAACAGGAGTTTTCGTTTCAGCTGGACGCGCCGGTTCGCATTCTGAAGGCCCCGATGAGCGAGGTGGTAGCGGCGTTGGATGGTCTCTACACCGGTGGCGCCTTCGTTCCCAGTGTGCACGAGATGCTGGGAGTCGTGCACGAGCCTCCAAATGACCTCGAGCGGCGCGTGCTTGTCGACGAGCCACGCAGCGAATCGGCAGAACCCTCTCGCAAGCCTTACAGTCAGCCGCCCATTCCACTGGTGAAAAAGCCGGTTCATACCGGCCGACCTGCAACACCCGCCGTTCAAACCGACGAGCGGGGACAACCCGTGATCAATCTACGGCGTGCGAAGCCGCCGACACCCGAGGCCGCGACGCGTTCGAAGCTGCGCGAAGCGGACCTGGCCCAGGTGGAAAAGCAGCTGGCTTTGGCCAAAAGCCCCGCCGAGGTCGTGGACTTGATCGCGGAACACGCTTGCCCCGACGGCAGTACCCTGGTCTTCGCCGCCAAATCGAGCGAGTGGGTGGCGAAGGCAGCCAGCTTCGAGGTGCGCGGTTTGGATGATGTGAGCATCGTTAGGGACCGCTCCAGCGTTTTCCAAGTAGCCGTCGAGTCGGGGCACTATTTGGGCAAGCTTACCGAAACGCTGGTGCACGCGGCTCTACGCGACCTTTTGTCGGAGCGGCTCGGGCCAGAGGTGTACGTGGTGCCGGCGTTCGCGGCCGGGCGCCCAAGCTTGATGCTGCTGGTGACCGGATTCGAGCGCTCGTTTCCTGCGACGCGGCGCGCCGACCGTATCGCGGGGGCTGCCGGACAAGCATTGGAGCGACTGCTGTTGGAAAAGAAGCGGGCCCGTTAGTGCAGGTCTCGTCCTTTAGCTGCATGCTGTAGCCATGGGCCCCAAAAATGCGCAAACCACCGCCGAGTCCGAAGGCCAAGACGAATTCGTGACCGCCGAGGGGATTCGTATCAAGCCCCTGTACACGAAAGCCGATCTCGAGGGGTTGGACTTCATCGACTCGCTGCCGGGTGAGGCTCCGTTCGTGCGCGGTCCCTATGCCACCATGTATCGGGGGCGACCGTGGACGGTGCGCCAGTACGCTGGCTTTTCGACCGCCGAAGAGTCGAATGCTTTCTACCGGAAAGCGCTGGCCGCCGGTCAGCTGGGTCTCAGCGTGGCCTTCGACCTGGCGACCCATCGAGGTTACGACAGTGATCACGAGCGAGTGCGTGGAGACGTCGGTAAGGCCGGCGTGGCCGTCGACACGGTCGAAGACATGAAGCTTTTGTTCGATGGGATTCCACTCGACCAGATCAGCGTGTCGATGACCATGAACGGCGCCGTTTTGCCCGTGCTTGCCGGCTACATCGTGGCTGCCGAAGAGCAAGGCGTCCGCCCAGAAGCGCTGAGCGGCACGATACAGAACGACATTCTCAAGGAATTCATGGTGCGCAACACGTACATCTATCCGCCTCAGGCGTCGATGCGCATTACCCAGGACGTGATCGCGTATGCCTGCGAACGCATGCCGCGCTTCAACGCGATTTCGGTGTCCGGCTATCACATGCACGAAGCCGGTGCGACTGCCGACCTGGAGCTCGCGTACACGCTCGCCGATGGGCTCGAGTACCTGCGCGGCGCTGTCGAGCGTGGGCTCAGCGTGGACAGCGTGGCGCCGCGCATCTCGTTCTTCTTCGCCATAGGCATGCACTTCTTCACCGAGATCGCCAAGCTTCGCGCTGCCAGACTCTTGTGGGCGACCTTGGTGCGGCAGCACTTCGAGCCACAGCAGCAGGAGTCGCTCCGACTGCGAACGCACTGTCAAACCTCGGGAGTCAGCTTGGCGGCTCGGGATCCGTACAACAACGTGGTGCGCACGACCGTGGAGGCCCTGGCGGCGGTGCTAGGCGGAACGCAGAGTTTGCACACCAACGCCTTCGACGAGGCGATTGCGCTGCCCAGCGACGGCGCTGCCCGCCTCGCTCGCAATACTCAGCTCATTTTGCGCGACGAGGCCGAGCTGATTTCGACCGTCGATCCGTTCGGTGGCTCCTATTTCATGGAGTCGCTGACTTTAGCCTTGGCACAAAAAGCCAGGGTCCACATCGAGGAGATTCTGCAGGTCGGTGGCATGACCGCCGCCATTTTGCAGGGCGTACCGCAGGCGGCCATCCAAGCGGCGGCTTTGAAGCGCCAGGCCAGGCTCGATCGCGGGCTCGACGTTCAGGTGGGGGTCAACCGCTATGTGACTGGTGACGAACCCAGCGTAGAGGTGCGCAACATCGACAACGAGTCCGTGCGCCGCCAGCAAATCGCGCGGCTGGCGCAAGTGAAGGCGGCCCGCGACGCCGAGGCGGTGCGCGCGCGTCTCGCCGAGCTCGTACAAGTTGCCAAGAGCCCGGACGGCAACCTGCTCGCGGCCAGCATCGCCGCCATCCGAGCGCGTGCTACGGTCGGCGAGGTCTCTGCGGCGCTGGAACAAGTCTTCGGGCGCTACCAGGCGCCACAACAAGGGTTGACCGGAGTGTACGCAAAGTACTTCGACCAGGACGAGACATGGCAAGAGCTAGTGGGCGCGGTGCAGCGCTTCGCCGAGGCCGAGGGGCGCCCTCCGCGCTTGTTGATGGCCAAGCTCGGGCAAGACGGCCACGACCGAGGGGCGAAAGTCGTCGCTGCGGGGCTCAGTGACCTGGGCTTCGACGTCGATCTGGGACCGCTGTTTCAAACCCCTGCCGAAGTGGCTCGCGCCGCAGTAGACAGCGACGTGCACCTGGTCGGTATTTCGACTCAGGCGGGGGCGCACCAGAGCCTCGTGCCCCAGCTGATGCAGGAGCTGGCAGCCCTTGGCGCGTCCGAAGTGCAGGTGGTCTTGGGGGGGATCATTCCAAAGCAAGATCGACAAGCGCTCTTCGAGCTCGGGGTCAAGGGCATTTTCGAACCCGGAGCCACCTTACCGGAGGTGGCTCGACAGCTGCTTTCGCTTCTCGAGGCCTCGCGCGGCGATGGACGTTGAACGGCTCACCTCGGAGCTCAAAAAGGGTGATCGGCGTGCGCTGGCCAGGGCCATTACCCTGGTGGAAAGCCACCTCCCCAGAGACCGCGCTCTTGCTCGCGAGCTCTTGGCGAGCTTGCCCAAAGCGTCACCGACTCTTCGGCTCGGCATCACGGGCGCCCCAGGGGTTGGTAAGAGCACGTTCATCGATGCGCTCGGAGCGATCGCGCTCTTAGAAGGCTCACGTCCCGCCGTGTTGGCCTTCGATCCCTCCGGGCGCCACGGCGGCAGCCTGTTGGGTGACAAGACGCGTATGCTCGAGCTGTCGCGAAGCGAGCGTGCCTTTGTGCGCCCGAGCCCCAACCGAGGAGTGCCGGGAGGGGTGGGGCAGGGGACAATGGCAGCCATTCGCCTGTGCGAAGCGGCGGGCTACGATCCGATCATCGTCGAAACGGTCGGGGTCGGACAAAGCGAGCTTGCCGTCATCGAGCTGACCGACGTGCTCGTGGTATTGCTGCAGCCCGGCGCCGGAGACGAGCTGCAGGCCATCAAGAAAGGCATACTGGAACACGCCGATTACCTGTTGATCAACAAGGCTGACGGTGAGCAGAAACTCCAAGCCGAGGCGTACGCCCGTGACTACGCGCACGCGCTATCCATGCTTGGGTCGCTGTCCCGGGCTCGGTCGCCCCAAGTGATGGCGGTCAGCGCCCTTCGTGGTGATGGGGTAGAACAGGTGTGGCAGAGTCTTCGGCAGCGCTTCGCCGACGAAGCGGCGTCCGGTGAGCTGGAGCGGCGCCGGCTCGCCAACCTTGGGGCGCTCTTCCAACGCGCGCTCGTGAGCGAGCTCGAGCGAAAGGTGTTCGAGCGCCCGGAGCTCCAGGCGCTGCGAGCCGATCTAGAACGTCGATTGACCCTGGGCGAGCTCGATGTGGAGGTCGCCGTGGGCGAGCTGGTCTCGGCTGCTCTGGGGGGACAATCGGAGATTTAGCTAGCCATCGATGGCCAACAACCCATGGGGGCTCGCGGGACCGAGCGCGGACCCGAACGCGAACTCCGAGATGGGGGTATCGAGGTGTGAAGGTGGATCAGTGTTGCTGATTTAGCGGACATTTGCTCCCGACGCCTGTCACCGAAGAACGCTTGCGCGTGGCTCGCGCTGGTCAACGGGCTATGCGGAGCCGTGGAAGCCGCGAGATGGGGGTATCGCAGCGTGAAGGTGGATCAGGGATGCTGATTTAGCCGAGATTTGCCCCCGACGCCTGGTGCTGCCGGCGCCGCTTCGCACACCGGGCCAGCGCCCCTCATGGGGGCGAAGCTCCGCGCCACGCGAGGCGCAGGCTCGGCTAATATCGTGCCAGCTAAGATTTGTGTTGACGGCTTTCCGGTGCCGTGATGCTCACGAAAGACTCATCGCATCTACAGTGCCGATTGCTGCTTCGCTAGCGCCTTTCCTCAGCGCGATCGCAAAGAAAACGGCTCGAACGCCAACAACTTGCTCATGAGAGCGTTCAGCAGCCAGTGAGAGCCTCGAAAATCCCCATGTTAGGGTGAGCTCTTCCAATGGAGGAGGCATCACAATGGCACAAGCTCAAGAAATCCCCAATGTTCTCCAAGCCCAGCGCGCTCACGAAGAACTGCTGAACGTCGCCCTCACGCGAGCCAAGCTCGACCGGCACGAGGCCCACTGGCTGATCGTGGCCTATCGAACGCAGGCGAACCGATTGCTCGGGTGCGCCAGCTTTGCCGAATACTCCGAACGCGTGCTGGGTCACACCCCCCGAGTCACCGAAGAACGCCTGCGCGTGGCCAGGGCGCTGCAAGACTTGCCCGATCTCGCCCATGCCCTCGAAACCGGAAGCGTCTGCTGGACCGCAGTGCGCGAGCTCACCCGCGTTGCCACACCCGAGACCGAACGCCAGTGGCTCGCCGCCGCTCGCAACCAGACCGTACGCCAAGTCGAACGCCTGGTGAGCGGCCTCCCACGCGGAGCCGAACCCGGCGATCGCAAAGATCCCGAAGCCCAGAAGCACGCTCTCCACCTCAACGTCCGCCCCGAAACTCTGGCCCTGTTTCGCGAAGCCGCGGACCGACTCCGGCGAGAAGCCGGCGAAGTCCTCGACGACGACGCGCTCTTGCTCGCAATGGCTCGTCGCATCCTGGGCGGACCCGAAGATCCGGGTCGAGCGAACTACCAAGTCGCAGTCACTGTGTGCAACAGCTGCGGGCAAGGTTCGATCGATGGAGCGGGCGAAGCCATTCCCGTCTCACCGGATATCGTATCCATGGCAAATTGCGATGCGCAGCGGCTCGATCTCGGCCCCCATGGGGGTGAACCTCCGCGTGCCACACAAGACATTCCGCCCAAGGTGCGGCGTTTGGTCCGGCGGCGCGACCGGCGCTGCGTCGTTCCGGGGTGCAGAAATCGCGACTGTGACATCCATCATCTCCGCCCACGCTCCGAAGGCGTCGATCATAGCCCGACGAACCTTGTGCTCCTGTGCCCCGCGCACCACCGGGCTATTCACGAGGGCAGGCTCATCGCTTACGGCGACTTGACCACGGGGCTTCGCTTTCAACATGGCGATGGCTCGAGCTACGGCGAACCTGCGAGTCCGCAGGCGGCGGACCTGTGGGCGCGGGTGTTCCAGGCACTTCGAGGGCTTGGGTTTCGCGCGAACGAGGCGCAAGAAGCGATTGACCGCGTGCGGCCCAGCGCCAGCGCTGAGTGGTCGCTCCAGGACTGCTTGCGCCGGGCACTGCAGTTGCTCGGCGAAGCGGCGAGTCATTGCCCGTCGAGTGCGTGAAGTCGAGCGACCTTGGCCTCTAGGCTTGCCATGTGGCCAAGAGCCGGCCACACGTTCCGGGAACGTTAGGGTGATCGGTCCTGGTGGCTTGGAACTGTGCTGGTCCTGATCGCATGCGGCGAGACAAAGCGAAGTGTGCCGAGTGCCCCCTCGGGTTCGGGAGCCTTCGGTGGCACATTGGCGACCGCCGGGCGCGACCGGCGGCGCAACCAGCAGCTCGATTAGCCTCAATCGGACTTGCGCCAGGCAAAGCAGCGGCACCGGGGAACGGAACCACTGGAAGGAAAGATGAAAGAGACATCGAGCTCGCAAATCGTCTCAACGAAATTGCAGCGGATAGCGAAACTGGCGAAGGAGATGCCGAATGCGGTTCTCACCACGCTATCGCACCACATCGACTTGGACTGGCTCCGTGAGGCGTACCGACGCACA
>CBFGRJ010000266.1:0-10065 GCA_965651135.1 uncultured Myxococcales bacterium
AGCGCCAAGGGCGCCGATCTCATCCATGCGATCGAGCAACTCTCGCTGCAGGTTTACGCCTTGTTTTTCGCGTTTGCCGGCGCCAAGGTCGACCTATCTGCGTTGGCTGAGCTATGGCCGTTCGCCTTGCTGCTTGCCGGCACGCGCGCACTGTGTGTCTGGGGCGGTACGACTTTGGGGTGTGTGTTCTCCGATACGGAGCCCGCAGTGAGACGCTACGCCTGGCTCGGTTTCATCAGTCAGGCCGGCGTCACGCTCGCGCTTTCCACCATCGTGGCCCGCACGTTCCCTACATGGGGTGTCGAGGTCCAAGCGGTGATCATCGCGATGATCGCCATTCACGAGCTACTTGGTCCTATCGGTTTTCAATACGCGCTGCGACGCGCTGGTGAAGTGCGGCGCGAGTGATGTTGGACCAAAAACAGCGCAGAAGACGCGCCCCGAGTCAGTCCCGCGGCGCGTGTGCACCTGCCGGAAGCGGCAGGAACACGAGCATCGGCTCGGTGCGCACGATGGCCATTAAGCCTGCACCCGGCTCATAGTCGATGTTCATTTGCAGCTCACCCAGCGTGAGTGCGCCCTTGCCGTGCAAGCGGCTCGCGACCGACGGGGCCGTAGCCAGCGCCGATGCCAAGAGCTTGTCCCGCTGCTGGGCTGCCTGCTTGACGCAAGCAGCCCGTTTGCCGCAAGCCTCCGCCCGAGCGCGATGCTCGAGCTCGAGCTCCCACGAGCGACGCCACACCTCGATGTTGGGGGGATATCGCCGGTCGCCGAAGATTTCGCGAAAGTCAGCCAAGCGTTGGCTCGCATCGCCAGGTTCGCTCAATAATAGATGTCGCGCACGAGCGATCAGGTAAAGCTCGTGGCCAGTGTCGTGCGTGGTGGGTGGCGCAGGGGCAGCCAGCACTTGCTCCAGCTGGCGCGCGGCCGAAGCCGCACCTTCGCTACCCTCTACGAGTGCCGCTCGCGTCAGCGCTGCCCTCAGCCGAAGCTCCACGGGGACCCCGGGGTCACTGAGTTGTTCGGTCACTTGCGTGAGCGCCTGCCGGTTTTCGGGGGTGGGGTCGATGAGAGTCGCAGCCTCCGCAAGCAGCAAAACGAGCGTCGAGCTCGCCAGTGACCCGCCATCGAGCTCGGTCAACAGCGTGATGGCGTCCGCCTTGACCGTTTCGAAGAGCTCGGCGTCGCCCCAAGCGGCTGCCAGCCAAGCCCCGATCGCCAGCCTGCTGTTCTCCCGGTCGAGGTCTTGCTGCGGGGCGAGTTTACTGTAGAGCTCGCGGACGTCTTGGTGCTGCGCCAGGACCAGGACCACCGAAAGCACGGCCGCCGTACGCAATGCCGACTGCCCCTCGAGGCGCAGCTTTCGTGCTGCCGCCACGAGCTCGAGGCGTGCCGATTCGGGCGGCGTCGCTGGGGCACCCGGAGCCGCGGCTCGAGCCGCTTCCGCGCCTGTTGCTAGAGCCCGGCTGAACACTTCCAGCCCGGAGAACTCGGGTGAAAGGGCCGCTGCCTCGGCGCTGAGCTCGGCGAGCCGTCGCGCCCGCTCTGGCATGTCGGGCGCCGAGGCAGACGCGAGCGCCTGACTCTGCCACGGCAAGACCACGGCCAAACCCAAATAGTCCTGCACACTCCCTGTCGTTCGACCGCGTCCAGATTGCCATGCTGGTTCGAGCTTCGTAAATTCCGGCGAGCGGAACACGGTTTGGCCGAGCGAGTACGCGCAGAGCCGGCCGTCGCCCAGGCCGCCGGTCACGCCGGGACAGGGCAGCCTCGGATGGGCAGTCACGACGAGCATCGTGGCGAGCCCCAAATGCTCCTCCGCCGCTGCAGCGTGCGGTTCGAGCACACGCCGGGCGGCTCCAAGGTCACGCAGAGCCAGGTAGGTACGCGCATACTCTACAGATTCGTCGATCGTCTGTGGGACAGTGTCGGTTCTTTGCGCCCGCTCGATCAGCTCATCGATTTGGCTGGCAAATAGCTTTAGTTTCGCGTCCAGCGGGCCTTGGGCCACGGCACGGCCGTGTTGCTCGTGCGCCGCCTGCCTGTCTCCGTTCCAAAGCGCAGCGCGTGCCAGATTGAGACGCGCCGCAGGCGAATCCTCGAGCTCGACCCACAGCGCACGGGCCGCCAACCGAAGCTCGAGCCGATCGAGCGTCCCCGCCACTCGGTCCAGCGCATCACAAAAGCCTACGTCTACATCGCTTTCGCTCTCCAGGTGCTCTTGGGCTAGCTCGAGCCACTCGAGGGCTGCACGGCGAATGACTTCATTCGTGGTCTCGAGGACTCGCCCCAGCCCCGCGGGCTCCGTGACACCCTGGCTCAACTCACGGGCGGCGGCGGCGGTGGTCGCCAGCGCGAGGTACGCGGCCCGCGAGCGCCCGCCTGCCATGAGGTGCAAGAGCGGCCGCTCCCTGGCGATCGGGCTGTCGTGGGCTCTCAAGAGCTCGCGCTCTGGCTCCGACAGGCCTTCCAGCAGTGCATCCAACCGCGCCCTGGTTTCGGGTTCCAAGGCTCCCAGCACCGGCTTGCCGCGCGGAGTCTGCCGCAGCAGTTCGACGAGGCGTGCTCTCGGGGTGTCTGCCGGTCGACTCACCGTGGCCACGGGCCGCGCCGGTGTGGTCGGCGGTGGTTCTGCCCGGCAAGCCGGTTGGCTCAAAGCGAGGACCACCAGTAGTCTGCAACAATCGGACACGCAGCGAATGTAGCAGACGGACAATTCTGCCAAAACACTTGAGCCGGCCTTTCAGCTTTTCGAACGGAAACCCGTTTCGAGTCGTGTTAGCGTTAATGGCGGGATATGCCCGATAGCGACGACGATTTGATGCCCGACGATGACGGTGAGCGAACGGCCATCGTGCAGCTATCGGACGTCCTCGGGCACCGAAAAAAAACCCGCGACCGTCATCTGTTGACACGCGTCCGCGGCAACAACATGGGGCAAGTCATTACTTTGAAGCAGTCCGTCTGCACGATTGGTCGCCACTCGGATTCGCAAATATGGATCAGGGACGATGGCGTCAGTCGTCGCCACGCGCGCATTTATCCCGAAGGCTCCGGATTTCTCCTAGAAGACCTGGGATCAGCCAATGGCACATTCGTGGAGGGCAGACTGATTACGCGGCACGCATTGAAAGACGGTGAGTTGATCCAGCTCGGGCCTGTCGCCGCGTTCCGCTACTCCATCACCGACGAGGACCAAGAGGCGCTGCTCAGGCGACTGTACGCCACGAGCGTTACCGATTCTCTGACCGGAGCCAACAACCGGGAGCATTTCGATACTCAGCTCGAAATCGAGCTCTCGTACCGGCGTCGTCACGACACGCATTTATCCATCGTGCTGTTCGACCTCGATCACTTCAAGAAGATCAACGATACCCACGGTCATCCCGCCGGCGACGCCGTCTTGAAAGCCGTAGCCGCCGCAGCTCGCACGCAACTCAGGACCGAAGACGTGTTTGCCCGCTACGGTGGCGAAGAGTTCGCGATCATTCTGCGTGGAATAGACATTCATGGCGCGGCGGCCATGGCCGAAAGGCTGCGCGCAAAGATCGAGGGGCTCGAGATCGAGCATGCGGGCCGGCGAATCAGGGCGACCTTGAGCGGCGGCTGCGCTGCCGCTTCGGAGCTCGAGTCGGTGTCGCATACGGCCCTTTTGAGCCTCGCAGACCGGCGGTTGTACGCTGCCAAAAATGCGGGGCGCAATCGCATCGTTGCCAGCGATTGAAGGCGCACGGTGGCGCCATGCACCTGCTCTCGCTTCGAATCGATCCGAGTCATGCCGAGTTGGTCTCCGGGCTCCTGTTCGAGCTGGGTGTGGCAGGCTTCGAGGAACGCGCAGAGCCGTTGGGCACCTGCCTCGTCGTCTATTCCGAGCAGCTCACCGAGCTTACGAGCCTACGGGTGGCTCTCGAGCGGCGTCTCGCGGCCCTGGGTGTGCCTGCTCCCGCCTTCTCGCACGAACGGCTCGATGACGGCTGGCAAACCCGCTGGACCGAGCACCTCGGACCCGAATGGCTGACTGACGACTTAGTGATACAGCCCGCTTCGAGCCCACCTCCGAGCGGCGCGGCCATCGTGCTCCGTTACGTCCCGGAGCTCGCGTTCGGTACGGGAGGCCATCCCACCACCAAGCTTGCGGCGCGTTCGGTAGTCCGGTGGACACGCGCCACCCCTGGGCTGACAATGCTCGACGTGGGGACGGGCAACGGTGTCTTGGCCATGGTGGCGTGCGCCACAGGTGCCACCCACGCCTTGGGCCTGGACGTGGATCCTCTCGCCGTGCGCTCTGCCACGGAGAACGCGCGTCTGAATGGGTTGTCGGACGAAGCGCGCTTCGAGAGCACCCCGCTCGAGCAGATCGGTGGCGGTTTCGACCTGGTCGTAGCCAATATCGAGGCCCCCACTCTGCAGAGGCTGGGCCCACAGCTCCGCGACCGAACCCGAGTGGGGCTCGTGGTCACGGGGCTATTGCACGAGCAGCGCCGGGAAGTCGAGGACCATTTCATCGCGCTGGGCATGCGGGTTTTCGAGGTCTTCGAGCTGGAAGGCTGGTGTTTGCTAGAGCTCGCGCACGATCGTACAAGCGACCCGCATTGGCCTTTTCATCCCCGCCTCGAATGAGTCCGCGCCTGCTGTCGGCGCTGGTCGTCGTGCTGGGTATGGCGGCGACTACCGCCCTCATGGCGAGTCATCGCAACTTCGGCTTCAGTGTTCCTGCTGGGTTCGTTGCGTTCTTGCTGGCGGCGCTTGGCCTGCTCGATCTGTTCCAGTGCTTCGACGAAGATCCACAGCGCGCCTCGACACCGCTTTCCGGAACTGAGATCTCGAGGCGCCTAGTCGAGCTGACCATAGCCGGCGTTGCATCCGTCGTGGCGCTGCGACTCGCGGTGAGCGGCATATTGCCCATGCCGCGCCTTTCCGCTGCGCTGCTCGTGCCTGCGACCTTCTTGATCGCCAGCGTGAGCGCCTTTCGATTGGCGCAGAGTCTGGGGTTCGTGCAGGGCTCTCAGCCACTGCTCCGACGGTACGGCTTTTGGCTCCTGGGCTTTCACGCGCTCGTCTACTTGCCCATGCTGGGCAGCTTCTCGCTCATCGACCCATGGGAAACCCACTACGGAGAGGTGGCGCGCGAAATGCTCGTGCGCGACGACTGGGTGTCGCTGTGGTGGGCGCAAGACGGCTGGTTCTGGTCCAAACCCATTTTGGATTTTTGGCTGCAAGGGCTCTGCTTTTCCCTGCTCGGCGTGCGGGTTCTGCCGGACACGATGTTGGCCGGCATTGCCCAGGGGTACACGCCGTACCCCGAATGGGCCGCGCGTCTGCCCGTCTTCGTGATGACGCTCTTGGCTTGCTACCTGTTTTACAAGGCTATTGCCCGCGTCATTCACCCCCGTGCTGGGTTTCTGTCGGCGCTGGTCCTCTCGACCACTCCCTACTGGTTTTTGCTTTCGCACCAGTCGATGACGGACATGCCCTATGTGGCACCCATGGTGGCTTGCCTGGCCTTTGCGTTGCTGGCTGCGTCAACCGATGCCGATGCCACGGTCGATGCCAAGCGCATCCGTCTGTTCGGGCGCGAGCTCCACTTCGATGCGTCGCACGCCTTGTTGTTGGTCGTCCTGCTCGTCGCGCTGCCACAGATTAGCTACCTCGCGAGTCTCAACCTGAGCGTGAACCTGGACTCGGGCGCGCTCGAGCTACACCTGGACTCCTTTTTGGCTGGGTCGGGTGGCGGGAATTGCGGTCTACCCGGCAACGCGGCCTGCACCAACGGGACGCCTCGCATGCCCGTGGCTCAGCCGGCGCTCACAGCGTGCCTCTGGCTATTTCTGCTACTGCTCTTCATCAAGTCCGTTCGAGGTGAAGCGCGAGCGCGACAGCTTTACTATTTGGCTGCCTGGTACTGTTTGGCGCTCGCCGTCATGGCAAAAGGCGCGCCCGGGTTGGTGCTGCCCCTGTTCGTGATCGGTGCGTTCATCGCCGCTACGGGGCGCTGGCGGCACCTGCTCGACATGCAACCGCTCGGCTTGGGCCTGTTGTTCGTGGTGCTGGTGCTGCCCTGGTACGTGCAAATGGTGGCGCGCCACGGGCCGCCATTTTTGGAGCGGCTGCTCTTGCATGACATGTACAAGCGGGCGTTCGACCACGTGCACGATACGAACGAAGGTATCGATGTCAGCTTCCGGTACTATTTGTGGCAGCTCGGCTATGGGCTATTCCCGTGGTCAGGGCTGGCTGCGGGCGGACTCATCCGGTGGGTCGCGCGCGAGGCAGATTCCGCACCCAACGGCGACAAGCTGACTGCCGCACAGGTGAGCGCGTTTTTCGCGTTCTGGTTCATCGCTGCCTTCGCGATGTTCACGATCGCCGGCACCAAGTTCCACCACTACATCTTGCCAGCGGTACCACCGCTAGCCGCGTTGAGCGGGCTTCTACTCCACGACTTGCTGGGCGATACCGCCGAGCAGCCTCCCCGCCGCTCGGTGCTGGGTCTCGGGGCTGCGACCGCGTGCGCCTTGTGCGGCGTGGTGTGGCTATCCGGCGCCGGCGCCTCGATGGCGCCACGCGTGCTCGGCGGCGTGTCGTTGAGCGTCGCGCTCGCGATCGCTTGTGGAACCTGGTGGTTCGTCCGCCGCTCACACCCGCGCAGTTTTTCGGTTCATACCGATGTGCCCTTTGCTGGGTTCTACGGCGTCTGTGCAGCGCTCGGTGCATGGCTCGTCGGGCGCGACCTATTGACACCGTTCGGCGAGAAGTTGCCCGGTCAGGTGCGCTTGATGCAGCTGTTCACCTACCAATACAAGCGCGTGTGGCCCGACCACCTGCAGTTCGAACCAGTCCTTTTGGGCTTCGTGCTGCTGGCCGCTCTGTTGTTCGCCTGCATGATTCATTTCAGAACACGCCTTGCGGCAGCGCTCTCGCTCGGCACGCTTGCAGTCACCTGGTGCGTCTGGTGCCTGGATGTATATCTGGTCCAAGCCGCACCCCACTGGGGTCAGCGCGAAAGCATCGCCGTGTACTATCGCGAGCGGGTCACCTCCGATCCTCCGCTCGTGGCCTTCCAGATGAACTGGAAGGGCGAGAATTTCTATACGGGCAATCGCGTCGCCGCCTTCGTCAAATCGGGAGAACCTTTCAAACGCTGGCTCGACGAGCAGCGCAAACGCGGCGTGCGTACGCTGTACGTCACGACCGAGCCATCGCGGATTGCTGCCCTGAAGCGAGAATTGGGCGACTACCAGCGGTTTGAGCGGCTCACCGACGACCGCGTCAACAACAAGTTCATGATCGCTCGCGTCGACCTGTAGGCTACGCAGGGAGCTGTGACCCGTGATGCGTCCGTGAGCTCTCGCCGCCAGACGACACCTCTACCGTTGTGTACAAAGAGCTGACGCGCACCCGAGTCGCAGCTTCAGATGAACCCACATTCTGCGTCATGTGGTCTTTTGTGCCGAAGCTCGATTAGACGCTGACGTTCACGGCAATCGAAACGCTAACAGTCCACCGGTTGACTAGCTTTCGCCATCTTCGGTAGTATCTGAAACCTGGGAACGGCAGGAGCGTGGGCGAGGGTGCAGCGGAGTACTGCCACTTTCGAGCTGGGCTCGTGGCCACACGAAAGGAAACGAACGCGATGCTGACACGAGTACTGGGAACGACGGGATTGTGCGGGGCGCTCATTGCGTGCGGCGGAGGTGACAATGGGTCGGGAAGTAAGGAGAGCACTACCGGCAACATCGATACAGACGGCGCCAGCGGAAGCAGCGGAGGCACCGGAAGCACCCATGACGACGGTACCTCTACTGCAAGCACGACGGGCACTGGCGCGACCACGGTGGGAGACGAGACTACGACGTCTGGCACAGGTGGCACCACCGGCACCACCGGCACCACCGGCACCATCAGTACCGGCGGCAGCAATGCGACGACGGGGATGACAGGAGCTTCGACAGGCGACGTCAGCGGGACCACGGGCGGCGGAACGGGCAATGTCGCGGCACCCTGCGGTCCGGAGCCAGCCAAGAATGCTCAGGGCATCCTGACCAGCCATCCCAACCTCAGCATCGACATTGGGCACGAAGACTTTGAGCTACTGTCAGTCACCATCCTGCCGTACATCGCCGCTTCCGGGATCGACACGCTGGACCTTTACGCAGAGGTGATGAACATTGGTCTCGAAGATCACTGCAGCTTTCTGTTCGACACGCGTCTCGACGGACTGGAGATCATCGTACTGTCCCAAACTCCACCGCACCGGCAGGAGGACTTCACGACGACACACGGTTGCCTGCGCCCGGGCGAGACCGGCATACTGACCGGCATTCAGAACGATATCAGCGCCGACATGATCGAAGCCGCCACGACGCTTCAATTCAACATGACCTCCCTCCCGCCGCTGAATCCACTGAGCGAGCCCACCGACGCCCCGACCGTCAATGCCGTGATCGCAGAAGGGGCAGAAGGTGGCTATCTCGTTTCGGGCACGTCCACCCCTAACGCTGCAATTTATAACTACGTCATGAGCTTCTACCCACGAGACTCGCGAGGGCTCCTGGTGGACGAGCTGCTGGCCTTTCCCGGAGATCTCGAGAGCTTGACGGCTGGCATCACCTTGGAATTTGCGAGCACTGAATCCGAGTGCCAGTTCGATGAGTACGTCTTCCTGCAGGGATGGATCTACGAGGAGTAGCCGCGAGCTCAACTCAAGGCTCTAGCTCGGCCACGAACCGCCTGAGGCATCCTCACGGATCGGTCGAGGTGCGAACTCGTCCTCCCTAGCGGCAACCCACAACGACTTGGTACCTGTTTCGCTGCATCCGGACGGGCGAGGCTCCTCGCACAAGGCCATCGATGCGTGCGGCCACGCGCTTTCGCACCGAGCCATCCACCCAGCCAACCCTCGTTTGGCAGAGGGAAGGAGCTCGAGTTCGTAAAGGGGGCATCTACACGCCGAGCTCGGTCTTGACCTGGGCCCAAGGGATTGGCTTTTCACTCTTGGCTTGTGCCTCGGCTACAGCTTGATTCGCGGCTTCGATGTCGAGGCGATCTTCGTCCTCTTCGCCCACGGGCACGAGGTACAGCTCGGTGCCTTCGGGCAAATCGGTGGGCACGTCGATCATTCGGGTGCCGACCGGGTGCTCTGGCGTCCATGCCAGGCCGCTTGTCGGAACTACGCGCTCGCCGGGGTCGCAACGAACATCGCCCGGCTCAGTTCGGTGCTTTCTTGCCACGGGAGGGGTGCTCAACGCCCGAAGGCATCGCAACCAACATCGCGTTCTGATGTACGGCGTGGGAAGCAAAGGGTATTTGTGCTCAACGCCCGAACGTATCGCAACGAACGTCGCAAGCAGATTGCCGCTCACTCCCATCCACGCTTGCCACTGTGCTCAACGCCCGAGGGCATCGCAACGAACATCGCCCCGGTTGATCTGGGATATTTCAAGGGGCTCGGTGGTGTGCTCAACGCCCGAAGGCATCGCACCGAACATCGCCGCATCGATGCAGCACGAAGCGCTTTGAGCTTGCCCCGGTTTGGTACCGGTTTTGGTGGACACCCACAAAGGGACTACTGTCCCGGAGGATCCACCAATGCAGAACGAAAATCACGATCAGATTCATTCAAGAAGGACGCGGTACGCAGCCTGATGGCTCGGGGCTCAAAGACTGTCGCCGAAGTCGCCAAGGAGCTGGGTGTGAGTCCGAGCATGCTCCATCGTTGGCGTGAGCACTTCGAGTCCGAGATTGCAGGGGGCACGCCACCGAGCCAAGGTGAGCGTGAAGAGATTGAGCGACTACGTCGTGAGTTGCGCGATCTGCAGGCTGAGAACACTCTGTTAAAAAACGATCTGCCGCGGCGCGTCGCCTGTTGGACGAGAAACTCGCGAGGCGGTAACGTCAGCCCGCTGTGGAAGAGCGACCGTCAGCTTTTTGGAGCCGCATGAGCCCGATAAAAAACATGGTCCGGGGGTGGTTGCGGACTTGGCAGTGGTGACGCCTTTGCGCGATCCCGTTTAGGAAATTGTTACGATGCGCCGCCCCTCTTCTCGGCACAAAGGAGCAAGCCAT
>CBFGRJ010000267.1:0-10044 GCA_965651135.1 uncultured Myxococcales bacterium
AGTGCGCTGGGCTCTCCGGCCTCGCTTTGCTGAGCCTTTGCGGGTTTGGGGGGCTTGGCTGATTTGCCGGGTTTTTTCGCTGCTTTCGGCGATTCGCCGCCGGTGAGTGTCTTCGGTTCGTCGGCGGCAAACGCTTCGCTCGGCTCGAAATCCTCCTCGTCGTCGAGCTCTTTCTCCAAGTCCGGCACCTTCGGTTCCGCCAGCGCTTCGCTCACGGCCTCTTCTTCCTCGTCCCAATCGGAGTCGTCCATTTCCGGCAGCGAAGAGACGACTTGATCATCGTCATCGTCGTCGTCCTCCTCCTCCTCGCTCAGGTTCAACTGAGTGTGTCGGCGCGCTTCGAGCGCTTGCTCGATACTGCGATCGAGATCCGAAAATTCGAACGGCTTATCCACGTGGGCGTCCGCTCCGTACAGAGGCGAAGTCATCTCGTTCAAATTCTCACCGATACCGGTCAGCATCACGACGCCGGTGTGAGCGAGCGAAACCGTCTCACGAACTTTTCGACAGACTTCCCAACCACTCATGCCCGGCATCATCACGTCGAGAACCACGATGTCCGGCAGATGATCACAAGCGAGCTCCCAGGCCTGATCGCCATCCGAAGCTTCGATGACCTGATAACCTTTGGTTCGTAAGTGTCCGGCCACGAGGGCTAGGGTGCTCGGTTCGTCGTCCGCTACTAGAACAGTCGTTTTTTGGGGTTCTGCCATGATGCCTCCGCGTAACCAGCACAGATATCATGAGTCTACCTGGGATGCTTCGGTCAACCTCGACGGCATGCGAGGTCGATCCGGCCACCGAATCCGGACCAAGTCCCATGGGCCCGCGCGTGTCCAAAAGGCAGCGATTTACCCACCGCCGACGCTCCGTGTGGCGCGAAAAGCGGCTTTTCTGGGCGGCTTCGAAAGCTGCTGGAACTTTTGCGCGTTACAAACGTCATCGCACAATATGAGCATGCCAGGAGATTCGAGGTCGTGAGCGAGCGGTCGTCCCTCGCGGGGCTGGGGCGGAGCGCCCGCTGGACCGGTGTGCGACTGCGTTTGGGGGCGGGGCTCCGGAGAGGGATTGTCTGGCTACCGGCCGTGCTCGTGTACGCCATTGGCGCACTGACTGTCATCAAGGTCGCCACCCCCAGCAAAGCGCTCGAGTCCGCGTTGCTGGGCATCGGCGCCGGCTTGCTGCTGGCGTGGGGCGCCCTGGTCGTTTACACGATCTGGAGCCGCCGAGCTCCGAATCATGGCGCCCACTGTTTGGAGCGATATCACCAGCTGCAGGGGCGACTGGTCAACGCATTGGAGTTTGCGCGAGTACCGGCAGAACGGCGTAGCCCGCTCATGCGGGCAGCCATTGACGACGCGCTCGAAAAAGTCGGGACCTTGTCACCGTCCAAAGCAGCTCCTTTGACGATCCCGAAAGAAGCGGGGATCGTGGCCCTGCTCGCGGCCGGTCTCGTGGGCATAGCCCTTCTGGAAGTGCGCGTGTTGCGCTACGTCCCGCCCACAGCGTCGAGCTTCAAACCGATGGTGATGACCGCGGACGATCTCGAGTTGTTTCGAGATCTCACCACGGAGCTGGAGCAGCAGGGTAAAGACGCCCAGACACTCGCCGCGGTAAGGCGCTTCAACCAATTGATCGAAGATATTGCGGAACGCCGTCTAGACCGCCGCGAAGTGTTCAAGAGGCTCGCCACGCTCGAAAAAGACCTGACCAAGGCCGGCGAAGCAGAACGAGAAGCGACCGAAGAAGGGCTGAAGGGCCTGGCGCACGAGTTGGAAAAGTCCGACCTGTCGAAACCGGTGGCTGAGGCCC
Organism: uncultured Myxococcales bacterium; assembly: GCA_965651135.1. Taxonomy (GTDB): domain Bacteria; phylum Myxococcota_A; class Polyangia; order Polyangiales; family Polyangiaceae; genus JAICQQ01. The sequence continues at coordinate 1,813 of CBFGRJ010000267.1, forward strand.
TGAAAGAGCAACGCTTGGCGGACGCGGAGAAAGCCATGCGGGAGCTGGCCGAAAAGCTGAAGAACAAGCGCACCCCCCCTACCAAAGCCGAGCTCGACCGGTTGCGTCGAGCCCTGGAACGGGCAAGCAAAGCAAGTCAAGCGAAGAACCAGTCGCTGCTCGAGCAGAAAGAAGCGCTCGAGAAAGAACGCAAGCGCCTGCTCGACAAGAAGAAGAAGCAGGACAACTCGCTGAGCGCACAGGATCAAAAGAAGCTCGACCAGCTCGACCGGCAGCTCGAACGCCTCGACAGGGAGACGCAAAAGAGCAAGCGCAGCGCCGAGCAGATGTCGGAGCTGGACCGCAAACTTGCGGAGGCAGCTCGCGACCTGATGAAGGCTCAGGGAGCCAGCGCGGAAGATCTCCAGTCCGCGGCCCAGGACTTGAACCGCATGGCCAAGGAGGAAATGACCCGCCAGCAGAAAGAAGAGCTGCTCAAGCGCTTGCAAGAAATGCGCGAAATTCTGCGACAGCAGGGGGCAGGCGGGCAGCAGCGCATGCAGCGCTTGATGCGATTTGGGCGTAAGGCGCGTGGTCAATCGGGTGGCCCGGGCGGGGAGCAGGGTGGCGGAAAGGGTCAGGGTCAAGGCGTACGGCCGGGCCAGATCACACCGATGCTGGTGCCTGGTGAGGGCGGCGGAGAAATCCCCATGGCCGGTATGGGGCAAGGCAGCCAAGGCGCCGGAAAGCCGGGTGATCAACCCGGCGGCGGTGGCCCGGGCGGCAAAGAATGGGGAACCGGGCACGATGCGAACGTCGGAGGCGAAAGCACCGAGCTCAAAGGGCAGACGAAGGACGTCGTCGCCGCAGGGGTGGACACGGGTGAAGGCACCGCCTCCAGCGAGGTGATCTACGGCGCCGCTCAGCGAGGCTTCGTCGGGCGCGGTTACCAAAAAGTATACACGGACTACCAAACCGTAGCGGAGCGCGTCATGGAACAGGACGAGATACCTCCTGGTTATCGTTTCTACGTGCGCCGCTACTTCCAGTTGATACGACCCCGGGAGTAACTGCAAATGTCGGATACCGAACGAGCGCGCGAAAGCATCGAGCGCTTTCAAAAACAAATTGGCCTGCTCCGTGAAGAGATTGGCCGCGTCATCGTGGGCAATCGCAGCGTCGTCGATGGCGTGCTCACCTGTATGCTGGCCGGCTCGCATGCTCTGCTAGAAGGCGTGCCGGGCCTGGGCAAGACGATGTTGGTGCGCACCTTGGCAGAAGCCGTGGGTCTGGACTTTTCGCGCATCCAATTCACGCCCGATTTGATGCCCGCCGACATCATCGGGACTACGGTCATCGACGAGGCAGCCAGCGGCACTCAGCGCTTCGAGTTTCGCAAGGGGCCGGTGTTTGCGAACATAGTGCTGGCGGACGAGGTGAATCGCGCGACGCCGAAGACACAGAGCGCTTTGTTGGAGGCGATGCAGGAACATCGCGTGACCGTGGGCACCAAGACCTACGAAATTGGCGAACCCTACTTCGTGCTGGCGACCCAGAACCCGCTCGAAATGGAGGGCACGTACCCGTTACCCGAGGCTCAGCTCGATCGCTTTTTCTTCAAGTTGCAGGTGCCCTTTCCCACTCGGCAAGAGCTGCATACGATCATCGAACGGACGACCACGGGGCACCATGTCGAAGTGAACGCGGTGCTCAGCCGCGCCGATATCGTCTCGATGCAAGAGCTCGTGCGCAGTGTGCCGGTTGCGCACTCCGTGCAAGATTACGCGATACGTGTGCTCCAGGCCACGCATCCCGATCACGAAGAGGCTACCGAAAAGGTCAGGCGCTTCGTACGCACGGGGGCCTCTCCGCGCGGGGCTCAGGCCATGCTCTTGGCTTCGAAAATCAGAGCGCTATTCGAGGGGCGCTTCGCTCCCTCCATCGACGACGTGCGAGCGAGCACGGCGCCCGCGCTCCGTCATCGCATCCTGCTGAACTTCGAGGGCGAAGCCGAGGGAGTCAGCACCGACGCCGTCATCGACGAGATTTTGGAGCAAGTCCCCGAGTCGAAGGCTTGACTAGTGATTTGCCTGCGTGTCCGCACCTCTATTTCGGGCGCCCCATGGGGGCCCTCGGCCAGGAGTTAGCTTGAGTCTCTTCGACGTGTTCAAGCGAGCTCACTTGCCGGTCTCCCGGCGCTTCAGCCAACGGCCGAGCGCGGACGAGGAGCTGTTCGACGACGACTTCCAGCGCAAGCTCGAGATGCTTGCCATGGTTAGCCGCCGCGTGTTTGCGGGGCGCATGCGGGCCGAGCGCAGGACCAAGAAGAAGGGCAGCGGTGTCGAGTTCGCGGATCATCGCAAGTATGTCGAGGGCGATGATTTCCGCTACGTGGACTGGAATATCTATCAGCGCTTCGGAAAGCTGCTCGTCAGGCTGTACGAGGAAGAAGAAGACCTCAGTATCTATCTGATCGTCGATTGCTCGAGCTCGATGGGGTTTGGTGATGGCAAAAAGTTCGATCATGCTCGGCGCTTGTGCGCAGCGCTCGCCTATGTCGGTTTGGCCAATCTCGATCGGGTGACGATCGTAGGCGTCTCCGACGGAGAGCTGGTGAGGATGCCAGCTACCCGTGGCAAGGGCCGCATCTTCAAGGTGCTGAACTTTCTGCGGGAGCTGGAGGCCAGCGGCACGACAGAGCTCGCCGAAACGCTCAGAATGTTCGTCGCCCAGCACAAACGGCGCGGGTTGGCCGTGCTGATCAGCGACCTGTACGATCCCGCAGGCTTCGAAGGAGGGATCAACATGTTGAGATTCAACAAGTTCGAACCCTTCGTCATGCACATCGTCGATCCCCGCGAGGCTCGCCCCGAGCTCAAAGGGGACGTTCGAATCTACGACTGCGAGACCGGCGACGAGCGTGAGCTCACCGTGACCGCCGCCATGCTGGATAAGATCGGGCAGGCCTGGGAACAGTACACCCAGAGCATCGAGCGATTCTGCGCATCGCGACAAGTGCCGTACTTCGCGGCTTCGGTCGATGTGGAGTTCGAAGAGCTGATCTTGCAGGTGTTCAGGCGGGGAGGTTTCTTGCGCTGATGCATCTGACCGGCCTCCCCCTTTCGACGCTGCTGGCGCTCGGTGCTGTCTTCGGAGCGCTCACGGTAGCGCTCTACATTCTAAAGCTTCGCCGCCGGCCCGTGGCCGTGCCGTTTTCTCGCATCTGGCAGCAGGTGTTGCGCGACAAGCAGGCGACTACGCTGTTTTCGCAGCTCAAGCGACTCTTGTCGCTTTTGCTTCAACTCGCGCTTCTGGCTTTGATGCTGTTGGCCTTGGGAGACCCGCGGACCACACAGAACCTCGTCGAGGGGCGCAACATGGTGGTGTTGATCGATGCCAGTGCTTCGATGAAAGCCACGGACGTTGCACCGAATCGTTTGGAAGTGGCCAAGCGCGAGGTGACTCGCATGGTGGAAGGGCTCAGCGGGTCGGACCGCATGCTGGTGGCCCAAATGGACGCCTCCATTCGCCCGTTGTCCACCATGACCAACGAGATTTCGGATCTCAAGAGCGGGCTCGAAGCCGTGAAGGCATCGGACACGCGTGCCGACTTGCGCCGGGCCATGAGCTTCGCGCTCGATTCGCTACGCGGGCTCGGTAAGGCGGAGATCATCGTGGTCAGCGACGGCGCATTGGGCGATCTCGAGCCGATCGCCAAAGAGCTGGACCTTTCGAAGGTGAAGCTCAGCTACGTCAAGGTGGGCACTTCTTCGAAGAACGTGGCGATCACGGAGTTTTCGGTGCGCCGATATCCGCTCGACAAGTCGCGCTACGAGGTGATGCTGGAGCTCACCAATACGAACGACGAACCAGCCAACGTCGAATTGACGCTGCTCGGTGACGGCAACGTCGTGGACGTGACCGAGATCGCGCTCAGGCCGCAAGAGAGTCTAGCGCGCTTTTACCAAGATCTTGCCGGTGCGAGCCGCACGCTGGAAGCCAGCATCAAGCTGGCCGATGGCAAGCGCGACGACTTACCCGCGGACGACCGCGCCTATGCGCTCATGCCCGAGCGCCGGAGGGCCAGAGTACTGGTGGTCACCGAGGGCAATACCTACCTCGAAGCGGCGCTTTTGCTCGACGAGTACCTCGATGTCGAGGTGATTGCACCCGCTCAGTACCCGCCCGCTCAGAACTTCGACGTCACCATCTACGACGCGGTAGCGCCCGTCCACGATCCAAAGACCGGTCCTGCCCTGTACTTGGCTCCTCCGGCCGAGGGCAGCCCCGTCGAGCTCGGGCGCAGCATCGAGATGTTCGGCTTCGATTCTTGGGACAAGAAGTCGCCGTTTTTGGCCTTCATGGCCATGGGCGACATTCAGGTCGCGGCGGGGCATGCTTTCAAGCCGAGCAAAGATCAGAAGGTCGTCGGCGCCAGCGAGCTCGGTCCGATTTTGGTGTCGGGCACACGAGCGGGGCAACGGTTTCTCGCGCTCTCGTTCGATCCGCGCAACAGTGACTTCGTGTTGCGCGTCGCCTGGCCCCTGTTCGTGTTGAACACGGTGAATGCGTTCGTCGAAGAAGACACGTCGTACATCTCGTCGTTCCGCACCGGCCAGGTGTGGAGGGTTCCCGCTCCAAGCACGGTGGATATCGCCACGCTGATCGAACCGAACGGCAAACGGCGTCAAGTGCCCGTCAAAGAAGGCCGCGCGTTTTATCTCGGCGAACACGCCGGCTTTTATCAGCTCGAAGCCGCGGAAGCCCCACCCCTTCGTTTCGCTGCCAACCTATCCGACCTACAAGAGAGCCGCATCGCGCCAGCGTCCGAGCTCGCCCTGGGCGCTACCAAGGCGGGAACCGTCGGCGATTTTCAGGTCGGTGTGCGCCGAGAGATCTGGCTCTATCTTTTGCTCGTGGTCATCGCGGTTTCAATCGTCGAGTGGGTCAGCTACCACAGAAGGTGGACGGTGTGAGCGACCGAGCCAGAAAGCTGATTTGGGGCGCGGTGATCGTCGCGACCGGCGCGCTGCTGTTCCTCGCCTTTCGGAGCTTCGTGCTCGGGGCGCCGCCCGGCGCTTTCAAGTGGCAACACGAAGGGACCACCTACGAGTTGCTCGAGCCACGCGCAATAGGCGTGCTCTTGGTCGTGCCGCTGCTCATGTTCGTGCTGGGGCGCTCCCTGGCCGATCTGCCCTGGCCGCAGCGCGTGCTTTCGTTGTTGTTCCGGGTTGCATTCTTGCTGCTGCTTGGCCTTGGACTTTCGCGCTTGGTGCGCACCGCAGAAACCAACAACGTGTGTACCGTCGTGTTGGTCGACGTCAGCGACTCGGTGCCCAAGGAGGCGTTGGACGACGCTCGAGCCGAGGTCGAACGGCTGTACGCTGCCAAGCGCAGCGACGACGAGCTCAAGTTGGTCACGTTCGCGAAGCGGCCGCGGCTGGTGCCCCTAGTCGAGAAAGAGGGCCGGCTGGCGCTGGAGCTCACACGCCACGCCAGCGAAAAAGGCGCCGACAAAGAACGCGACAAGCCAGGGGCCGGCTCTGACCTCCAAGCGGCGCTCCAGCTTGCTTATGGTTTGTTTCCCCACGGCATGCTCAAGCGCGTGGTGCTTCTGTCCGATGGGGTCGAAACCCATGGCGATCTCTTGGCCGAGGTGAATCGAGCCAAAAGCTTTGGCGTCAAGCTGTACACGGTGCCCTATCGGAGGCCGGCTCCGGGCGAGGTGGCGCTCGCCAGTCTCAAAGCACCGGACAAGGTCGACATCGGTCAGCCCTTCGATGTGGTCGCCCAGGTTTATGCGAGCCGAGCCACCAAGGCCCGTGCGCGCCTGTACCAGGGAGAAACGCTCAACGGGCTCGACGGCGTACGCGAAGTGTCGCTCCAGCCCGGCGAAAACGAGCTCACCTTCAAAAGCGTGGTCCGGGTGGGTGGCGAGGTGACTTACGCCCTCAAGTTGGACCGCATCGAAACCGACACCTTCGAAGAGAACAACAGCTATGCGCTGACCCTCGATGTGCCCGGCCGTCCGCAGGTGCTCTATATCGAGGGGCAGCCGAATCGCGCGAGCTACTTGTTGAGCGCGCTTTCGGCACAGCAATTCGACGTCGACGTGCGCGTGCCCGCCGCGTTCCCCGGCAGCATCAAGGAGCTCGAGCGTTACAACTTTTTCATCCTGTCCGATGTGCCCCGCGAGCAGGTCAGCATTTCGTCTCAGGAACTGGTGGAACGCTACCTCCGCGATCTGGGCGGTGGCTTTTTGTTCGCCGGAGGTGAGGCAGGTTATGGCCTTGGAGGTTGGGCGCACACCACCATCGAGCGCATCTTACCGGTGCGCATGGACGCCGAACGGCGCAAAGAAACGCCCAGCGTCGCCATGGTACTGGTGATCGATCGCTCCGGATCGATGACCGGTTTGCCCATAGAAATGGCCAAGGAGGCCTGCAAGGCGACGGTCAGCACCTTGAAGGGCGATGATTTGATCGAGGTGATTGCCTTCGACTCCGCGCCAACCCGCTACGTCAAGATGCAGCCGGCGCGCTACCGCTCGCGGATTCAAAATGAAATCGCGCGCATCCAACCCGGCGGAGGGACCGAGATCTTCCGCAGCCTCGACATGGCCTATCAAGACATCTCGGTGGTTCAAGCTCGCAAGAAACACGTGGTCTTGCTCACAGACGGCAATGCCGCCACGCAGGGCATCCGCGATCTCGTCTCGGCAATGATCGCGGAAAACATCACGGTCACCAGCGTCGGCCTGGGCAGTCAGGTCAACGGCGAGCTGCTCAGGATGATCGCCGATACCGGTGGCGGTCGTTACCATCAGGTGCCCGACCCGCAGAGCCTGCCGAAGATCTTCACGCGTGAGACCGAGTTGATCGCGCGCCAGGCAGCCGTCGAAGAGTGGTTCCCGGTGCAACAAACGGCGCCCGCGGATTTCTTGCGCGGCATTGCCATCAATACCGCGCCGCTCTTGCATGGCTACGTGGCTACCCAGCTCAAGGCTCCGCCCGCCCAGCAGGTGTTGTCGAGCGATCGGGGTGAGCCCATCTTGGCTCGCTGGCGCGTGGGGCTCGGTTGGTCGCTGGCCTGGACCAGCGACGTGAAGAACCTGTGGGCCGTCGACTGGTTGCGCTGGTCCGGGTTTTCGAAATTCTGGGGCCAGCTGGTGCGCGAGCACATGCGCCAGAAGCACCGGCGCGAGCTCGACATGCAGACCGAAGTGGTGGGCGGCCGTGTGCGTGCGGTGGTCGACGCCTTCACCGTCGACGAGCGTTTCGACAATTCCATACAGTCCAAGCTCTACGTCACGGGTCCCGAGCCAAAGGGTGAGCAGCGAGAATTTGCCATGCGCCAAGTGGCGCCCGGCCGCTACGAAGCCAACTTCGAGCTCGACCGCTACGGCTCATTTCTGTTGCGCGCCGAGCATCAGAAAGAAGCAGAAGATGGCTCGATGCGTTCGGTGGGCGTCAGCTACGGGCACATCTCGAACCCGTACCCCCGCGAATACGCCAGCTTCGAGCCCGACCTCGACAAGCTCGAACGCGCCGCCAAGGTGGGAGGAGGCGCCCTCGATCCCGAAGCCAAAGCGGTGTTCGCTCCCGGCGACGAAAAGATCCTCAGCTACGAAAAGCTGCAAGACCGCTTCATCTTGGCAGCCCTGGTCGTCTTCTTGCTGGACCTGCTCGTGCGTCGGGTGCGTCTGTTCGACCGCAAGTTCCTCCCCAAGCGCCGAAGGCGAGCCTCGCTGCCCCCGGGAGCCCGCTCGTCCATCCCACCGTCCGCTGCCTGAGCGGCGCGATCACCTGATCGTCGGCTCGAGCTTGGGCCATTCGAAAATCAACTCCCGATCCGAAGGCAGGCTTCGCCACAACGGCGCGATGGCGTCCAAGCGTGCGACGACTTGCTCGACCAGCGGCAAGTCTTCTGCGCTGCACTTTGGCTCCGAGCGCAGCGGGTCCGGACGCTGGCCGTGCTTGCGCCGCCACGCGACGTCGCAAATGGCGGCCAGTCGCTCCGAGCTCGCCATTTCTGCACGCTGACGAGAGTCGTTGCGCTGCAGCCCCTGTTCGCGTCGCCGTTGCTTGCGTTGCCAGCGCGCGCGTTCGCGAGGGCTTTCGTCGCGGTCACTAGTCGCCATGAAGGTGCCGGCACCTCGCGCGGCGCGGCCGTACACCCCGTTGGACAAGCCCAGCTCCGCCTCGACGACGTAGTGCACCAGGTCATGCGGAATGTCGTCGTCGTAGCCTGGCG
>CBFGRJ010000268.1:0-10041 GCA_965651135.1 uncultured Myxococcales bacterium
GTCACCTGCCGCTTGGGAACGGTCAGGCGCTTGGGAACGGTCAGGCGCTTGGGAATAACCCCGCGAGGCGTAGGCAACCAGTGCGAGAGCGAGCAGGCTACTGGTATGGCGACTCGGCAGGTGGCGCGGTCTGCGCTTCCGAATCCACTTCGGACTCTTCGCCGAGCGGCTCCGAAGGTTCTGGGTTGGAACCGTTGGCCCGCTGTGCGGCGTGGAGCTGTTCGCGAATCTGCTCAAGGTGCCGGCCGTCAGGGAAGTCGCTTTCGTATTGTTTTGCAAGCGTCTGGGCGCGGTCCCAATTGCCTTCTTCTACGGCTGCTTGAATATCGCTGGCCAGAGCGTCTTCTGCGAAGTCGCCTTCGGGTGACAGACGTCGATACAAGGAAAAAGCTTCGGAGGCGCCCTTGCTATCGCCGGCCTGTAGCAGCATGCGCCCGAGTGTCATGGCTGCGATGGGGGCATTGGGGTCGCTCACGAAGCTTTGGGTGACCCTGCGTAGCGCCTGAATGGCGCGCCCCCGGTTGCCTGTCGCGCGCGCCACGTCTGCCAAGATCATGAGCTCGTCTGCCGAGGCTTTCGAGAGCACTGCATCGAAACCGCCGTACTCTTCCAAACTATGGTAGGCGCGCTGGTACTCACCACGATCGGCCAACTTGAGCCAATTGGGTTGTGGAACGGGTGCGCTACCTGCTGGCGCTGGCGCCGTTTCGATCACCGGTACCTCGGCGAACACGCTGGCTTCGGGCGTCTCTTTCAGCGGCACGGAGCGCGGTGCACGCGTGGGTTCACGCGGACCGAGTGTTTTGGTTGGTTCTGGTGCTTCGGTTCGAGATTGATCCGAAGCTCGCCTGGGTTCCGGCAGCCCCGCTGGCTCGTGACTGGTGGGCTCGGCCACGAGCTTGCCGGGAGTTGCTTCGGGAACGTTCGTGTATTGGTGGCCGATGAGGAACCCCACCACCAACCCAGCCGCCAGCCCCGGCGCCCACCCTATCGACCAAGACCGCTTGGGGGACTTCGGCACCGCCACATTGGGCTCGAGCCGCCGCCAGATGCGCTCTACCCGTGCTTTATCGGCGTTATCGCGCAAAGTCTCCGCGCGATGCAGACTCGACAGCTGGTCTTCGAATGCTTTGGGCTTGCTCATGCCAGCCCTCCTGCCGCGGGATCGCCGGCGAATGCAGGGACGAAGTAGTCCTTCAAGAAACGCTGTGCGCGGCTGATCCGCCGCTTGACCGTGGCCAGTGAGCAGCCCGTGAGCTCGGCGACGCCTTCGAGTCGGTGCTGATCGACGTAGCGCAACGTCCACGCGATGCGATCGTCGGCGGGCATGGTCTGAAGCAGTGCGTAGACTTGAGCCAACTGCGCCCGGGCTTCGGGGCTTGCGGTTTCTGCGGCTATGGATTCGAGGTCGACCGGCTCGTTCTGCCCCAGGCCGACGAGGCCCATCAGGCGTCGTTTGCGGAGCCTGCTCCGAATCAAGCTGACGACGATGGCACCTAGCCAGCCTTTGAAGGCTTGACGGTCACGCAGCTCTGCGAGCCGATCGTGCGCGCGAAGGAATGCATCGTGGACGATGTCCTCGACGTCGCGCCCGCTGCCTTGGATGCGCACCGCCAGATTGATGGCGAACGCAGCGTAGCGTCGATAGAGCGTTTCGAAGGCGGATAGCTCGCCTTTGCTCGCGAGCGCTACCAGCTTGGCGTCGTCGAGCGCCTCCAGGCCCCCGAGGCTGCCCGAAACCGGAGAGTCGTCGGGCCCGGCCGGCGGGCGGACAACGAGGCGAAGGTGGAGCGGGGCAGGAGCCATGGAAGGGTTTAGACTTTCAGGATGCCGAATGACCTGATTTCGGCTCACGCGCTACCCCGGGGAGCTCAAGGTTGCTGCCACGCACCGGCCGTCTGTTCATTCTTTTTTCCTAAGTAGCTGAAATTACGTACTAGTATGCGTAGGTAGCGAAAAACAGCCACGGTCGTGAGCCGGAATGGCCTATTCCGGCATCTCACCACCGATTCCGGGCACTTCCATTCCCCCGCCCGGATGGGAGTTAAGTCACAATGATCATTCGTACAACTCTTGCCCTGATCCCCGCTCTCGCTCTTGCCGTTGCCTGTGGCGGCGAGACCCCCCCCGCCGAGGCCCCCGAGGGTGCTGCTGCTGAAGAAGCTGCTCCCGCTGAAGAGGCTGGCATGGAAGAAGAGGCTGCTGCCGAGGAGCCCGCAGCTGAAGAAGCTGCCGAGCCCGCCGCCGAAGAAGGCGCCGAGGAGCCCGCAGCTGAAGAGGGTGCCGACGAAGCTGCCGAGTAATTTCGGTCACGCCATTATCCGGGAAGGGCCGGGGCACGTCGTGCCTCGGCCTTTCTCGTTTTGTGCGCGTGTGGGTTAGGTCTGCCGACCGAGAGCTAGGCGGCCTTGCCCCCGAGCAGGTCGACGACCAAGCGCGTGCGTCCGACCAAGATCTCGTCGCTTTGACAGAGCTCTTGCTCGCCGCGGATTCTCACGAAGACGCCGGTTCTCGAGCCCAGATCCGTGAGCACGACCGCCCCGGCTTGCTCCTCGATGATGCAGTGCTGTTCGGCCACCAGCGGGTCGTCGGGAAACACCAGGTCGCCGACCGCCGAACCAATCTGTAGGGTGTTGCCGCGAGCGACCACGCAGGCCCCGGAAGCGCCTCCCTCGAACACCTGGACCACTCGGAATGACGAGGGCCATTTGGGCGAGGAGTAGAAGTAGGTCGGATCGGGATCGGGTCCGTCGTCGGCGACGGGGTTCTTTTCTACGCGCAGCAGTTGGTCGCCCACGACGAATTCATCGCCAATCTCGAGCTCCACCGGCGTACGGATCCTCAAAAATACGCCGTTGCCGCCGTCGAGGTCTTCGAGCCACAAGCGTCCCTCGCGAAACACCAAGATGGCCTCCTCGGGATGGCAGAAGGCTTCTCCCTGTAAGGAAACGAACCCCTTCGAGCCGACCGTGGCGGTGTCTCCCGTGGGTGCGTAGGTTTCTGGGCCGCCGCTCAAGCTACGCAGCACACGCAGTTGAAAGCGAGGTTTCTGCTCGGGCGCGGCGGGCGTTGCCGTTGGCGCTTGCTCGACGGAGTCGCGGCGCTTCTTTTTGGCCAGCTTTCTGATGTCGACGTTCGGCGGTTCGGTGAGATCCACCAAACCGCCCACTTCCCGACCTTCCAGGATCGCGTTGAAGCGACCTTCGCGCAGCGCCAGCACCATCTCGAAGTGCTGACCCTTCATCAAGTTGCGAACGTATTCGGCGACGTCGGAGCGGTTGATGTGCTCCCGATACGAGCGCCGATGACTTTTGACGACTCTCCCCCCGTCCGCGAACAGGTGCGTCACGATGTGGGGTTGATCGAGGCCGGAGTCCTCGGTCTGCACGTGAAAGACCTGGTCTTGCCACTTGATATTGTTGTTGAACCCCATCTGCGCCCGCCTGAACGTCGGCCGCCGCATTTCTGCTTCGAGGCGCTTGAGCTCCTCCAACGAGTAGCGATCGATGGCCGCATCGAGCTCCGTGTGGTCTCCCTGCATGCCTTCCATGCGTTCAAAGGCCATCTGGGCGTGCGCCGAGCTGGGATCGATGCGCAGCGCTTCTGCCAAGAGCTGCTGCCCGTCGCTGTCATTGGGGCCGTTGGCTGCCCACGCGCTGAGCAGCATGACCGCCTCGTCGGGTCGCCCTCTATCCACGAGCCACTTGGCTAGTCGACCTGCCGTTTCTCGAGCTTCTGCCGGGCTCATCGCTGCCCATGATCGACGGGGGCGCCCGCTTCGCGCAAGCCCTGAATCCGCATCGACAAGTTCAGGCAATGTCCGCGCGGCCGGTCGCGGGTCATTCTCACGACGTAGGTCCGTTGGCCGAAGAAAGTGCTGCCCGGTCTTTCATCGCCCGCGCTCGCCAATGAAGTGGCCGCGGGTCGTTTGTGCCAAGTTTACTCGCAGCCATGGCACGACGCGAACGCGCAGCGCCCGGTCCGATGGCGCCGCAGAGCCAGCGCGATGCGGAGCTCTATGCGCTTCTGCATCGCGGGCATGCGGGCGACGTCGATTTTTATGTGAGGCGCTGTAAGCAGGCTCGAACCGTGCTCGAGCTCGGAGTGGGCTATGCCCGAGTCGCTTCGCGCTTGGTCCGGACCGGATGCCACGTGACCGGCCTCGATAGAGACCCCGGGCTTTTGGTGCTTGCCCGGCAAACCATCGAACGCATGCAGCTTGGCTCGCGATTTTCCGCCCATTTGGGTGATATGCAGAGCTTCGAGCTGGGGAGTCGATACGACCGTGTGCTGATCCCCTACTCGGCCTTGTTCTGCTTGCTCGACGACTCGGCCGTGAGCGAGTGCCTCGAGCGATGCCGGCGGCATCTGGCGCCCCACGGGCGACTCTTGCTCGATGTGTACGCTGCGGACGGCTTTCACTCGGAGTGCGAGCCAAGCGACCAGGCGGACGACGAGCGCGAGCCGATCGTGAGCTTGAACCACGACGGGCGGCAGCTCACCGTGTACGAGCGAAGCTCCTGGGACAAGCCACGCCAGCGGCTGGACGTGCACTACGACTATTTCGACCAGCGCGGAGACCTGGTGCACACGGCTACGATCGAACAGCGCTATCTGCTCCAAGACCAGCTCGAGCGTCACCTGCTCGCGGTTGGCCTGGCACCCGTCTCCGTTCATGGTGGCTTTGGCGGAGAAGCCCTCGACTCCGACTCAGAAACTTTGGTGATCGAGGCGACGCTCGAGTCATGAGCGGAGCGAGCTATTCGCAGGAGACGCGAGGCCCCTGGTCGCTATCGTCGCAACTGCACGAGCTGCCCAGCACGCCGAGCACGCAGCTGCAGGTGGCTTTCTCGGCGCATTCGGGAAGCCAGCTGCACGCGGGCCCCCCCGGGGCTCGCTCGTCGCAGTAGAAGCCGACCGGGCACAATCCATCGCCGCATTCGAAGCAGGTCCCATCGCTGCAGTCGGGCCCTGCGGGCGTGCTTGGCCCGGCCTCGCCCCCGTCTTCGCGTTCCTCGTCCCAGGACGACTCCCTCTCGGCCTCGTCGCTCGCGTCAGCGGCCGACTCGGCGGACTTGCCCGAGGTTCCACCGCAGGCCGCGGCGAGCCACGCCGTGGCGCACGCTAGCAGCGTCATGCGCCATGAAATCTTGCGAGGAGCCGCCATTTCTCGGCTGCCACGTATACGTCTGCCTGCCGCCGCGTTACAAGTCATTCGTGAGCGCGGCCGACGAGTTACGTCAGATTGACCCGGAGCTTCGCGTGAGCGACGCCCCGGCGGATCGCGTGGTGTACGGGCGCGACCTGTGGCCGCGAGACCTGATTCGGGTCAGAGCTCATGACAGCATCCCGAGCGGTCCGAGGGCCATCGTATGGCCCGATTCCGACGAACAGGTCGAGCGGATTGTCGCCTTCGCGCGACGAACGAGCACGCCCATCGTGCCGTTCGGCGCGGGCAGCGGTGTATGCGGCGCGATTGCGCCGAGTGCAGAGACCATCGTCGTCGATCTCAAGCGCTTGGCGAGCTACCGCGTGAACCAGGAACAATCCCTGGTTGAAGTCGGCGCGGGCATGTTGGGGATCACGCTCGAAAACGAGCTCCAAGCGCGCGGATTCACCGTGGGCCACTTCCCGTCCAGCATTTTGTGTTCGACGGTGGGTGGCTGGCTTGCTGCGCGGGGCGCTGGACAGTGTTCCGGCCGCTACGGAAAAATCGAAGACATGGTGGTCGGGGCGGATGTGGTGTTGGGTACCGCCGAACGCGTGCCGATGCACTGGCGCGCCCGAGGGCCCAACCTGACGCCGCTCATGGTGGGCAGCGAAGGCACCTTGGGCATCATCACTCGAGCTCGCCTGCGACTGCATCGAGCTCCAGAGGCGCGCGCCTTTTCGGCTTATTCGTTCGCCAACGTCGAGCAGGGCTGGGAGGCGCTGCGCGAGGTCTATCAAGCAGGACTGCGCCCGGCAGTCGCCCGCTTGTACGACGCGCTCGACACCGCGCTTGCCGCGTCGAAATCCCACGGCGGCGCGCCGCGCGATCCCTCTTTGGTTCTGCGCGCTGCTTTGAAGATTCCGCGCGCCATCAACCGCGCCGTGCGTGCTCTCGAAGGACGGTTGCTGCAAGACTGCCGCATGATCTTGATTTTCGAAGGCGAGCGCGCCACGACGGCACGAGACAGCGCCGATGCTCAGCTCATTTGCGCGCGATATGCGGGTACGAGCTTGGGCGAAGCGCCCGCGCGCGCTTGGCTCAAGCATCGCTACTCCGTCAGCTATCGGCAGTCTCCGCTCTTTCGTATGGGCGCCTTCAGCGACACGATGGAAGTAGCCGCGCCTTGGTCGAGGCTGAAGGCGGTCTACGATGACGTACGACGCGCGCTGGGACGCTACGTGGTGGTCTTGGCTCACCTGAGCCACGCCTACCCCGGCGGTTGCAGCATTTATTTCACCTTCAGCGCGCGAGCCAGCAGCGACGCTCGAGCGCTGGCGCTCTACGACGAGCTCTGGCCCGCCGCGCTGCAGGCCGCCATCGGTGCCGGCGCTACGTTGAGCCATCACCATGGCGTGGGCCGCAACAAGGCACCGTTCATGCGCGCGGAGCTCGGTCACGGGCTCGAGCTGATGCGTGCCGTAAAACGTGCTTGGGACCCCGACAGCCTCCTCAACCCGGGGGCTTTGCTGCCGGATTCGGCGAACGATGCGCTCGAGCCAAGCCGGCGCACGGTCGCTCAGGAGCCCTGCGTTCTCGACCGGCATTCGCTGTTGGCAGACTTGGACGCCTCGCTGACCCTGGACGAATGTGAGAACCTGCTGGCACGTCAGGGCTACGGTTTGCGCATTCAGAGGCAGGGCTCGGGAACACTGGCCGAGTGGCTTGCGGCGGGCATGCCCGGTGCACGGAGCCGTTGGGAAGACCCCGTCGATCAAGTGTTGGTCGGGCTAACGGCGCGCCTAGCGCAAGGTCAAGGCTTCACGCTGTTGCCAGCCCCGCGGCGGGCGGTGGGTCCGGATCTGTTGGCGCTCTTCGTCGGGGAGCGTCGCGCCGGTACGGTGGTCCGTGTGACGTTGCGAGTGCATCCGCACTCTAGCCAAGAGTCGCGCGCCCTGCCGGGGAGCATCGAATCACGTGACGTGCTCGAGAGTGGCGAGGCGAAGGCTTGGGAAAGCGCGATTGCAGCGGTGCGCAGCTAGCCGACGCTGACGCTCGGGCCTTTGGACAAGTGTCAAAGTTGTCGCTACCTGCCAGTGGTAGCCTTCGTCGAAGTTGTCTTTGCGGTGCCTGTTTTGACGCTTGAACCCGTAGCGGCGCATGCGACGATAGTGGCCCCCCAAAAACGATCCCGGTTGACGCCCCATTCAGGGAGATAGTGATGAACACCCAGAGCGCTGTTCGGTTCATCAGATTCGGCTTGCATCGTGCACCGATGAAGACTCTTTCGCCTTTTGCGGGAGTGCTGCTCTTGGCCAGTTGTGGGAACGGTTCGGACGCGCCTGCTTCGAGCTCGTCGCTTTCGACAGATTCCAATTCAACGACCGCGTCCACCGGTACGGGTGATGGCCCGACCACGGTGACCACTACGGGCTCTACCGCCGCGAGCACGACCAGCTCGGCGCAGTCTTCGAGTGGGGGCGCATCGATGACGACAGACTCTGCCAGTTCCTCCAGCGGGGGTATGTCCAACGCCACGACGAGCGGCACTTCGGATGGGAGCGTCGGTGGAGTCGGTGGCAACGGAGGGGGAGGCGCCACGGGTGCCGGCGGCACGTTTGGCGGTACCATGGGCGGGACCACGGGAGGCAGTTCGGAAGATGCGACGATCGTTCCCGACCCCAAGTGGGCGTGTGGCATGGCTGACGGCATTCCTTCGCCCACCGAGGGCGAGCTTGCGTTCACCATTACGCAGGACATCAGTGCCGAGCACGAGGTCGGCAATACGCCGTACGGTTACCGGCGCCTGCTCGATGTGAGCGGTGGCACGATCACGGGCGACCGGCTGGAGGGTTCCGTGATGACCGGAGGCCTAGAATACGAGCTCGAGCTTTCCAACGGCGTCAGGGAATACCAGGGAATCAACATTCTCGAGACCAGCGACGGCTCTCGGATCTTCGTGCGAAGCTGCGGCGTCGCTGCGGACGAGAGCTCAACGCCCCGCGTAGTTCCGGATTTCGAAGCCACGACGAACGGCAGCTATGCGTTCCTCAATACGGGGGCGTGGGTGGCCACTCGCGAGGTGGCGGACGGTAAAATGACTCTCACCGTCTATGATGTTTCCAACGTGACGGCAGGCGAGCCGCGCGTCGAGATCAAGAAACCCGATGGCGTGCCGCCGCAGCCGTGGGACTGCAACACGACGACGGGCAACCAAGGCCCGGAGGTGTTTACCGAAAACGTCACTTTGGGTGCTTCGTTCTCGATCCCCAACGCCAAGTACGGATCCCGCAACGTCATCCCCATTACCGGCGGAACCACCACGGGCAGGGTGAACGGTAAGATTCTATTCGGGGGTGCCGACTATCAGCTCTCGGGTTCACTCGATGCCTGGTACACGCTGGCTCCGGACAATGGCGAATTGATTCTGGTGAGGAATTGCGGCGCCGGTAAGCTCATCCCATGGTTCGAAGCAGCCGTGGACGGCGAGTTCGCTTTCCTCAACACTCAGGCTTATCTGAGCTCCGCCCCAGGTGTCGGCGCCGGCGGTGTCAGTATCACGTTCTACGAGCGCCAATAGCCGGCAACGGTATCGACTGGGCCCGCTTCAGGTCTGCCCGTACGAGGTGTTCTCGAGCAGGATCACGTTGGTCTTGGAGCGGGTTTCGCCTGCGTTGGTGACGTACACGGCGGGTTTGTCGACGATGGGGCAGACCTTTTCGCAAGCACCGCAGCCGATACAGAGCGAGGGATCGACGTGTGGCTTTTGCACCTTGATCGTGAGCATTTTGGCGTGTTCGCCCTTCGCGACGTACTTGTCGTCGCGCTTGGGGACCTCGGTGTCTTCCGCCCAAATGGCCTTGGGTGAGGTTGGGCAAAATTCCTCGCAGACGATGCAAGGCGTGGCCATGGACCACGGCAAACAGCGGCCCTTGTCGTACATCGCAGTGCCGATGGAAATGGGCTTTTGGCCCAACCCCATTTTGGCTTTTTCGTCGATCTTCTGAATGGCGCCGGTCGGGCACACCTGACCGCAGAGCACGCACGAAAACTCGCAGTAACCGATACGTGGGATCAGAATCGGTGTCCAAAGCCCCTCGACCCCTGCCTCGAAGAAGGCGGGGTGCAGCGCGTTGTTCGGACAAACCTTCATACACTCCGCGCAGCGGATGCAGCGCTCGAGAAACTCGCGCTCTTCTACCGAACCCGGCGGGCGGATCACCTTTTCGCTGTAAGCGCGATCGGGCCAATTGGCGATGCGCATGGCGGGGATGGCCACGGCGCCTGCGGCGGCCGATGCGACTACGGTGCGCCGCTTCAGATCAGGCTTCATCACCTCGCTTCTGAGGCCGGGAAAGAAGCGGAACTTGATGACGTCTTCGGGACAGGCGGCTTCGCAGTTGAAGCACACGTGGCACTCGTCGCGCCGATGCTTGACGCCGCCCTGCGGGCTGTCGGCTCCCTGGCAGTGCACCAAACACAGGTTGCAATCGGTGCACTTGGAATGATCTTTCTCCATCCCGAACAGCGAGAAGCGCGAGATCACCCCCAAAAATGCACCCAGGGGACACAAGGCGCGGCACCAGAAGCGGGGAATGAAGCGATTCATGAACAGAATCGCCACCAGCAGGAACACGATGAACCAGGTCTGGTGGAAGTAGACCTGATTGCTGGTCCACACCTCGGTAGCCAAGAAGTCGAGCGCACCGTCGCTGGCCAATTGAAGGGGGCGCATGTTTGTCTCCGCCACCGCGTCGGCCGAGCGAATGCCGAGGTATTGCAGCGCCGGCAAAACCCCCAACCCAATGGCCCGCACGGCGATGCAGATCGGATCGAACAGTCCCCCGATCGCGCTACCCACTAGAGCGGCGCCCAGAAACCCCCACATGAGG
>CBFGRJ010000269.1:0-10033 GCA_965651135.1 uncultured Myxococcales bacterium
TCAGCGACAAACCCAAAGCGTCCGCCAAAAAAGCCAGCCAAAAAGCCGCTCCGAAAAAGAAGGCAACCAAGGCAACCGCCAAATCGAAAGCGACCAGCAAGCGCGGCAACTCGAAGAAGCCTCCCTCCAGTAGCCCGGCCGAGACCACCGGCTCGACCGCGTCCAAGCGGCCCGCGGCACGCTCGAAAAAGCCGCTGCCGTCGCGCAGCGATACCCCGGCGTCGGTTTAAGGCGACCCCTTCAGCAGCGGTTCGGTGAAGCAGCGCCCGAGCTCGCAGCTCTTTTGCAGGCATTCGAGCACTTTGGTTCGGGACGCCTTGGTGAAGGCGCCGAGCGCTCGTTCGCAACGCTCTTGGGTCGCCCAAGGGCTCGCGCCTCCCGAGGCAGCGCAGCGTTCGAGCGTCTCGCGACACGGCGTCGCCTCGGCCTCGGTGCTGCACGCGTGCTCGAGGCCAGCTTCGGCGCAAGCTTCGAGGGCAGCGCATTCGGAGCTCCGGTTCTTTTCCCGCAGGCAGTCGACGATGGCGCCTGCGACCTTGGGCTTGAGCGAGCGCGCCAATCTACCGCAAATCGGGCCGAAGAGCGCACCGCAGGCTCCCGTCTCGAGCTCACCGCACTCGGGGGCGACTCCAGCGTCGTCCTGACAGGCTTTGGCTGAGGGCGCGCTGTCTGCCTCGCTCTCCGCCTCAGAATCCGCGTCGTTGCCCGCGCCTGCCGCACCCTCTGAGTCGCCCGCGGGCTCGTCGGCTGGCTCGCGATCGTTGGTCGGGGGCGCGGGTGAAGCTTGCTCGGCGGTCTCCGAGCCGCCCAGGGGCACCGTGGAGGGCAGCCCCGGTCCGCACGCGCCGAAGCCCGAGGCCACCAGGAACAACGAGCCCCAAAAGGGAAAACTGCGAGCTAACTGGACTTTGGGCCGCGACACGCCCGTATCGTAGCCCCATCGCGTCCGTCGCGAGCCACTATTGTCTTGCCGCCAGCGGAAGAGCCAACCCACGATCGCAGCCTTAGGGACCTCGAGGGAAATCATGCACGACACTCACGCGCATCGACTTTTGGCTCGCATCGGGCTCTGCACCTTGGCTTTGAGCTTGGCCGCGGCAAGCTGCGCGGAACCGCAGCGCCCTGCCGCTGCCCCGGCGTCTCCAGCGCCACAGCCGAGCCTCGCCGGTTCGGACACCACCCCGTCGAGTACGCCCGGAACGCACAAGCTCGAAATCCACGCGCGCCAGGTCACGGCCGCCGACGTGGCCGTGGCACCCGATGGCAAGTGGTTGGCCTTCACGGCCCTAGGTCACCTGTTTCGTATCTCCACGAAGGGTGGCGACGCCAAGCAGCTCACCTTCGGCCCCTACTACGATACAGCCCCGGTGGTCTCGCCGGAGGGCAGTCGCATCGCGTTCGTGTCCGACCGCAACCCTGTGGCCGCCTCCAGCATCTACCTGCTCAACCTCAGCACGGGTCAAATCGAAGAAGTCGTCGCCGACGGATGGACTGGGCAGCCCACCTGGTCCCGCGACGGCAAGAGCCTCGTGTACCTCAGCTATCAGGCGGCGGGCCCGTGGGCAGACGCTGGCGTCGTGGGAGCCGATGGCCGCTTGGCGCAGGTGCGCCAAGTGGAGCTCGCCACCGGCAAGGTCACGACGCTGAGCCCCGTCGGCGCCATCCAAGCGGTGACCACCCTCGACGACGGGCAGGTGCTCTGGTCGGAGCTCAGCGTGCAAAGCGGCGGTAAGGGCGCCACCAGCACCCTGGTGCTGAGCACTCGACCCGGCGAAACCGCCGTCCAGCTGCATGTGGACGGCGTCATCCGAAGCGTGGTGGGCGACCCAGAGCGCCGGGTGGTCATCCTCCGCCAGGGCCCGCTGCTTGCCCCCGGCTCAGAGCCACCGGGAGCCGATTCGCTGCTGGAAGCAACGCTACCTGGGGGCGAGCCCAAATCCATCGGCGAGCTCGCGTCCGCTCATCCGGCGCCCCGCTTCAGCTTGGCAGATGGTCGCGTGTGGCTGGGTGAGCTCGGCGGCCTCTGGCACATCGACAGGGCCACAGGGGAGCGAGCGGCGCTGCCTCTGTCCGTGTCAGCAGAGCTCGACCTCTTGGCTCGTGCGCCCCTGCGACCCATTTCCGCGGACCCCAACAAGGCTCGGACCGCCCTCCTCGCTCCCCGTCTGCTGCCCGAACAGGCTGGCCTGGTGTTCATGGCCGCGGGCTACGCTTGGCAGCAAGCCCAAGGCGGCGAGACCGCGAAGCGCCTGATACCTGGTCACGCCTTCCAATACGGCCCCGCGGCGCCCTCTCCCGACGGCAAGCGCTTGCTCTACCAACACAGCGAGGGAGGCGTGCACGAGCTGCGGATCGCACCATTCGCCGGTGGCCGCGGCACCACCGTCGCGCAAAGCCGGCACGATGTCCGCTTCGAGCCGGCCTGGCACCCCTCGGGTCAGCAAATCGCCTACTCCGACCTCGAAAACGGTGTGCCCGAGGTGCAGCTGGTCGATCTCGCGACGGGCAAGCGCCAGCGGCTCGCCACCACCCGAGGCCCCTCACCCGCGCCTCACTTCTCCGGTGACGGAAAATGGCTCTACTTCACGGCAGGGGGACAGCTACAGCGCATCGCCCTCGATCATCAAAGCCAACCCGAGCCCCTGACGGCGCTCGAAGGAAGCGTGGCGCACGCGCGGGTCGCCCCGGACGGCCGCTCCTTGGCTTTCCGTCGCAACGACGAAATCTGGTGGGCGCCGCTCGACCCGGGAGCGGCCGCACCGGTGAAGGAGGCCAGCGTTCGGCGCGTGTCCCGCGTCGGCGGGCACGACTTCAGCTTCAGCCCCGACAGCCGCTCGCTCGTTTTTGCCGCGAACGGCGAAATCCGCAGGCTCGACCTGCAAAACGGCCGAGAGCAGGCGCTGCCGGTGCGCCTGCCCCCCGCCGCGGCGAAAGTGCCGCTACTCATCCGCAACGTCCGACCTTGGTCCGGAGCGCACGGCCGCTTCCTCGCGGCCACCTCGATCTACGTCGACCATGGCCGCATCCAGTGGCTGGGGAACGAGGCCGCGCATCAGCTGCCCCCCACCGTGACCACGCTGGATGGCGGCGGGCGCTTTGCGCTGCCCGGCCTGGTCGACATGTCCGGACAGATCGGTGCTGATCCCACGGCCTACGTCGCGCAGGGCATCACGGCCGTACGCGACGTGGGCACCCGGCAAGCCGAGCTCGACAGCTGGAACGACCGGCGCGACACCTTCGGCGACAGCGCCCCGCGCCTGTTTTCGGCCGGACCCATCATAGAAACCACGCCGTATCTTTACGAAGGCTCGACTCTCGTCGCCACACCCGAGGAGGCTCGGCAAGCCGTACGCGACGCCAAGCTGGCCGGAGCCCGCAGCGTCTACCTTCACGCCACGCTGTCCCCGACGCTGCGCCGAGCCATCGCCCAGGAGGCCCACGCCCAGGGTCTCGCAATTTCGGCGCCGAGCTACCAGCCCAAAGACATCGTGAGCGCCGCCGTCTTCGGCCTGCATTCGGTGGGGTCCATGACGCCGGGCAGCGAGCTCTACGCCGATTTGCTGCAATTGCTCGCGCGCACCCAGATCTATTGGCTCCCAGCGCCCACGGAAAGCGAAGCGTGGCTGGCCGGAGTGAAACGAGCTCACGCCGAGCACGTACCCCTCCTGGCCGGCAGCGGGGCATTACAACATGACCGTCTTAATGGCCCCACGCTCCACGTCGCGCTCGCCCGCCTAGTTCAAGCAGGGCTGACCCCCGCCGCGGCGCTCCGGCTCGCCACCGAGACTGCCGCCGGAGCGCTCGGCGCTCAGGACCACCTCGGCAAGCTCCAGGCAGGCAAATGGGCCGACCTCGTGCTGCTCGACAAAAACCCCCTCGAAGACATCCGCCACACGTCTAGCATCAGCCACGTGGTGATCGGCGGCCAAGTGTTGGTGGGCGCCAAGCGCTAGCACCTTGCGCGCCGCCCACTTGCGCCCTTCCCTACCTTCCACTATCTCCATCCACGGAGGCGTGGCCGAGTGGTCGAAGGCAGCGGTTTTGCTCCGCTTTTTGTTTCAAAACCGCTCCCCTTGCTTACTTCGCTACCTTCCACTATCTCCATCCACGGAGGCGTGGCCGAGTGGTCGAAGGCAGCGGTTTTGAAAACCGCCGTAGCGCAAGCTACCGGGAGTTCGAATCTCTCCGCCTCCGCTAGCGCACATCGAGGTGCAGCTCGGGCGTCAGGCCGTTGAAGGCTTGTTGCAGGGCGCGCCTGAGTTGTAGCTCGAAGTCCTTGTCGGCGGCTTGTTGTGGGGTCTGGCCTGCCTTGGCGGCGATTTCTTCGTGGCTTTGGGCGAACACCGGGGCCGCGCAGGCCAGCTTGCCGCTCGCGAGCTCGAACAGGGCCAGGGTGCCGGTGAGCTCGCCGCCGTGAAAGCCTTGGCCATCGGCACGCGGCGGGGTGAGCTTGTAGCGGAGCACCGCCATATAGTCGTGCTCTTTCGCCAGCGACAGCGCGTCGAAGGCGGCGTCGGTGGCGCTCTTGTCATCCGTCGCCTGGCTCGAGGGGCGGCGCTTGGCGAGCACTTCGGACGCGAGGCGCGCCAGCGGCAGCCCGGCGTCGAGAGGCTTGCCCGCCGCGCTGAGCGCCAGAGACCGTTCATCGATGAACGGCACGCTGCGGTTGCCGCTGCGTTGGATAGCGGTGGCTATTTCCGTCGTAGGGCAGCTCGCCGGCTCCGCCCGGGCGAGCTTCTGGTTCATGGCGCGGAAGGTGGCCTCGAGCTGTTTCGCGCGAGCGCTGAGCTCGTGCTGCTTGGTCTGGGTGCTCGACGTCTGGGTGGTCGGCTCCGACTGGCAT
The DNA here is from genome assembly GCA_965651135.1 of uncultured Myxococcales bacterium. Classification (GTDB taxonomy): domain Bacteria; phylum Myxococcota_A; class Polyangia; order Polyangiales; family Polyangiaceae; genus JAICQQ01. Next base: position 4,844 of record CBFGRJ010000269.1, read on the forward strand.
GCCGCGCACCAGCCGAGGGCGAGCCAAAAGACAGCCAGTCGCGCGTTCGATTTCATGGCAGCGCCGGGATGATGCCACATCTGCTCATTGCAGCAGCCGCAGCCAGTCGACGCCGCGCCGCTTGGCGCTCAGGTGGGCCTGCATGGCGCTCACGAAAGCGCCTTGCTCCGGCACCTGTTCCAGCTGCTCCACCAGCGCCGCGGCGCTGTCCCGGTCGCCTAGCGCAGCCAAGAGCACCGCCTGCTCGCGTGCCCCGGTCCCGAGCACGCTGAGGGTGGCTTTGTCGGGCAGGGGCTTGCTCGCTGCCTGCATCACGCGAGTGAAGGCTTCGCGCCCCTCTTCGAGCGCCGCCGTTCGATCCGAGCGGCCCAGCGCGTGCGGAGCAAATTCCAGCCAAAAGGGGTGCGGCAGCACGTGTTCGAGCAAGCGCCGGTCCCAGCTCGGGTCGAACTCCAGGTACAGGGGCCGCGCGTCGGCGAGGCTCGAGAGGGCGTATTCACTGGGCATGCCGGTCATCCTGAGCTCCCGGATCAACGGCGCGAGGTTCGGCTCCAGCTGCAGCAGGCGAGCCGCGCTGTCGCCGCGGTTCAGCAGCGGCAGGGCGACGACCGTCAGGTCCGGGCGCTCGCCACGTGCCACGCGGGCAGCCCAAAGCCGAAACGCCGCCGGCTCGGAGCGCACCATCAGCAAGCTGTCGCGCGGCAGGCTGCCCAGCGCTTCGTCGGTCCACGATTCGGCAGCGCCATTGGCCTGCCTATCGGTGAGCTGCCCCGACTCTTCGGCGGTCACCAGTACCAACACCAGGCAGAACACCACCACGAGCGCCTGCACGGGCCGCGCGAACGGTACGCGAGCCCGGTCGAGCGCCAGCGCCAGGGTGTGCGCCGCGAGAACAGCGGCCAGCGAAAGGGTGGCGAGTGCCAGGAGCCGCAGCGGACCGCCCAGACCTTCCGCCAAGCCATCGGGCGCCGCCGCAGGCAGGCAAAGGTCGAGCAGCGGAAAAGCCAGGAGCGGCAGCAGCCAGGGTCGAGTGACGCGCCGCCACAGCGCCCAGAGCCCGCCGAGCGCAGCGCCGGTGATCGTCGCCGGACCGGCCAGGCTGAACCAAGCCTGTAGCGTGCTTTCCACGGGCAGCGCTTGGGCCGCCGTCAGCCGAGCCAGCTCGCCGTCGAAATCGAGCCAGATGCCCCCGCGGAGCGGCCGAGCCACGAACGGCAAAAGCCCTAGGGCGACGACCAGGCAAGCGCCACCCAAGAGCAGGACCAGCTCGCGCGCGCTCGGCAGCTGCCTGAGCTGCGCGCTGTCGGCGGCAAGCAGCACCAGGCACGCCAGTCCGGCGCTCCGGCTTTCGAGCGTGGCCAAGCCCAGCACGAGTCCGAAGCCGAGCCACCCCCGCGCATCGAAGCGAAAACGAAACCGCAAAGCCGCCGCAGCGAGCACCAGCGCAGCGCCCACACTGGCGCCGCCAGCGACGGTCGACTCCGCTTGCCAAGCGGGCCCGAGCACGACGGACCAAGTGGCGACCAAAGCCAAGAGCGGCCCCAAACGCGGCGAGAGCGCGTTTTTGTCGAGCAAGCGCCGGGCAAACCCATAGATCAGCGCCGCAGCGACCGCCGTCGCCAGAGCGCTCGGCACGGCTGCCCTGAGCACGCGACCCCCAATCGGCAACAGCGCAGCGCCTTGAGCCAGCACACCGGAGATCACGCCCTCACCCCCGATGGGTATGAACCCGAGCCCCCGCACGATGGCCACATCGTCTCGCCACTGGCTCGTCGGCGCCAAGCGGCCCAGCGTGACGAGCAGTGGAACCACCCATGCGAGAACGGCGCTGGGCCCAGCCAGCCAGTGGGCCAGCACGCGCCGGGTGGGTCCTAGGGGTTCGGGGCTCGTCACCGCTCCCTTGCTGCCATTTTCGCCCGGTTTTGGCCTAGTTTCGCGTGACCCTCTTGGCGCACGTCTCCGCACACCGCCCGACCGCGCGGCCGCGTTCGCTGCTTGACCCGCCTTTATTCTCGACGTCACGATCCAGATCGGTCATGGGCGCCAGAATCCTCATCGTCGATGACAGCCCGACCATTCGCAAGGTCGTCCGCGCCATCCTAGAACGGCGCAACTACGAAACGTGGGCTGCCGGCGATGGGCAAGAGGCGCTGGCCACGCTCGGCTGGCGCAGCGTGGATCTGATTTTGCTCGACTTCGTCATGCCCCGCATGAACGGCTACCAATTTTGCCGGGAGCTGCGCGCCAACCCCAAGCTCAAAGAGCTGCCGGTGATCTTGATGAGCGCAAAGGCGGACAAGATCCGCGGTCAATTCGTGCAGCAAACGGGCGCCATCGATGCCATCACCAAACCCTTCGACGCCCGAGGCTTGGTCGCCGTGGTCGAGGGTGCGCTCCATCGCAGCAAAGAAGGCCGCGGACGCCCCATTCCCGACGCGGCGTACATGCCGCTCGAAGAACCGCGCGAGAGCTTGTACCCCATCAGGCAGAGCTTCAGTGACGATCCAGCGCTGCGCAAAGTGCAAGAAGCGCAGGAGGTCGCCGGCCTTCTGTGCAACGCGCTGGCGCCTTCTTTGCGACGAGTCACCGGCGCCTTCAGTGACGCGCTGATCATCGAAAGCGTTCAGCAAGCGGTTACACCCGAGCTGGTTTCGGAGCTCCGAACCCTCGTCGGACAGCTCGAGCCAAGCGACGAAAGCCAGCACGTGTTGTCGGGCGATCTCGCGGTCATCTCGCTGGCCGAGGTGCTGCAAATGCTGCAAATGCAGCGGCAAACGGGCGCATTGACGCTTCAGTCGCGGCGAGCGGAGGTGACCCTGTATCTCGGAAACGGAAACCTGGACTATGCCTCCAGCCGAGGCCTGCCCCAGGAGTACCTGCTCGGCCGCTATCTCGTGCAAAGCAACGCGCTCAGCCGGCAAGATCTGGAGCGGGTGTTGAACGACGAAGCAGGCTCGGCGCGTCTCTTGGGTGAGACCTTGATCGAGCTCGAGCTGTGCGACGAGGAGCAGATCAAAGCTGCCCTGGTCCAGCAGACCTCCGAGCTTTTGTACGAAGTCGTGCGCTGGAAGAAGGGGCGCTTTCGATTCGCCAGCTCCGTCACCAGTCCGGTCGCGAGCAAAGCTCAACTGCAATTGGCGATCGGCGGCCTGATCATGGAGGGCTTCCGTCGAGTCGACGAATGGCAATTGATCGAAGGCAGCTTCGACTTCAACGAGGTGCTGCGGGTAGACGAAGCCGCCATTGGCGCCATGAACGAACGCTCGGCGCTCACCGCACAAGAACGCGCAGTACTCGAAGCGATCGATGGCGAGCGCACCGTTCGTGAAATCGTGGACGTGATGGGCGGTAGCTCCTTCGAGTTGTGCAAGATCGTCTACCAATTCTTGAATTCTCGGCTGGTCCGGCGGCAAGCAGCATGAGTGGTGACCGGCTCGGTGGTGCGGTCATCGAAACCGAGCGTGGACGCTTCTTCGTAGCGGGCACCCAGGCGCGTTTCGTCGTAGCGCCAGCCCGCGTCACCAAAGTGCCCGGGTCGCGCCTGGGGCTGGCCCTGATCGACGGGCGGGTCATGAGCGTGCTTTCTCTCGGCAAAAAGGGTGCGCACATGCTGGTTTGCGAGCTCGGTGGGCAACTCATAGCGCTGAGCGGTCTCACCGTGCTCCGCACCGGAGAAATCGGTGACCCGCTCGAAACGCTGGACCTGATGCGGTGTTTTCAGGTTGCGATGAGCCCCGCTCCCCCCGAAGCTGTGTCCCAAGGACCGCATGAGCCAGGCTGAGCAACCCCCCAATCAGGCCAAGCTGCTCGAAGCCATGGCCAAAGCTCTGGGCCTCGCGGCGCGGCAGGCCGAGCAAGGGGCCCAGCTCGAACAATTGCTCGAGCTCTGCAGCCGGCAATCGGCAGCCATCGCCCACCTCGGCGCCCAGTCCCGAGCGCTGTCGGCGCGAAGCCGAGACCTTCGCGCCAGCACCGAGGCAGTCCGCGAATCGATCGACCGAACCCGCATCGTAGCCCTCAACGCGGGGCTCGAAGGCTCGCGCATGCCGGAGCCCGAAGGCCGGGCGTTGCTGACCGTAGGCGAAGAAATCCGCAATACGGCAGGTCAAGCCGAAGGGGCTCTGGACGAGCTCATGGCCTTGTTGTCGCAGGTCGACAGCGATCGCCAGGCGCTTGGCGACAACGCCGAACGCGCGAGCGAGCAACAATTTGCCGTGACCGAAAGCCTCGAGCAGCTCTCGCGCGGCCAGCTCGAGATCGAGCAGCAGCTCGCGGCCCTGCTGGAGCGCCTGAGCGGAGCGGCCGGCACCGATCCCGAGGTCGCCAAGCTCGCCGTCGCGGCGTCCGATCAGGCACAAGGGCTCTTGAAACTGCTCAATCAACTCATGGAGCGCCCGGGAGCCCGGGATGCCCTGGCTTCGTTCCAAGCCGACCTCGGGCCGCTCGCCCGAGTGATCGCCGAGTTCTCGCGCCCTCCAAACACTGGCTGACCGCTCATGAGCGACACGATCCGAGCTGGTCTCGATCCCCTGCTGCTCGAGGAGGTTCAGCGCCGTCTGCACGTGTTCGCCGCTCCCACGGCGAACGTTCAAGACCTCAGAGCCGCGCTGCACAGCCTTCGCGGGTCGGCGGCGCTCGCCGGGCATGCCGAGCTCGCGCTGCTCTTGGGTCAACTCGGCAGCCGTCTCGCCGCCTCGGATCTCACCGCCGTCGAGGAGACGCGAGGGCTCTTGCAGACGGTAGAGGGTCGCCTCAACAAGCAGCTGCCACCGCTCCCGGAGCGCTGGCCCACGCCCCCAGCGCTGCTCAGACCCTCCAAAGTCGCCGAGGCGCTGAAGGCGGACTACCTGACCACTTTGTTCGGCAAGCTCGGCGAAATAGACGCGGCGCTCGCGAATACGGCCGACGCGCGCCTGGCGCTGAAGCAGGCATTTTTGGCGGTCCACGCCATGAAGAGCACGGCCAGCACGGCCGGTGACGAGGTCTTTGCGTGGTATTGTCATGGCCTCGAGACCGGGCTCAAACACGCACAAGCCTCGGAGGTCACGGCGCTCGAAGCACTGGCCCAGCTGGCTCGCCATCGCGCGCTCTGCGCCCTATGGCTCGAAGATCCCGAGCGCGCGCTGGAGACCCTGACCTCGGCCCGCACCTGGGTCAGCTCCCGCAGCAGCAGGCCGGCCCCCCGCAGCA
>CBFGRJ010000270.1:0-10011 GCA_965651135.1 uncultured Myxococcales bacterium
GCCAGTCCGGTGGTGCGCCGTCGTACTTGGGCAAGCCGTCGGCGATGACGTGCCATGGGGCCTTCGAGCCGACGAACGCATGTAACGCGTGCAGCGCATTCAATGCGCTCAATGCGTTCTCATCGTCGAAGAGGTTGGCGGCGGGAACGAGTGCGCGGTCGCCTACTGCTGCTGGAGCGACGGAACCGCAGGTGCGGCAGGCCCGTCTGGTGCGTGCTGCGGACGAACGGTGGTCGATGAGCGCATCGTCTCCCGTGAGCCAGTGAACGGCGGCGGCGGGCACGGCAATGAAGCTCGCAAAAGGGGAACCATGGTGCTTACGGCACATCGAGCAGTGACAGTGCATGAGGGGGGGTAGGGGACCCTCGACCTCGTAGCGGACGGAGCCGCAGAGACAGGCGCCTTGAATCATGTGCGAAGCATCGCACGGCCGCCGATGGGCTGCCCGTCGTCTCGAGGCTCGGCATACGCTCCGGATTTGGCTAGAACGGCGGCGTGCCCTCAAAGCCCGGTGTTCGGCCGAGTCAAGCAGAGCTCGAGGCAGCTCGGGGTCGGCGCGTGCCCGATGTGATCGGAGCCGGACTCGTCGTGCTGTTTTGCGGCATCAATCCGAGCTTGTATTCGGCGGCAGTACGGCATCACTTTGCGAGGCCGGGCAATCGCTTCTGGAAGACCCTCGAGCGGGCCGGGTTCACCGACCGGCTGTTGGCTCCTCACGAAGAGCGCGAGCTCTTGGCGCGCGGGATCGGTATTACCAATGTCGTTGCGCGCGCGACCGCCTCGGCGGCGGAGCTCACGCTTGGCGATTACCAGCGCGGGGCGCGAGTGCTCGCGCGCAAGGTGAAGGCTTGGCGTCCGCGCTTCGTCGCCTTCGTCGGGATCACGGCCTATCGCATCGTCGCCGAAGCGCCGGCGGCGCAGGTGGGGCTTCAGTCCTCGCGTTTCGCCGGTGCCCGGGTCTGGGTCTTACCGAATCCGAGCGGGCTCAATGCGCACTACCAGCTTCCCGAGCTCACGCGTCGGTACGCCGAGCTGGCGCGTGCAGCGCGGGTGGCGTGATCCGCCACAAGGCCGCTAGATGCCTACTATTCGGCCCCCCTTTTCACTCGCTCGCCTGCGCGGGCGCACTCCGCATGGCCGGACCTAGCGAAGCAGCCTCGGCTGCGTTATCACAAGGGGCCCGTCGAGAAGGCTCTTGGTACGCGAAAGTTCCGATAGCCATGAAAGGCAGCAGTTTTAACGAAGGTTTGAGCCCTTCTCTCCATACGCTTTGTGAGCCACACTTTCGCGCTCCTGCCATTGGGGGTCCTTTTACATGACTAGCTCTAATCGTACCGCAAGACTCACCCACCTCCTCACGCTAGGCTGCTTCGGCGCCAGCATCGTCTTCGCCTGCAGTCAGGCCGATACGGGCGGCCCGGGCCGCGACCAAGCGAACGGAGCTTCAGCAGGAAACGGAAACCCTCAAGTCACGTCTAGCAATGGCGGCATCGTGATTCCCGGTCCCGACTTGGGGCCCGTCACCATGGAGCCGCCCACCGCCAATTGCGGAGATGGCGCTCTCGATGACGACGAGGCGTGCGACGACGGCAATCAGATGTCCGACGATGGTTGCGGCAGCAACTGTCGCTACGTCGAACCGGGCTTCGTGTGCCCCGACGCAGGCCAACCATGCCGCCCGATTGCGAAGTGTGGTGACGGCATTCCAGTCTTTCCCGAGCAGTGCGACGACGGTGGCTTGGAACCTGGTGACGGATGTTCCGAGCTCTGCAAGTTCGAAATCGGCTTCAAATGCGAAGGCGCGCCCAGCGTCTGTTCGCCCACCATGTGCGGCGACGGTGTTCGCGAGGGCGCAGAAACTTGCGACGACTCGAACCCACTGCCGTTCGACGGCTGCAGCGAACGCTGCCAGGGTGAGCCCGTTTGCACCGAGAGCGGTTGTACGTCGACCTGCGGCGACGGGTTGATGATTGGCGAGGAAGAATGTGACGACGGCAACGCCATCGATCGCGACGGTTGCTCGGCGACCTGCAAGATCGAGCCTGGCTACGTCTGCGAGCAGGCACCGGCTTGTCCAGATGGCCAAGAAGATTGCCCGCTGGACTTGCCCATCGTTTTCCGTGACTTCGATACGAGCCACCCCGATTTTCAAGAGCCCGATCCGGTGGGCAGCACCAACCGGCCCTGCGACGGCTATGCTCCGGGCATCGCGGGCGCCACGCTCGATGCCAACGGCAAACCCGTGTTCGCCTCGGCGCCGGCCGGCTCCTGTGTGTCTGCCGACGGGTTCGCCCAGTGGTACGTCGACTCGAACGTGTCGTCGACGATCCTGGGCAACATCGTGCTCTACCCTAACGGCAACGGCGGCTACGTGAACCGCTTCGGCGCGAATGGCGAGCCTTATGTGACCTCGATCCGAACACCCAACGAGCAATCGGCGGGCACCAGTTTGGCCGAGTGCGAGACGAACTGCGAGGCGCGGGCCCGTGACGCGCAGCCACCCTTCAGTCAGGCCGACGGCCCTCTGCGCTGCACCGAAAACGAATACTGCAGCACCCAGATGGCGGCGGTCAGAGCCCAGGAGGATGCCGTGAGGCAGGCGGAGAACGCACTCACTCAGGCTGAGACTGCGGCCGAACCAGACGAAGACCTGATCGCCATGCTCGAGGAAGAGGTGGCCGAAGCCGAGGCGGCTTTGGCCGAGGCCGAAGCTGGCGTCGAGAGCTGCATTGCCGACTGCGAAATGCAATTGGCAGAACGCACCGCGGTCTGTGCCGCTCAGTGTGCGCCGTGCAGCTACGACGTGACGGCGTATTGCATCGGCGGTGAGACGCGCGAGCTCGATGGCAACCCACTGTTCTTCCCCATCGACGATTCTCCGGATGCCTTGATGGGCACTCGCTATGCGGCGCGCATTCCAGCCCAGATCTACATGGGCCTGGGCTGGCCCTGGGAAACCTGCGGCCTGGCAGATATGTGCCCCAACGGCGCCCCGCACAACTTCCACTTCACCTCCGAGATCGCGTACTGGTTCGAGTACCAACAAGGCATGGTTGCGGACCTGACCTTCATTGGCGACGACGACGTCTTCGTGTTCGTCAACCGCCGCCTGGTGCTCGATCTGGGAGGCATCCACGTGCCTTTGGGCGGGCAGTTCACGATCAACGCCAACGGCAACATCACCACTCGCATCTGGCAAGCCGAAGATCCCGGCGTAGACACCGACATGGAGGTGACGCTCGATTCAGGCATGACCAGCACCACGGACTTGGGCCTCGAGGCAGGCAAGGTCTACGAAATCAAGGTGTTCCACGCCGAACGCAAACCCGAAGGTTCCTCCTTCCAGCTGACGCTCTCGGGCTTTCACGCTTCGCGCAGCGAGTGCCACTCGATCTGTGGCGATGGCATTTTGGCTGCTGGAGAGCAGTGCGATCTCGGCGAAGCCGAGAACGTAGGCGGACACAACGGATGCAACCCCGACTGCACGCTCGGTTCCTATTGCGGCGACGGCACCGTCCAACAGGAGCAAGGCGAGCAGTGCGACGACGCCGATCCGAACCGCCCGGCCAACTGCGCCGGTTGCCGCTTGATCGAGATCAAGTGAGTGGGGCCTCGTCTGGCGTGCCTCGGCCCGCATGATGGCCGCACGCGAGATGAGAGCCCGGGTGCTTTGACTCCGTCGTAAGTTTTTCGGTCAGCTAGAACACGCTCTGCGCGAAAGGCGCAATTGTCGTGGCGGTCGAGCACGCCGGTTGAGTTCTCGGGCATGGAGTACCGAGGTCTTGGAGCGATGTGGAGAGTCAGAACGTGCTGGGTCGTTGTCTCGATGCTGATGGGGTGCGCGGGACGCTTGGACAAAGGGGATGATGGTGAGTCGGGCATGGGGCCGAGCACGGACACAGGCGCTGGGGCGAGCATGGGCACGGGCGGCATGGTGGCGGCGGAGGGAAGCGGTGGGAATGCTGGCAGCGGAGGCTTCGCGACCGGTGTTGGGGGCGCGCCCACTGCAGGTGGGCATGCAGGTGGGCACGGAGGTGGGCACGGAGGTGGGCAGGGTGCGACCGGGGCTTCGTCGACGAGTGCGGGAGGCGCGGCGGGTACGATGGGAGCGACCGGGAGTGGCGGAATGGGTGCGGCGGGGGGCAGCGGCGGTGGCGCTTCGAGTGACGAGCTGTGTGAATGGGGTTCTTACGACACGAATCAGACGGACGACGAGCTCACTTGCGAAGAGTGGACGCCCTGTCAGCCGGGGGAGTACCTGGCAGAGCAGGGTGGCTTCTGGAAAGACAACGATTGTGAACCGTGTTCCAAGGGCACGTTCTCTCAGAACGTGAATCAGCGCCACTGCATCGAATGGCACCGCTGCAAACTGGGCGAGCAAGTCGCGGTCGAGCCGTCCATCGTCAACGACAGGACCTGTGAGCCAGCGGAGAGCTTTGCTCCGCACTCTGGCGCCGCGGTCGGGCTAACTCTCACGAGTGAGGGGCCCCAACTATTAGTGGCAGAGGATAGGTATCCGCTGCCCGTCGACGCATTCGTGGCGAGCTATTCCTTGGCAGGGCAAAGTCTCGGGCAGGTGTCGCCCACGGGCACGAACACGGAGGTGCAAGACTTGGTGTTTGCTGTCACTTCCGTTGGTGACGAGGTCTTCGTGGTTGGGCATCGATACTCCGGTGCGGCGGCTCCAGGATATGTACGCAAGATCTCCAAGAACGGCACCATCGAGTGGGAAACCGCGCTGGGCAGTGAGGCCGACTACCTCGGTGCCCTAGCGGTCAGCGCAACGAGTCAGATCTACGTGGCGGCCGAGGTCTACAAGGACGGCGAGGGCCCTTTTCGGGTGCAGCTGTACGTGCTGGACCCTGCCGATGGCTCGCTGTCGAATCCGACGCTGGAGGACAATCCCACGGGAAGCCCAGTCGATATCGAGGTGGCCGCCAATGGGCACATTTATTTGGCGGGGGTTGCCTCGCCTGTCAGCTCCTCGTATCCGGGCGCCACGGTCATGGAGTTTGACGCCACAGGCGCGTTCATTGCAGAACGAGAGCTTGCTGACGACGACTGGCTCATCGAGCTTGCTTCGGACGGGAGCGGAGGCGTTTATGCCCTTGGATCGCATCAGCCCCAAAGGCTGTATCACTTGGATACGGGCGGGGACCTGCTCTTCGCCGTCGACTTGGGGATGAGCGAACCGACATTGGAGGCAATGACGAGCACACCAGACGGTGTGCTTTTGGTTGGAAGAGACGGGGTAACCCCCGTGCTCTTGACGACGGATCCGAGCGGCGAGGTCACGACCACGGAAGTGCTCGAAGACATCGAGGGGCCTGTGAATTTCTCGGGGATTCAGCTCGCGCCCGACGGCAGTGTGTTCGTTGCGGGCACCAATATGGATCTCGGAGGATTGAATCCCGTCGCCTTCGTCGCGCGATGGCCCGAGTGAACGCGAGGCAATCGGTGCGCGGGGTGCGAAGCTGGGCAAGCTCTTGCGCTTTTGTGCGTGCAAGGGGCTTTTGCCCGCGGGAAAACGCGCGTAGACTTGCTTGCGTGGGACGGCTGGCATTGTTGGTGGGTGCGGCGCTTTGCACGTGCGTGGGGCAGGGGCGAGCGCAGGTCTTCCAAACGGACGCGGCCGCCACCCCCCTGCCGCAGCCGGTTGGGGTGGCCGAATGGGCCCTTGTTACGCAGTCCTGGGCGTTCAGTTCGGACACGATGGTTTCCCGCGCTGCTGATGGGAGCGACGTTGAGCCCGGGTACACCTTCGGCGACTTCTACCCGACGTTCGAAGATGGCGATGCCATCACGCTCCAGGGGCTCTTCAAATGGAGAGGCGAAACCATCGACCCCGTTCAAGACGCCAGGCTCGCGCCGGGCTCCTTCGTGCCTCAGACAGGCTTTTCGGTAGAGCTCGTGTTGCGGGGTGGAAATTGCGAGGTCGCCTTTGGTTGGTACAATGTGAGCGACGAGGCGAGCACGACCCCGCCGGCTCAGGACGAGATCTACGAGTTGATGCCCGCCGATGTCAGCCAGACGCTCGACTGCCAGCCGCCTCTGAGTGGAACCGGTTTTTGCCCACTCGCCTGGGACAACGTCAACCCGCGCGAGCTTGACGAGGAGCTCTGGACTCCAGTTGCCGTTCAAGTCTCCGGAATCGTCGACGACCCACGCTACACCGGTGGCGCGATTGGTTTCGCCGTAATCGGCAACGCGGCTTCGGTCTGCAGTGCCAACAAGTATTCGATCCAGAGCCAGAACCAGAAGAATAGCCAGGGTGAGCCTTGGGTTACCGTGTTGAGTTACGCTTCTAAGGTGAATCCGGGGAGCTTCTACCTGGCGTTCGAAGACGCGCCCATGTCCGCGGACGATTGGCAAGTCACGGGTATCCCTGGGAACAACTCTCGTAACGACGGTGATTTCAACGACCTTGTCTACTTCATTTCGGTCGATAGCCCTGGAGGTACCGGCGGCAGCACGAGCGGAGACGGTACGGCGAGCGGTAGCGGCGGAGCCGCCGGGGCCAGTGATGGCGGCAGTGGCGGTGACGGTGCTGCTACAGGCGGGTCCAACTCCACCGGCGGCGAAAACGGAGGCGGCGGACAACTACCGGAGAGTACAGCGTCGAACACGACCTCGGGAAATAGCAGCGGTGGCGACACGGCAAGCGTTGGTGGCAGCGCCTCTGGGGGCGGCGAGACGAGCTCAGCCGCGGGTGCTCCCGGCATGGCGTGCACGCCGGGGCGGCAGCTCGAATGTACGTGCAGCGACGGCCGTCGTGGCGCGCAGGCGTGTCGCGAGGACGGCGACGGGTTCACCCCTTGTGTTTGCAGTGCGCGTGCGACTCGCGATGACGGAGGCTGTGGCTGCCGGCTCGACGGAAGGCATGGCGGCGCGGTGCATGGCACCGCGTGGCTGATCTTGCTCGGGTGTGCCCGGCTGCTGCGCCGACGGCGCCGCCTAGCACCCGGCTAACGAAGCTCATTCGAGGATCACCACTGCCCTGCGTGCGCGATCGGGCGTCATCACAGTACTCACGGACGAGATGCTGACCTCGACATCGCCCGCCTTGACGACATCCGTCTCAACGCCGAGCAAGAGCAGCTGGGTTCCCTGGTCCAGCATTCTCAAGAGGTCGGAGTCTATGGTGCCGGCGCCCGTCTCTGCAGGGAACGAGCAGGCCAAGACACGGTTCGCGCCCGGGCTCTGACTCTGGACCTGGAATTTCAACCCTTCGAACCCGCGATCCCATGCCAGCGGGAGATCGAAAGCGCGGGAGACCGCGTACTCCGTTTGTACGTCATCGAACACGGGGTCGGTGAGCATCATCACCAGCGGGTACTCCATGGTATGCGTGAAAGCCGGTACGCCGCCGCCCTCAGCGGTGATGGTGATGGTTTCACCGCCGGCTAGCGGGCCCCCTAGTGCGGTCGCCGTGTATTCGCCGTTGCCTGCGGCGAGGAAATCAGCGGTGAAATCGCCGGTCGAGCGAATCTGTATGGTCCCGGCGTCTGGTATGGCGGGCTCGCGTGTCAGCTCTCCGCCTTCGCACTCCGTGACATAGCAAGAGCCGATGGTCGTCGTCTCGCAACTGCTCGATGTGTCGCTCTGCGGAAATCTGAAATAGGCCATCGCGACCGTGTTCACCATTCCGGGACCGGGATAGTGGTAGATGGTGCCGTATTGCACGACGCCGTACAGCGCGTCGCTGTCGCCGGTGCCGCCCGCACCGCCTGTGCCGGTCGTTTCTGTCTGACTCCCTCCGCTACCATCGCTGCTCTCGCCGGTCGTGGCGCTTCCCCCCGTGTTGGTGCTGTCGCCCGTGTTGGCGGTCTCGCTGGTAGTCCCACTCCCGCCAGCACCCGGGCTCCCGGTCGTGCCAGTGCTGGTGGCTTTCGCCGCTGGCGCGTCGCCGGAATCAGGACCGCAGGCAGCCGCCACCACCGCTACCGTTAGCATGTAAGCCGTGTAAGCAAAGTTTGCTCTCATGATGTTCTCCCTTCAGGCCCTCGCCCGGCTGCAGCGTGAGCAAGACTCATACCATCTGCCAAGCTGCCATTTTAAGGCCTAAACCTGCCGCTGCGTCCAGCTCGAACAGACTTGCCTCTGATCGCCGTGTCGCTTGGCTGCCAGGGCTCGAAAAGCCGTGTCACACATCTACCCGGTGGATCGAAAGGACCCTTGACGCGTAGGCTCGGGCCATGTGTGACGAAACGACCGAAGCCGAGAACGCAGCATACCTGAAGCGCCTCGAGAGAACTCGCATCAGCCGCCGCGCGATGAGCATGGGTACGGGGGTCACGCTGGCCGAGATGTTGACGGGATGCACGCCTCCCCCCGCTCCAGCTCAGGGACCCGAGGCAACACCGCCCTCGCCATCGCCGCCGCCTCCATCTCCGGCCAGCTCGGCATCAGTGCCTGCGACGACGCCTGCTCAAGCACAGACAGAGCCTGTCGCCACGGTGGGACGCATGGTCACGATCGACATGCCGAGCGGTGCGGCCGAAGCATTCTTCGTAGCGCCGAAGACAGGGAGGTATCCCGGCGTGCTGATGTGGCCGGATGTGGCCGGGCTTCGCGACGCCTACAAGACGATGGCAACACGTTTGGCGGGCGAGGGCTATGCGGTGTTAGTGGTCAATCACTACTATCGCTCGACGAAGCTGCCGGTCCTCAGCTCCTTCGAGGAGTGGCGAACCGACGAAGGGAAGAAGAAGATTGCTCCGATGCGGGAGGCGCTCACGCCCGAGGCTATCGCGAGCGACGGCGCGGCTTTCGTGGCGTGGCTCGATCGGCAAGAGTCGGTCGACAAGAACAAGAAGCTTGCGAGCTCGGGTTATTGCATGGGGGGCCCGTACACCTTCCGCACCGCTGCTGCAGCGCCGGAGCGTGTCGGTGCGATCGCTTCTTTCCATGGAGGCGGGCTGGTTACCGAGGAACCGACCAGTCCCCATCGTCTGTTTGCGAAGATGAAGGCGGCTGCCTTAATTTGCATCGCTCACAATGACGACGAGCGTCAGCCCGAAGCCAAGGCCGAGCTGCAAAAGGCGGCGGCGGCGGCCAAGCTGCCTGCCGAAATCGAGGTGTACCCGGCCCAGCACGGCTGGTGCACCATCGATGCCCCCGTGTACGACGAGGCGCAGGCGGAGCGGGCCTGGGCGCGCATGCTCGCGACCTTCGAACGCTTCCTCTAGCCCAGTGGTGGATTGCTGGCCGCAACAGGCATCCTGAAAGCTTTTCGTGAAGGCGTACGCTCCGCCCATGTCAGAGCTGCCTCACCGCATTTGGAAACGTTTCGCTGCGCCGGGGTCGAGCGCACGTCGCGCTGTTGCCTGTCACAGTTCGTGTAGGTGCGAGTAGCTGAAGCCTTGGAGTGCGAAAGCACGCCAAGCAAGATCTGCCGAGTGAGTTCGGAAAGTGCAAAGCCTCTTTTGTCGCACTGCGCACAATCGGCTTTGAGCGGGAAAGCAGTGCAAACACGCCTGCAAGAACAGTAGCGCCTGAGCGGATCTCACACCACAAATCGCTCACATCGACCGCCCAGGCCTTGCACGCCGAAGCGAAATATGGTCAATCCAGAGACTGGGATGGATGTCCCCGTGGCGCCATCCCGGTTAGTGCCCCGATCTTAACCAAGTCACTGACTACTCGGCACGGTCGGTAGTGCCAAGCTGCACGGCGGTAGTGCCAAGCTGCTGAGCTTTGACGAGCCATGAATGTGCCCATTCGATCAGAAATGGTCGAGAAAAAGCTTCGAGCTTAGAAAAAGTTCGAGCCAAAGAGCAGGTGCCGGGACTCACCTGTGGGAATTGGAACATCTCGAGAGCGTGACCATGACAAGATTCAAGACCCGAGCCCTTTCAGGGTTAGTGATGCTCGGGTTGCTCGCCGCCTGCGGGAGCGACCCCAACAGCTTCCCTCCACCAGCGAGCCAACAGCCGGGCGACCCGAACAATCCGGGGGACCCGAACAACCCCGGTGACCCGAACAACCCCGGTGACCCGAACAACCCCGGTG
>CBFGRJ010000271.1:0-9962 GCA_965651135.1 uncultured Myxococcales bacterium
TTTCGGACATCGACGATGGCGTGGGCGCGGAACCATCACCACCTTCACCCATCAGCGAATACTGAGCGGGCGCGGCCCATCGCCGTGGCAACTTTGCCGTGAGCTCACGCCGGCGCAGCCGGACTGATGTGGCGGCGCAGCCGGACTGATGTGGCGGCGCAGCCGGACTGATGTGGCGGAATAGTCGAGTGACAGAGCGTGAATCTGACATCTCTGGTGTAACGACCATCACGTCTGGACAAAAAGTCTTTGTTGTCGGGGTGCAACTTTGCGTTGGGGTTCGTCGCACTAGCGGTTAGCCGTATTTAAAATACACTTACCAAGTCGTTGGAGTTATCAGATCTTTCGTAGACGTCATCGCAACGACTCCGCAGGTCCTCATGCAACGATACCTCTCCTACGTAGCCGTGACGCTGCTAACCGCCGCCTGCACGAGCAGCATCGACGTGCCAGGCATCAGCGGGGACGATAACGGCGGTCCAGCGGGCAATTCGGGTGCTTCCAGCGGCTCTACCGGCGGCATCGATCCGGTGACTGGGGAACCGATTCCGGGCGACGGCACGAATTCATCCGGAACGTCAGGCGGTTCTGGCACCACGGGCTCGGGTGGCCCGGGTCCGGGAAACCCAGGTGAACCGGGCAGTGGCACGGATCCCTCCGTGCCGTCCACGCCTTTGGCCAATTGCGACACGCCCGGGCCTCGCATGATTCGTCGGCTCACGTCAGAGCAATACGCAAATACGCTGAAGCAGTTGATGGGTGACGGGTTTCCGGTCGAACAAGTGCTCTCGGATCCTGCCGTCATGGGCTTTCACGTGGATGCGGACGCGGCCCTCGTGAGCGATCTGACCGCGGAGCTTTTGATGAACTACGCCGAGCGAGTCGCCGCGTGGACGATCGAAAACGAAGTATGGCGGATCGCGAACTGCAACAATCACGATGCGGGGTGTCACGAACAGGTGATCCGGCAGTTCGGAAGGCGTGCGTTTCGACAGGACCTGACCCAGGAGCAGGTGCAGACCTACATGCAGCTGTTCGCCGCAGAAGCGAGCTTCGAAGCGGGTCTGCATGTCGTGGTGAGCACGATGCTGCAGTCTCCCTACTTGCTTTACCGTCGCGAGTTGGGCGAGCCGGATTCAGCCAACCCCGGTCAGTACCGCCTGACCCCTTACGAGGTGGCGAGCCAGCTGTCGTACATGCTCACCGACAGTCCGCCCGACGACCAGCTGCTCGACATGGCTTCGCAAGGCAGGCTGTCGAGTCAGGAGGACATCGACCAAGTCGCCCATAGTTTGCTCTCGAAAGAAGAAGCGAAGCGTGGCCTGACCAAGTTCGTCCACGGCTGGCTCGAGGTCGACAATCTCTTCAAGAAGGCGAAAGACCCCAACGTCTACGATCTGAACGACAGCATGCGCCAGGCGATGCTCGACGAGACGGGCCACTTCTTCCTCGAGCTCTTCGAGAGCGGGGGAACCATCGGTGAGCTCTACAGCGCTGATTTCACGATGCTCAACCAACCGCTGGCCGACTTCTACGGACTGGGTGGCGTAGGCGGCGACGGGTTCACTCGCGTGGCGCTCGAGGGTAGGCGAGCAACGGGTATTCTCGGTCATGGGTCGTTCTTGACGGAACACGCGTTGCCGGAGAACTCCTCGCCGGTTCAGCGCGGGGTGACCGTTCGGGAGCGGCTCTTGTGTCAGGACCTGCCGCCCGTGCCGGAGAACCTGGATACGAATCTCGAAGATCCGGGAGCATTCGCCACCAATCGGGAGCGCTATGCACAGCACAGCGCCAATCCCGTGTGCGCCAACTGTCACCAGAGCATCGATCCCGTCGGCTTCGCCTTCGAAGAGTACGATGCGTTCGGCCGCTATCGCGAACAAGAAATGGGCTCACCGGTCGATTCCACCGGGGAGCTTTCCGATGTCGTCGGCGGCCCCATAGCGCTCGACGGAGTGCAATCGCTGAGCGACTACCTCAGTATCAGCGATGAGGCGCGCTCGTGTTTCATTCGATATTTGTCCTACTATGCCTATGGTCGCGATGAGTGGGAGCAGCGCGAGTGCAACCACGACGCCATTCGTGCCGAGTCGGCCGACCACGGGCACACCCTCAAAGATACCTTGCTCGCGATCATCCACGCCCCACACTTCACCCGTCGAGTGGCCGATTGAAGGAGTGACTCGATGCGCAAATGTAACCGCAGAGATTTCATCATCGCCGCAGGCCTCGGCACCCTCTTTGCTCCTTACGTGAGGCTCATCGCGCCCTCGCAGGCCCAGACCCAGCTCGGGCCGGCGAAGTACCTGTTCATTTTCTTCACGAACGGCACCGAGCCGTCGGTGTGGTCGCCGCGCGGCTCGACGGCGTCGAGCATTTCGCACAGCGTGATGACCGAACCGCTCGCTCCCCTCAACAGCAACTTGGTGCTGGTCGAGAAGCTCGACAGCAAGGGAACAGCCAACAGTCACGGCGGCCCGGGTGGCCTCACGGGAGCCAACTTCAGCGGCAAGCCGCTGATTTCGGTCGAGCAATACATCAGCGACCAGTTGCGCAACGCCGGAGTGATCACGCAGATCCCCAATCTGGTCCTCGGCGGTGTGAGCTCGGAGGCGCAAAGCACCTTCTATCGCGCCAATCGACCGATCACGCCGATCTTCTCGCCGTCGGCGGCCTACGCAGCAATTTTCGGAGGAGGGGGCCAGGAATTTCCGGGCGACTCCACCGAGCCACCGGCGCAAGCGCGCATTCGTCGTCGCAAGAGCATGTTGGACGTGCTCAACGGCGAAATCGCGCAGCTTTCACAAGCCTTGGGCACCGAAGAGCGCGCTAAGCTCGAAGCGCACACGCAGTCGCTACGCCAAATGGAAGAGCGCCTGGCCCAGCAAGAAGACTTGCTCAATAACCCCGTGCCCGTGGCGGTGGAGTGCAGCACCCCCTCCGATCCGGGCTCGGGTTCCGAAGCATTGATGAACAGCGTGCTGCACATGGATCTGGCGATCAACGCGTTTGCCTGCGACCTGACCCGCGTGGCTGCCGTGCAATTCGGACACCACCAGAGCACTCAGGTAAGCCTTGCCGAGGTAGGGAGTCCCGGCGACTGGCACAATGGGTTTCTGCATTCGGACAACCCGCGCACGCGCCTCGTCAATTTGGAGCGCTGGCTCGCGGGGCAATTCGTGGCCGCCGCCAACAAGTTGAAAGAAACGCCGGCTCCCGACGGCAATGGCAGCCTGTTCGACCAGACCCTGATGGTCTGGGCGCGCGACATGGGCGACGCCGTCAACCACGGCGGTTCCGACATGAGGTTCGTGTTGAGCGGCGGCGCGGGTGGCTACCTGCGAACCGGTGGAAGCTACATCGACGGCGGAGGCCGAGCCCATTCGAAGGTGTTGTTCAACATGGTCGAGGCCATGGGTATCAGCGACCCCTCCGGTCTGGGCGACGACACCACCGATCGAGAGCCGCTCTCCGAAATCCGCGCTTGAGAATCGGTTCCAAACCCTGCGAAAGTGGCCACACCGAATGCCGCCTGTGGCAGGGTAGGCCGATGACTGAGGGTAACGGGCTGGCGCGGCGTGTACTGGCAATTTCGTGTTGGATGGCTGGGTTGATCGCCTGCGGTAGCTCGGAGGCTTCTGACCCCGCGAATGGTCCAGCGGCTTCGAACAGCGCTAGCTCGAGTAGCGCTAGCTCGAACAGCGCCTCTGGCACGACGAGCAGTGGCGCAGGTACGCAAGGCATGGGCGGTGCATCCAACCAGAGCGCGAGCAGCACCACCGTGAGCACCGGGGGCACGGTGTCCACCACCAACTCAGCGAGCACCGGTACTCAGAACCAGGGGGGCACGGCAAATGGGTCGACCAGCGGCGTCGAGTCCACGGGGGGCTCGGCGGGCGCCGACGGGACGAACGGCGACGTGGGCCCGACCTACGTCTACGTCGGGAGTGGTGATTTTTCTGTCGAGCCCGGCATGATCACCGTCTACTCGCTGGATCGCTCGACCCAGTCGTTGACGTTCGTGAGCGAGTACCCCACTGGTGCATTGGCCCTTTTTCTCGTCGTGGACCCCGAACGCGCTCGCCTGTTCTCGATCGAGCCCGGCGGGGCGGTCCAGAGTTTTTCGATCGATCGGGAGACTGGCGAGCTCACCAGTCGCGGCACGACCGCAATCGACAGCGCTCCCACGTTCGCTACCTTGACGCCTGATGGCCAATACCTGCTGGGCGCGAATGCCACCGATGGTACCGTCCAAGTTTTTTCCATCAATGGCGAGGGCAAGGTCGAGGGGCTGTCCGATGAAATCGGCGCGGGGCAGACCGCGTGGTCGGTGGTCACCTATGACCAGAATCGGGTGTTCGTGGCACAGGCAGGCCCGGACCTCATTGGTTCCTACGTTTTTCAGGACGGCAGCTTCACGCCGGGCGGACCGTCCGTGACGTTCGATTCGCCGGGAAATCTGGTGGTGGCCTCGGACAAGCTCTACGCGATCTCTCGCGATGCGGATGTGGTGAGCGCGTTTTGGGCTTTTGACGGCCAGCTAGTTCTGGATTGGGAGCTGCCGCGGCTAGGGAGCAGCACCGGTGATGGCGCGGACATCGAGGTCACACCCAGCGGCAAGTACCTCTACGCGACGAACCTCGACCCCGAGAACAGCATCGCCATGTACGACATTTCCGGTGTTGAACCGATAGCTCTCGGGCACGAATCGAGCCGTGGCAGCGGACCCTTCAGCCTTGCCATCGACCCAGGTGAAGAGCTCGTGATCGTGGGTAATCTAGGCGATCCTCCGGGCCTGGAGCTCTTCTCGATTCAAGCCGACGGATCCCTTGAACACGCTGGCTCGGTGGCAACCAGCCTCACGCCTTTTCACGTGATCGCAGTAGAGCTCTAGATGTACCAGCGGCAACTGGCGGAAATTCACCACCACCATTTCACCGATCTGGCGCGCGAAGCGGCGGCACACCTACTCGGGCTGCTCGAGAAGGATGCGGCAGGGCGCCAAGGCACCATCGTCGAGCTGGCGTGCGGGGGCGGCGTTTCGAGCAAGCTCCTCGCCGATGCCGGGTACAGCGTGGTGGGGGTCGATGTTTCGGAGCTAATGCTCGAGCTCGCTCGGTCCCACGCGCCGAACGTGACTTGGGTGCAAGGCTCGCTGTGGGATTACGAGCTGCCGCGCGCGTTGCGCGCCGTCACGGCCATCGGCGAAGCCTTTTGCTATCGCGGATCGGACAGCGTCCCGACGCATGAGGCCCTCGAAGCGCGTTTGCACGCCATCTTGGCAGCGCTGGCTCCAGGCGGCGTGCTGCTGTTCGACGTGGCCACGCCGGGTCGCAGCGGCCCCATGGGGCGACGTCGCGGATCGTGGGAGCGAGCCGGCGCCTTCGTATTCCTCGACGAGACAGAAGACGCCGCGACGAGCTCGCTCGAACGAGTCATCGACAGCTTCGTGCCCGTGGCTGACCTGCACCGACACGAGCGAGAGGTGCACTGGTTGACCCTTTACGATGCCGCCCGCATCGAAGAAGCCCTCACGCAAGTCGGCTTTCGCTGGCGCCGGCTGACTCAGCTGGGCAGCTTCGCGCTGCTACCGGGCTGGGTCGCCTTCGAGGCGGTGAAGCCGTAGGGCGAGCGGGCGCTCGGTGTAGGCTCAGTTGACCTGACGCAGGTTCAGCTTGTCCGGGTTGAGCATGCTGCGAATCGCCACGATCTGCTCGCCATTTGTCTCGAGGTTGATCACGAAGCGCACCCGTTCGCTGCTCCGGCCGATGATGGCGGGTAAGCCGTTGACCTCTCTGACCTCGATCTGCATGGCGTGCGGCGACGGCCATTGGGCCACACGCTTGGCAAAAAAGCGCGCGACGTTCATGCGGCCCGTGATTGGGCGAAGGACAGCGCCTCGCTCCTTCCCGGCGTTGTCGCCATACAAAACGACGTCCTCCGCGAGGACGTTGGAGATCGCCTCGACTTGACCTTGGGACACGGCCGCGATGAACGCCGACAAAAGGCGCGTGTGGGCTTCGCGGTTTGTCTCGAATCGGGGCCTGCCTGCGGCGATGTGCTTTTCCGCGCGGTGCAGCAGCTGCCGGCTCGCAGCTTCACTGAGGTCGAGGGCTTTGGCGATCTCGGCATGACTGTAGTCGAACACCCGATGCAGGAGAAAGACGGCTCGCTCTTTCGGATTGAGGCGCTCGAGCAGCACCATGAAACTGAGCTGTATCGATTCGACGTCGAGAGGCGTGGTGGTCAGCACGCAATCGGGCAGCCAGACACCCGGGTAGGTCTCACGCCGTGTTCGCGCTGACTTGAGCCGATCGATGCACAGCCGCACGACCGTCGTCGAGAGCCAGGCGCGAGCATCCACGATTTCGGATGAGTCGACCGACCGCCACCGCAGCCATGCGTCTTGCACGGCGTCCTCGGCCTCGGCTGCTGAACCGAGCATGCGATACGCAAGCCCCATGAGCAGGGGCCGGTGCTGCTGAAAG
This sequence comes from uncultured Myxococcales bacterium, assembly GCA_965651135.1. Lineage (GTDB taxonomy): Bacteria > Myxococcota_A > Polyangia > Polyangiales > Polyangiaceae > JAICQQ01. Next base: position 6,489 of record CBFGRJ010000271.1, read on the forward strand.
TCCTCGCCGTCCATGGCGCAATCGTCGTGCTCTCGTACGGAGTGGTCAAGTTGGTGCATGTCTAAAACCAGACGAGGCAGCGCTTCGAACCGTGACAGTTTTCGCCTCCGGCTTGTCACGTCATGAGCAGCCGACCTCGTCTCGTGGGTAGGCCCCTCACGGGCCGACAGGAGGAATGGCATTGCGGCGAATGACGACTTTGAAGGCAAAGAAGGGCTCACTCGAAGCGCTCGTGCTGTGCTTGGCAGCGCTGAGCCAAGCCTGCGAAACATTTCACTATTGCGATCCGGTGCCCGCCAGCCGGATCGACGCTGCGCCCTATCGTCTCTCGGACACGGGGCTGTTTTCGGACATGGGGACGCGCACCCTCGCCCCCGGCGTTCGCCCGTTTCGACCGGGCTTCGAGCTGTGGAGCGACGGCGCAAACAAGCAACGCTGGGTGTACTTGCCTCCCGGCGAGACGATCGATACCCGCAACATGGACGATTGGCAGTTCCCCGTGGGGACGAAGCTATGGAAGGAGTTTCGTCATGGCGAAGAGTTGGTCGAGACGCGTCTGCTCCAGAAGCTCGGTCCAGGTGAGCGAGACTGGCTGACCCTTTCGTACCTCTGGAACGATGAGCAAAGCGATGCCTACGCGACCCCAGAAGGTGCCGTGGATGCTCGCGGCACCGAGCTCGATGTACCGGCTGCCAGTGAATGCGTGGCTTGCCACGGCGGACGACGAGCGTTCGTGCTTGGCTTTTCTGCGCTTCAACTGTCCCAGGGGGCTTCTGGTGGCGACGGTGTCGATCTGGCGTCTCTCGAAGCAGAGGGTCTGCTCTCGAATCCTCCACAGCAGACCTTCAGCATTCCCGGCACGCAGACCGAGCGCAGCGCACTCGGCTATCTCCATGCCAACTGCGGGCATTGCCACAATCGCAACCGGCCGAGCAGGGCCGGCTCGCGTTGTTTCGATCCCGAAAACGACCTCGATTTCTGGCTGAGCGTCGATCTGCTCGACAGCTCCGAACAGACTCCGACGTATCGGACCGCAATCGACGAGGTAGTGAAGCCCGGCGAGCCTCGCGATAGCCGACTGCTCGAGCTCGTATCGTCGCGAGGCATCTTCCGGCAGATGCCCCCGCTCGCTACCGAACGGGTCGATGAACGAGGCGTTCGCATACTCTCAGACTGGATTCGGGAGCTCGCGCCATGAGTCGCGTCGCTGCAAAGGTTTTGACAGCGGTGCTCGCCGCTGTCGTGCGGACCTCCGGCGCTGCCGCCGAAGAACCACCCCAAGAGGCAGAGCGCCGGGCCACCGACGCGATAGAACCGAGCGCAGACCTGTCGGCTTGGACGAGCCTTCGCATCGGCGTGGTGGACGCGCCGTACCCGAGCGCAACACTCGGAGAGGTAAGGAGCGAGGCCGGACAAGCGCGCCTGTTGCGATTCGGAGCCGCAGCGCGGGTCGCGCCCAAGGTACAAGTAGGCGCTCACGCAGCGTACGTCTTCGCTGGAGTCGAGCAGCCGGCAGGCTCGTATCGGGCCGGCAGCGCCTGGGGAAATCCAATGCTGTTCGCCATGCTGTCGGGCGCGGATCTTTCAGAAAGGATCGGCTCGAAGCTCGACGGGGACCTCAGCCTCAGCATCGGCGTACCCGTTGCCGCCGAGCGTGGCCCTCGATACGAACAGCTCGACCGGCGCACCCTGGCGATCGGCGGCGCGCTCGAAGGTTGGGTCAATCCGGAGATCTACACGCCCAACGTGCTGCCGATAGCCCTGGGTGGCACGCTCTTTCTCCCTCGAGATTACTTTCAGCTACAGCTCGGCTTGGAGCTGCCCTTGTTGGTGCGCTTATCCGAAGACACCGTTCCCAACGGCGCATCGACCTCGGCGATCGGGTTCATACCAAACGGCGAGCTGCGCGTGACGACGTGGCCATGGCATTGGCTCGGGCTTTCTCTCGGTAGCACCGTCGCATGGCCCATTGCTCAACCCGTTTACCTCTCGAGTCGCCGCACTGCCGCGCAGGCGATGCTGACGCCGCGCGTTCTGTTTGCACTCGGCGGCGAGGCGTTGATGAGCTTGGACGTCGCCGTGGCCGCGGGAGGGCCGGCCTCCGGCACCGCCAGTGCGGCCCTCAGCGCGCGCATGGGCCTGTAGGCCGGCAGCTTGGCCCATTTACGTAACATATTGATTTAATTCGTGCAATTGGTTGAAACGGGGCCCGCGCGCGTTCTCTCAAATATGACGTTGACGTTATATAGAGAGGAGGTTATGTATATTCTCATGCAGACGCAGCGGTCTCTGGACGCGACATTGGCGGCCCTGTCCGACCCGACGAGGCGAGCCATTCTTGCGCGCCTGGCGCAGGGGGAAGCCACCGTCAACGAGCTGGCCGCACCGTTCCAGATCTCGCAGCCGGCGATCTCGCGTCACATCAAAGTGCTGGCAGAAGCAGGTCTCATCGTTCAGCGGGTGCAGGGCACCAAGCGACCGTGCCGCCTGGCGCAGGGGGCTCTGAGCGAGCTCGACCAATACCTGGAAATGCTCCGCAAAGCGCTGGAGCAAAACTACCGACGCCTCGATCGCGTCTTGGAGCAACAAACAAAGAAGGAAGGATAGCAGACATGAACCCAATGACCCTGGAAACCGAAGGTGATCGATTCGTTATCGTGAAGCGGCGCTTCGAGGCGCCACCAGAAGCCGTGTATCGCGCACACATGGATCCGAAGATCATTCAAGAGTGGATGCTGGGTCCGGACGGTTGGAGCATGCCGGTATGCATCCATGAAGGAAAGCCCGGGGGGAAAATCCGCTACGAATGGTCGAACGGCAAAGGTGAAGGGTTCTACTTGACGGGGGAGATCCTCGAGCTCGACCCACCGCACCGCATCGTTCACGTCGAGCGCATGCACATGCCCGATCCGACGCCGGACAATCACATCGTGACGACCTTCGCAGCGGACGGTTCGGGAACCTTGATGACCATGAAAATGACGCTGCCTGACGAGGCCACCCGCAAGGCCATGCTGGCGACGGGCATGGATAAGGGCATGGAAGCCTCCTACGCGCGCCTGGAGCGTCTTTCGGGCTGGAAAGGGGCGGCGTAAACAGTGCCCCACGAGGCCAGGCCCACTGTTCACGTCAGCATCGACGTGCCGAGCTTGGACGACGGGCTGCGCTTCTACTGCAGCGTGTTCGGCTTTGTCGAAAAGGCCCGCCCGTTCCCGACCATGGCCATCCTCGATGCGAACAACGTGACAGTGTGCATGCACGAAAAGGCGGCAGGCACCAAAAGCTCGACGGGCGGCGCCGAAGTGCGCCGCTACGAGCGACACTGGACGCCAGTGCATTTGGACCTCCACGTCTCCGACATCCACGCCGCGCTCGACAAGCTGCGCTCCGAGGGCGGCGTGGTCGAAGACGAGTTCTTGACCGGAGGCCCGAAGCCCGCGGCATTTTGCAGCGACCCGTTCGGCAACGGGCTTT
>CBFGRJ010000272.1:0-9951 GCA_965651135.1 uncultured Myxococcales bacterium
ACGACGACGATTCACGACCGAGTACAAGCTCCAAGTGCTCCGGCAATACGAAGCGACCCCTAAGGGGGAGCGAGGGGCCTTCCTGCGGCGTGAGAGGTTGTACTCCTCCCACATCGACACCTGGCGCAGGCAAGCCGCCAGTGGGCAGCAGACCGCCCTGGCGCCGAAGAAGCGAGGTCGTAAGGCGAAGCCACCCCGTCGACGCAGGGCTGAAGCGTGACCCGAGCGTTGGCGCAGGGCGGCTAGATTGGTCAAGCTCTGGCGAGCTCCAAAATCTCCTCCTCCCCCAGTTGCCTGGTGGCCATCACCGATCGAGCGGCTTGAAACGGCGTTACCTGGCCGGCCTGCAGCATGTAGAATTCGCCTCGGCTGGCGTTGGCAAGCTTTCCGGAAACGTCGGTGCGGGCTTCGCTCAGCAGGGGCTTCATGCGTTTGATGTCGTTGACCTGGCTGACGCGACCTAAGAACCAAGTGTTGAGGTTGGCGCGAGCCTTGTAGTCGAAATCGCCCGGGTTCTGTGTGCCGAGCATGATGCCGAGTCCTGCGGATCGCCCTCGCTTGAGCAAGTCGAGCATGGGTTCTTTGGTGGCCGGCTTGCTGGTTGCGGGTAGGTATAGATCTGCTTCGTCCAGGAACACGAGCGCCTGCAGTTCGGGGCTTGGGTGACGACTCGCCCATGTCACGAGTTCCGACAGAAGCTGCGCTACCCAGAACTCCGTGATCTCGTCTCCATGCAAGCCCTTGGTGCTGATGATGGTGAGACGCGTCTTTTCTTTGACTGCTCCAGGGTCCCTGCCGAACAGCAGATCGCCCGTGAGCTCGTCCCCGTTCGCTTCGAACAACTGCGTGTTCAAAACCTGCAGACCCAGCAATCGCTCGGCCAGCACGTTGAAGTGTACGTCTTTGAAAGCACCAACCTGGTTCATGAGATCGGCATCGCGAGAGCGAATCAGTTCGGTGAGCCGCTCGATGGTGACCAGGCCGTCTGTCTCTGCCAAAAGCTCGATGCCCTTCGCCAAGATGCTGAGCTTTTGCTCGTATGGTTGGTTCTTGATCGAGAGCATCGATGCTAGTGCTCCGGCCGCGTGAGCAGCTGCGGGACCGCGCACGGGTGCTGGAAGGCTAGCGAGGCCGGCTGGCGCAAGCTGAATCGATAGCGGGCGTCCCCGATTGTCTCCCGGCGTGTAGATGCGCACATCGATGCGTTCTCGAAGCTGGTGCTTTCGCGCGGTCCGTTCCGGATCGGTGTCGGCCTCGTGCCAGAACGCCGGATCCGCGTAGGTGCAGAGGTCGCCCTTGCGGTCCACCATCAAAACCGGGATTCCTTGCAATAACACCTGCTCGAGCATGCTCAGGGCGAGTGTGGTCTTGCCGCTGTTCGTCGCTCCGACAATCGCCGTGTGTTTGGTGAGCACGCTGCGTTCGAGCGACACCGGCTCTGCTCTGAGCCCGAGTCCGCGCCCCAGCTTCAGCAGTCCAGGGCTTTCTGCCCGCTCGACGAGTGGCTCGACTGGGCGCGGTACTTTTTGGGGCTCCGCCTCTGCAACCGGAATCTGCCCCTTTTCTGGGGCGGTGCCGGGGCTACCCAAAATGGGGGAGGCGGCATTGGGCTTTCGTTGGGATTCGAAATGCTCCCAACGAAGGAGTGCGTCGTAGAGCTTCAGGCCGCGCACCGGGCGTGAGCGTTGCGCCCACTTCTCCAGTGCTTCGACCGGGTGCTTGGCCCAGAAGGCTCGGAGAGTCGCGAGGGTGCGCAGCTCTTCCTCAGCGATGACGACCTTGCGAGCGCCGTCTTTCACCAGTTGGCCAAGGATCTCCGCGATCTTTGTCTTCGGTTTCGAGGGAAACTCACCAGCGCGTAGAAGGGCCAGGGCGGCGTTCTGGCTTTTGGCTGCCGCTTGCATCGCTTCGAGCTGTTTGCCGAGGTGGCCGCCCTGGGGGTGCTTGTTGCTGAGCCCGACGTACACGCGCTGTGTGGTGGCCTGACCGTTCCCCAAGTGCAGCAAGCAACTGTCGTCGGTGCTTTGGCTCACGGAACCCTGCATGCCCAGCTCCGAGACGACTCGCTGGAATCCCCAAATGATCAGCTCGAGCAGTCGCGAGTCACCTTCGGGCAATGTCACGCCCTGCTCGCGCGCTTCGTTCCAGCTAGCATCGAGGGCATCACCGGCTGGTGGTGGAGCACCAGCCGGTGCGACATCGACGAGCTCTACGAGCCGCCCTGCATCGCGGCACTGGTGATGATACGCTGAACACCAGCCGATCACGTCTCTGGTTCGCAGATTGCGCACGCGGTGCAGCGCGTCGGGCGAGAATGGGTAAAGGGGTTGCTCTTCGCTGGGTTCCACGCCCAGCTCGGCGTACAGGTAGCTCAAGCGCTTGGCGACGATTTCGTGAATCTCTTCGATGCGACGATTGCTGGTGAGGCGCACGGGTGCCGGATCGTGCTCCAGCCTGTCGCGCACGGCTTGGGTCAGGTCGCGAGAGTATGCAGCGAAAAAGTCCTCCAAACTGGCCACGACCACCAACGTGTGGGGGAGGTGATCCGTCACTGAGCGGAGCAGGTCGGCAACCAGGCGAAAGCGCTTGGACGGCTCACCTTGTTGCTCCAAATCTTCTACCTGGTCGACCAGCAGTAACAATGCCGAACCACTGGCTTCCCAGGCTAGCTTGCCCACCTGCTGCAACATTCGGAAGGGCGCCTGGTCGTCATGCCATGGCGCAATGTCGCCCAGCAACTGTTGCTCGTATTGAGAAAGGGGCTCGCAGCGCAAGAGCTTGAGCACACGCTGGCGGAGCGCCGGATCTCTACGCTGCAAGAGCAGAAAGGCTCGCAGTACGTCGGCGTGGAGCTCACCCAAGCCGTGACACAAGCCAACGTCTGCGAGCTGTTGGGTGAGCAAGGCCAATTCCTCGTTGTTCAGCTCCGCCTCGCGCAGGCGCACGAGCTTCTCATGCTCGATCGGGGCAATGCGGCTAGCGATGGCGTCCGATAGCACCGCGAGCCCTGAATCGCTGACGAGCGGTGCGTCGTAGGCATGGTCCAATGAATCCACTAGTCTGCGTAGCAGCAATCGCGGATAGTCCCGGGTGCCGACGTTGAGCTGAACGTAGCCCGAGAACGCGCGCCACGTGCGGTGTGCCGCGGTTCGAAAAGCCCTGAGCAGGTGGGTTTTGCCGGCCCCTGACTCGCCAAGCAACACGAGGCTGCGCCCGTACTTCGATGATGCGCTGCGCACGTGCTCTAGAGCCGCATCGAAACGTTGCCGGGCCTCCGAATGGATCGCATCCACATCGAACGGGTCTGCATGCCACATCTCTTCGGCGTGAGCGACGGCGTGAAAGACGTCTTTGCCTCGCGGATCACAGAACGCTTGCGCTAGGCGATCACTCTCCGGTCTCTCGGCTATCGCCTGATCGATGTGTGTTTGATGCTTGACCAATGTGCGCAGACTTGCTGCCGTCTGCTCTTCCACGTCGGTCCGCCCACCATGCGAAGCGACTTCCTCGATCAGGCGCGCCACTAGCGCGGCGTATTTGCGCAGGGGTTCAGGGCTTTCGGCCAACTTCGAGAGCTGGCGACAAGAAGCAAATCCCGCCCATCGGCTGCGCTTGCAAGAACCCCCGAAGGGCTGCCGGTCACTTTCGTGCTGCAGAAGCAGCCCGCGTGCCTGCGAAGGAGCCAGACGTCTAAAGGTCAAATAGCTGGCCCGCATTCGCGCCAGCAGGGGCGCCGCGTCCTTGAGCAGCGGGTACAAGTAGCCTACTTCCGCATCGCTGACCACGCCATCGGCGAGGACGACTCGCTCTGCGATTCGCACGCAATCGTTGAGCAGCGCCAGCCGCAAGACCGCCGTCACGGGCACGTCTTTTTGCTCGATCAGAGGAGCAGCCAAGCTGGAGAGCTCGTGGCCCAAGATGTCCTCGTTTCCGCATTTCCCCAGCATGGGCTCGGCGGTGTGCACCAGGTTGTCGATTTGCTTGCTCACGAACTCGCTCATGGCACCTCCAAAAAGTGAAATGTCGCATTCTCGTAAGTCAGCTCCGACCGATCCACGAGATCGCGATCCATGGCTGGGACCAAGTCTGCGCGAGCCAGCCGTAGGGCGCCTTCGAGGTGTGCCCTGACGAGCCGGGAGCCGAATTCCGCGAAACTTTCCCCATCATGTTTGCGCCTGTACGAGTCGAACACCGAAGCTATGAACGCTTTGTTATCGCCAAAGCGCTTCGTTCGAGGGTCTGCCGCCGCCATGAGAACCCGCTCGGCGAACTCCTCCTGTGCGAATCCTCGCTGAGCTTGGATTTCGGCTGCCCCTGACCAATCAGCGAGTACTTTGCCTTCGATGGCCGCACGGGTTGCACTACTGGCTCCAAGCGAGCGCGCAGCGAGTATTTTGATGAGCGCCTCGCTTGAAGTAGACGCAGGAACCCCGAGCAGCCGCGCTAGGAGCACGCGCCGCGCTGCTGCCCAAGTAGGCTTTGTCTTCGCGTCACCACCGAGCTCCCGCCATGCAAGCGCGTCGGCGACCTTCGTCGCCGTGGGCGCCTGAGCAGGAAATAGCTGCTCACGCTGGTTCAGTACGAGGCCGGCCACGTCTTCTCCCTTCGAGAGACGCTTCAGCGACGCTTCGGGCCGACAAGCGGGTGCTAGAGCATTGGCGAGCAGGTACAGCTTCAATCTGGCCCACCCGCTACGATTGGGAAATCGGACGCCGAGCTCCTTCGTACAGCGTTGCTGGCCGCGGCGCGAGAGCTGAAGGCGGGTGCCCTGGCGCACCACGTCGCCGCTGCATTCGACTCGCTCCAGGGCTCGTTCGATTCCCGCAATTACGTGCGCGGCCCGAGACCCCTTCACGGCAAATAGGTCACCAACCGCCGCGATGACTTCGCGTAGCGTGGGTTGCTTCTTGCGGGGGGCCGCAAGATAAAGCAACACAGCCAACTCGATCCGGGTTTCGTTCATTCTTGTCACCCTTCCAGCATCTCGGCCTGTCGCGGTCGGACGGCGCTCAGTACGTGATCCAAGACCTCATCGATTCTCAGAGCGACGTCCTCCGCGAGTACACGCAGAACCCACATGCCATGCCGTTGAAGTAGTGCATCTTTGCGCCTGTCACGGCGATAGGCGTTTGTATCCACGAAGTGGTGAGGGCCATCGACTTCGATGCATAACTGCAGCCTTTCGCTAAACAGATCGATTTCGGCTGGGCCCGGGCCGAATCGAAACCCCATTTTCACGTTCAACGCAAAAAGTCCGCGTGTCTCGGGGTGGTTCTCCAATAGACGGAAGAGCGCCAGCTCCGCCAGACTGCGAGCTCTCTCCACTGCGGTCGGGCTCACGCCCGGTCTTGCCGTCCCGCTCGCTTCATCGATGACTTCGGCCAAGGCCGAACGTGCCGCGCCAAGCTCCCGTTCTACCGCCGTGTTGCTGCGGCGCTGATCGCCGGAACCCATGGTCCGCCCGGGTCCTTCGTGGCCTGTCTCGATCAGGCAGGCAGCACGAAGCACTGCTTTTGCATGGGAGTCCGGCTCCGCGTGCACCCATTGGCGCAGCTGTTGGTCCCGGCACACGATCGTCCAGTGCCATCCAGGCAGCCCCTCCGCGAGCTTCACCAAAATGGCTAGGGCCTGTGGGTCGAGCTTGCCCTCGGGAATGGCCACCGCTACCGCGGGCAGGTTGCCTAGCAGCGCCCGCACAGCGCGACAGTAGCGTACGCTTTCCCATGCGAGCTCGTCGCAGATGTTTGCGGACAGGCTCGGTGCGCTCGAGAGCAGCCGTGTCGATAGCATCCACCAGGCCAAGGTGCTGGCGTCGTCAACGACCAGGTGAGCGCGAAGGCGTTCCCGCTCACCTTCCGACCAATCTCGAAACCCCCGCTTCAGGTGTTCGTCAGTCCAGCCGAGCCGCGAAGCAAGGTTGCATATAGCTGCGTGTTCGAGTTTGTCTTCCCAGAGCTCCGTGGCGATGAGCGCCAGCATCCCCCGCTCTGGTGCCTGGAGCTCGAGTGCCGTGACGGAATCCGAAACGACGACCGACAGCCAGGGCGCTCGCGACTCCTGGCCTACGCCGGATGACTGAGCAGCAACGTTCCCCATGGTGACCGAATGCACCAACTAGCACCGCGCGTCTACCCTCTTCGCTACGAGCATTCGCGGCTCCAGTGCAAGCCAAGCCAAGTAGCTGGAATCGTGCTTCGTGGCTGCGTCTACTTTTGTTGACCTTCGTCATCTGAGCATGTACGTGAGCGTCGTACCTCGTTCGCGCGTTCTCCATCGGTGATGATAGACCCAGTGCGGCGTTGACGCATGGCTAACATATAACTAACATATAACTAACAAAGGCATCGTTGGTGGCGACTGCGTCCGGCGGCTCGAGCTGCGGCGAGCCCTCGCGCCCGGGTGGCCCCGCGACCAGACAGCAGACGCGTCTAGTGGCGGCCCACCCCACGAGGGCGGTACCTGCCACCGGCGCTGACCCTGGCGGTTCGCCTCTAGTTCGAGCGCTGCTCCGACCTCGACTTCCAGGCCGCCAGGCGTAAGGTCACCGGCGCGTGATCAGCAGCTCGCTTTGCGGGAATGCGCTCTGAAGGCAAGAGAAGAGGCTCCCCAGTATGACCCGGGTCTGCCCCGACCTCTGTGCGCCTTTGGTGACAGCTCGTTTCGCAGTGCGAAGCGCAGCTGCAGGATATGTCGATGGGAACGACCCGGACGGGCAACAACAGCAACAGCAGCGCCAGCAGCAGTAAGACGCACGGAAGCTTCGTGTGCGGCGAGTCTGCGGCGCCCTTGAGGGCACCCTTCCAAGTGCCGTGCTCCGAGGCACGACCACCCCTGACAGGCGCCATTCGAACGGATGCGCTGCAGGACACTTGCAAGCTTCCAACGGGCGAAAGATTTGATCCCGTTGCTAAGAATCGATTCCGAAAATCTGTACTGGCCACTCGCGCGTCCTCTGCGCACGATGTGGTCTTAGCTCGTATACCGTGGTAGGAGGTTTCTCCGTGTACAACACAGGACATCAACTTAATAGAATTGTCTTGGCGAGTGCTCTCGCCGCTTGGGCGTGTTCGGATTCTGGTGACAATACGGGGACTGGCACACCCACAGGCACGACGTCGCCGCAGACGACTGGAACGGCGACGACCAGTCCCGGTGTCACCAACCAGTCAGCGGCGACCGGGACCACCAACGGCACCGTGGGTGCCATGGGGAGCACGACCACCGGTAGTGCGACCACCGGCTCCACGGGTACCTCGGGCTCGAGCACCGGGGGCTCCGGTACGACTGCGACGACCACCACTACTGACGGCGTAGGGGGGGCAACGAGCGGGACCACGGATACGAACACGAGCACGACCGGCACTGTCAACCCCGACGTGCTGACCGTGCAACTCGACCAGGTTCGACAAATCATCCGTGGGTTCGGCATCAACGCCACCATCATGCCGCAGGGCGAGTCGCTTCCTTGGAATCAGCTCTTCACTCTCGAGGGCGAAAACGCGCTCGGTCTATCCATCTTGCGTATCGGCATGCACGAAAACGGCGGTCACAGAGATGTTCCTAGCGATTGGCAACAAGCGAGACAGCTGGGCGCCAGAATCATCGGGTCGTGCTGGAGCGCTCCTGCGGGGTGGAAGACGAACAACAACACCAAGGCGGGCGGGCACCTGCTTCCGGAGTACTACGATGACTGGGCGATGAGGATCGCCGACTACGCGGCCGATAACGATCTCTATGCCATGTCGATCGGGAACGAGACCGACTTTGCCTCGTGTTCGGATTCTGCGGGAACCTGCAGTCCGCCGCTCACTGACGAATACGAATCCATGGTCTACACCGGTAAAGAATTGGCTGAATTCGTCAAGGTGGCCGGGCCGATTTTCGACGAACGCGCTCCCAACACCAAGATGATCGCCCCCGAAGCCTCATTGTGGATCCATGTGTGGAGCAACCTATCGCCGACCAACAAGGCAAACGGTGGTTACGACAGCTCCGATCCGCTGGACTGCAATTGCTTCTCGAACGAGATCACCGCTGCCGCTGAGGCTACGTGTGCTCCGCACTGCCTGAAGCAAGGAGGCCAACTAGCCGAAGGAGGCTATGACTACGGCCACTGGCTCGCCAGTGACCCAGCGGCGTGGAGCGCCTTCGACATCATGGGCGTACACGAGTACGAATCACAGGTCGCGTATAAGTGGCCGGATGATGTCAATGGCGGCGTCCGCGACAAGGAAGTCTGGCAGACCGAAATGTCCGGCGTGAGATATTGGCCGGAGGAGGGGCCGTCAACCCACATGGACAACGGCCTCGCGGTCGCACGCTGGATTCACTCGGCCTTGACGGTGGGCGAGGCGTCGGCCTGGCTCTACTGGTGGTACGAAGCCTACTACCAGAACGACAACGAGGGCCTCGCCCTGATTCAGGGGAGCAACACGATCGCCAAGCGCTACTACACCATGGGCAACTTCAGCAGGTACATCCGCCCCGACGTCTTCCATGCGGTGCAGGTGGCCGGCCCCTCGCCAGACCAGGTTCTGGTTTCGGCATACAAGGGTGACGCTGGCGAGCTCGTCATCGTGGCCATCAACGAGACGGGCGCGGCCGTCGACGTCCCGATCGCCATCTCGGGTGGAACCGCACCAGCGATGATGGTCCCATACGTCACCACGGCCGAAGCAAACTGGGCCGAAGGCGATCCGGTTGCCGTCACCGACAACTCGCTCCCCGCCTCCCTGCCGGCCAAGAGCGTCACGACCTTCGTCAGCAACTGACCACGGTCTAGCGCTAGCAATAGACCCGCATCGAGGGGCCTCCCCGGCCCCTCGACGGCGCTGGTCAGAACGGGGCGTAGGCCAAAGGGCGCGCCAGTCTCAAGGAGCGCTCGACTTCGATCGCGCAGCGCTCCTTGCCTGGCAATTCGAGCATCAGGTCGATCTCCGCGCCCGCCGAGGTGTGGTAGAAGCTCGCCCATCATGCGGGGCTGGGCAGCGGCCAGTAGGGTCTCGAAGGGATTCGAACCCTCGACGTGGGTGCTCCGCTTGAGCCCGTGACCCACCCTGTGCCTCAGACGACCGCCGTCACGGAGCCGCTACACACTCGAGGCTACACACTCGAGGCTACACACTCGAGACGAAGGCATCTTCGCTCCAAGTTGGGATTGGGCTGACCGGGCGCGCGCCGCTAATAGTACAGCTTGAAGTTGCCGCTCACATGCAGCAGCGACAGCATGTATAGAACGCCGTTCCAGTAATCGCGGCTCGGAACATTTGCCGACCAGAGCTTATCGACGAAGGCCTTGCCTTCATCAGCAGGCAAACCAAAGCCCAGGGTGGCATTGCAGTACAATGATGGTGGACCCGCGTTCCTCTCGTGGTTAGCAAACATTGGCGCGTAGGTTTCGGTTTGCCACGGATCCGCGGCGAAGAAGTTGTGGTCCATCATGAGGTTCATGACGCAGCGGACCGAGTCAGAGTTGGCCGCTTGTGGCCGCGATCCATCCCATGCCGACTGGTACGGACAGACTCCGTTACCATCAACGCCAACGTGGAAGTACTCGCGACCATCCTTGATCGCTTCGTTCCAGAAATCGGAGTTATCGGGGTCGAAGCAAGCCCAGACCTGGTAGAAAGCGGGCAAAATGTACGACGGATCGGTGTTGTTGGAGTTCGAAACGAACTTCACGAGGTGCGGGTCCGTGTGAAAGTACTTCGTCCGGATAATGTCGAGCACCCATCGCGCCTCGTTGGCGTAGTCGAATTTCCCGGTATCGCCCCAACGATTGTGCGCAAAAATGAGCGCCGTCGCCATGTACTCTTCGCCGTCCGGCGCACCGCCGTTCGACAACTTGGAACCTGACGTCGTGCAGTGCCATGCGATCTCACCCGTGCAGACGTCGCCTGAGCAACCCTGGGCCATGTGATTTCTCACCCAGGTCCAGAGACGGTCGAACTC
>CBFGRJ010000273.1:0-9832 GCA_965651135.1 uncultured Myxococcales bacterium
AGCCTTCTTGGTGGCTCGCTTTTTCTTCACGGGGGCGCGCTCGCGCCGAGCTTGGAGCAGCTCTTGGGCGCGCGCATTGTCGATGGTTTCGGCGCTGTCCCCTTTGCGCAAGGAGGCATTGGTTTCACCGTCGGTCACGTAGAGCCCAAAGCGGCCTTCGCGCAGCGTGATGGGCTTTCCGGAAACGCCGTCCTCACCCAGCTCTTTGAGGGGCTCGGCTTGCGCGCGTTTGGCGCGCCGCCGAGGCTGCGCGAACAAAGCCAACGCTTCTTCTAGTGTGACGGTGAAGACTTGCTCTTCTCGTTCCAGGCTGCGGCTGTCGCTGCCTTTGGAAATGTAGGGACCGTAGCGCCCGAGCTGGGCCGTGATGACCTTTTGATCGCTGGGATCGACGCCCACCGTGCGCGGGAGGCTGAGCAAGCGCAAGGCGTCGTCGAGCGTGATGGTGTCCACCGACATATGCTGCATCAACGAGCAGGTGCGGGGCTTTTCTTTGCTGCCCTTTTCGGGTTCGCCGAGCTGCACGTAGCTGCCGAAACGGCCGGTTTTCGCCCAAACCTTGAGACCCGTTTCGGGGTCGGTGCCGAGCTCTCGATCGCCGCTGGGTTGGGCCAAGAGCTCTGCGGCCCGCTCCATCGTCAGCGCATCGGGCGGCAAGTCGTCGGGAATGCTGGCGGTCGTCTCGCCACGCTGGAGATAAGCGCCGAAGCGGCCGACGCGCACGACGACTTCGCGCCCTTCGGCATCGACCCCCAAAGGTAGGGTGTTGATGGCACGTGCGTCGATCTCCGAGAGCCGATCGGCCACCAGCTGACGCAAGCCGGAATCGAGCATTTTTTCGGCCTGACCCGGTGTGCCGAAATAAAATCGCTTGAGCCAAGGCACCGCGCTTTCGTTGCCGCTGGCAATCGCGTCGAGGTCGTCTTCCATGCGGGCGGTGAACGCGTAGTCGACCAGATCCGTAAAATGCTTCTCGAGCAGCCCGACCACCGCGAACGCCTTGAACGAAGGAATCAGGGCCGTGCCCTTGGTCCAGACGTAGCCGCGGTCTTGAATGGTGCTGATGATCGACGCGTAGGTCGAAGGCCTTCCGACGCCGAGCTCCTCGAGCCGGCGCACCAGCGACGCCTCGGTGTAGCGCGCCGGCGGCTGAGTCTCGTGCGCTTTGGCCTCGAAACCTTTGCCGTCGAGCTTGTCTCCCTCGGCCAGGGGAGGCAGCGGCCGTTCGCGATTTTCGAGCTCGGCGGCAGGGTCGTCGCTGCCCTCCACGTAGGCCCGGAGAAACCCCGGAAAGGTGATGGTGTTGCCGGTGACCGCGAACTCGAGGTTACGCCCGCTCTCGGTCTTCGTGGAGATGCGGACGCTGACGGTTTGCCCGAGGGCGTCTTTCATTTGGGACGCGATGGTCCGCTTCCAAATCAGCTCGTAGAGCTTGCCCTCGTCGGGGCTGACCTGGCGCGCCACGGCATCGGGGAGCTGAAACACGTCGCCAGCCGGGCGAATCGCTTCGTGAGCTTCCTGCGCGTTCTTGACCTTGTGTTTGTATTCACGCGGTTTTTCCGGCAGATATTCGCGGCCGTACATCTGCTCGATCTGCTGGCGAGCCGAAGCCACCGCCGACGAGGCGAGCGTAGTGCTGTCCGTGCGCATGTAGGTGATGAAGCCGCTTTCGTAGAGCTTCTGCGCGGTGCGCATGGTGCGCGCGGACGAAAAGCGCAGCTTGCGGGAAGCTTCTTGTTGAAGCGTCGAAGTCATGAAGGGCGGCGCGGGGGAACGACGATTGGGCTTTTGCTCCACGCGGCTGACGCTGAAGCTGGCCTTCGGCAGTTCTTTGGCGAGCGCCTCCGCGGTCTTTTGGTCGACCACGGTGGCGCCCTTCTTGAGCTTGCCGTCGTCGCCGAAGTCTTTGCCGCTGGCGATCCGTTCGCCGTCGAGCGAGCTCAAAATGGCGGTGAACGTCTCGGGCTTCGGCTTTTGCGTAGCGAATAGACCCTCGATGTCGAAGTAGGTGGCCGCTTTGAACGCGATGCGCTCGCGCTCCCGCTCCACGACCATGCGCGTGGCGACGCTCTGCACGCGCCCCGCGGACAGGCGCGGCATCACCTTCTTCCACAAGACGGGCGAAACCTCGTAACCGTACAAGCGATCGAGAATGCGGCGAGCCTCTTGTGCGTCGACCAAGCGTCGGTCGACGTCTCGCGGGTTGTTGATGGCCTCGTCGATGGCCCGGCGCGTGATCTCGTGAAACACCATGCGCTTGACCGGGATCTTGGGGTTGAGCACCTCGAGCAGGTGCCACGCGATCGACTCACCCTCGCGATCTTCGTCGGTGGCGAGGTAGAGCTGGTCGGCGTCCTTCAGCAGGGTCTTGAGCTTTTTGATGTGCTCTTTTTTTTCGGGATCGACGATGTAGAGCGGCTTGAAGTCGTTCTCTACGTCGACGCCCAGCCGCGCCCAGGGCAGCTGCTTGTAAGCCGGCGGGATATCGCCCGCACGACGCGGTAGGTCGCGGATGTGCCCGATGGAGGACTCGACGACAAAGTTCTTACCCAGAAAGCCGGCAATGGTGCGGGCCTTCGCGGGAGACTCAACGATGACGAGGGGTTTTGCCACAGATTCAATTTCGAACCGTTCGAGAGTCGCCGCTACGCACCCACGGCGTCCCAACGGTCCCGGGACAATGGCTCGGATCAGTGGGTTGTCAACCGGCTTGCGGGCGGCCCCGGCGTCTCGCCCCCGCGAGAACGTGCCTTTACGGGCGGCCTCAGGCGGTCACACAAATCGAAAGATTTCAATGAGTTCATGCCGGATCCGGATGAACGGTCGCTTCGCGTCCTCCCAGGGTCTGCACAGGGCGTCCCGGTTTGGGGGCCGGTAGCGATGCCGATGCCGCAGGCCACCTTCGAACATTTGTTCAGCGTATTTCGTCCTGGTGGAAGCTTTGCGCGCGGCGACTTGGTTCGCTACCTTCCGCCCGCCTCCGCGAAAAGCGAGAAGGGCACGAAGGTGCATCAATGGCTCGAGTTACAGTCGAAGATTGTCTGGAAAAAGAAGAAAACCGATTTGCACTGGTAGTGCTCGCCGCGCATAGAACGCGCCAGCTCATGAAAGGCGCTCCCGCGCTGGTCGACGCGAAGAACAAAGCGGCGGTCATCGCTTTGCGAGAAATTGCTCAGGGCAAGGTCCACTTTCATCGTGACAGCCACGAGGTTTGTGTCGAGTACATTGCCGAGCTGAACGCCGCCAACCGTTAGCCCAAGGGCTAGGTCACCAGTGGGAGACCTCGCGGGCTTCGGGCGTGCGGGCGATGTCGGGTCCCTCGCCCATTACGCCAACCCCGCGTACTACTGGCGGTGCTACGCCCGCCGTAAGGCGGACGTGAGCTACTACCGAACGCTCGCCGTTCGGGCGCAGCGAGTGCTCGAGTATGGGATCGGCAACGGGCGGATTGCCCTGCCCTTGGCTCGCGCGGGCGTCGAGGTGACCGGACTGGACCTGAGTCGGCCGATGCTTGCCGATCTTGCCGCGCGGCTCGCACGGGAGCCGAAGCGCGTGCGCCAGCGGGTCAAGGCGCGCCCGGGTGATATGCGCAGCGCCCGGCTCGGGCAGCGCTTTCCTCTGGTCATCGCGCCGTTCAATGCTGTGCTGCACCTCTACACGACTCGGGACATGGAGCGCTTCTTGGCGCGCGTCCGTGAGCACCTGCTGCCCGGTGGCGAGTTCGTGTTCGATGTTTTGGTGCCGAGCCCCGACGATCTGTCGCGCGACCCCAGCGAGAGCTACCGAGCCCCGTCGCTGCGTGAGCCCGGCACGGGTAGGCGGCTCTTGTATCGTGAGCGTTTCGAGTACGACCCCGCACGCCAGCTATTGCTGGTTTGGTCCGAGTTTCAGGCGGCGGGTCAGCCAGACGCCTGGCGTGTCCCGTTGACTCAGCGGCAATATTTCCCCTGCGAGCTCGAGGCGCTGCTTCATTACAACGGCTTTCGGAACCTCGAACGCGTACCGGATTTCGGGGTCACCGAGGCTCACGGGGTGGACTCGCTCGTCTATCACTGCCGGGTGGAGGCGCGCTGAGCCGTCCATGGGGGCGTCAAGGACCCTCACTTGCAGGAACCCTATGACGTCGTTAATTTGCGTAAGCTGCCGTGGCTAAGGATCTTTACGAGGAGCTAGGGGTGAAGCGCGATGCTTCGCCGGAAGAAATCAAGAAGGCTTACCGAAGCCTCGCGGCGAAGTTGCATCCTGACAAGAACCCGGGGAACAAGGCTGCCGAAGCCAGGTTCAAGGCGGTCAACCGCGCCCACCAAGTCCTGAGCGACGCCAAGAAGCGCAAGCTGTACGACGAGTTCGGAGAGGACGGGCTGCGCGAGGGCTTCGATGCCGATGCAGCTCGCGCTTACCGGCGCGCGACAGCGGGTGGCGTGCGTTTCCGGCAGGGTCAGCCGCAAAACCTCGAAGATCTGTTTGGCGGCGGAGTCACCGGGTTCGGCGATCTGTTTGGTGACCTGTTCGGAGGTGGAGGCAACGGGCGGGCGCGTGGCCCGATGCGCACCCAGGGCAGCGACGTGGCCAGCGAGGTCACGGTCGACTTCGTCTCGGCCGTCAGGGGCGCCGAGCTCAGGCTGAAGCTGCAAGACGGTGGCGAAGAAATCACGGTGCGCATCCCCAAGGGCGCCGACAACGGGGACAAAGTACGGGTTCCCGGTCACGGTGCACCGGGCCGCATGGGTAGCAAGCCCGGCGATCTGATCCTGGCCATTCGTGTGCGCCCGCACCCTCACTTCGAACGCAGTGGCCTCGATCTGTATCTAGACCTCCCGATCAGCGTGAGCGAAGCCTACGAGGGCGCCAAGGTACGCGTGCCCACGCCCGAGGGTCCCGTGACGCTCACGGTCCCCAAGCGAGCGCAGAGCGGGCAGGTCGTCCGCCTGAAGGGCAAGGGTGTCTCGCGCAAAAACAAGCAGGGCGACCTGTACGTGCGGTTCTTGGTGCGGCTGCCCGACAGCGACTCCGAAGAGGTTCAAAAGGCCGTTGCCGTGCTGGGCAAGGCGACCCCCGCATCGATTCGGGACGAGATCACCTTCTAAGCCGGCACCGAGCCGGTCGGTCGAGGCGCTGGTGCGGCCGCAGTCGCGGCCGTCAAGCGCCTGCCGGAGCTGTCGAACGAGGCGAGCTCTTGCGTCACTCGCCTGAGCATGGCCTGTTTTTCGTGAAACGGCTGGAAAGACGACTTGAAGCCGGCGACCACCAGGCTCTTGATCTCGTCGAAGGGCAGGCCGATTTCGGTGTGGGCGAGCCAGAGCTCCTTCGAAACGGTGGTGTCGGTGATCAGCCGGTTGTCGGTATTGACGGTCACGCGCAGGCCGAGGTCGAAGTAGAACTTGAGCGGGTGCGAGCGCAAGTCTTTGACCGCGCCAGTCTGCACGTTGCTGGAGGGGCAGCATTCCAGGGGGATGCGGTGATCGTTGACGAAATGCAGCAGGTCGCCGTGCTCGCGCAAGCGACAGCCGTGGCCGATGCGATGTGCGCCGCACACGTGAATGGCTTGCGCGATCGACTCGGGCCCGTATGCCTCGCCGGCGTGGATGGTGCAGTTGATGTTGTTGTCGCGCACCAACTGGAACGCATGCTTGTGGTGCTTGGCGGGGTTGTCTGCCTCCGCTCCGGCCAGATCGAATCCCACCACGCCGCGGTTTTTGTAGGCCACCGCGAGCTCAGCCATTTGATAGCTCGATTCGGGTGAAATGTTGCGGATCCCGCAAATGATCACATTGGCCTTGATGCCGTACGTTTCGCGCGCGCGCCTGAGCCCCGCGAGCACCGCTTCGACCACTTTGGTCAGCTTCAGGCCACGCTGCGTGTGCAGCATCGGCGAGTAACGAACCTCCATGTAGCGCACGTTCTCGCGGTGGGCGTCTTCGGCGAGCTCGAAGGCGACGCGTTCGAGCGCCTCCTCCGTCTGCATGACCTTCAGTGTGATCTCGAAACCGCGCAGATACTCTACCAGCGAGCCGAAGTGCCGGCCGCAGCCGATCAAAAGTCGGAGCTCGCGCAGCGTGCTGGCGCCCAGGTCGATATGTTCTTGGGCGGCCAGCTCCAGAATCGTCTCCAATCTGAGCGAGCCGTCCAAGTGAACGTGCAGGTCCGTTTTCGGTAAGGCGACGAAGGCGTCGAAGGGGACGAGCTCACGAGCTCCATCGAAATGCTGGCTGTCGTGCACGTCGCTGGACACACGGGGAGTCTAGCACTCCGCGCGGCGCTGTGCCGTCAAGTGCCGGGTGAGGCAGCTTGGACCGGCTTGCGTCGCGAAAGCCAGACCACGAGCCCGGCCAGTAAGGCGGCGAGAGGCCAGTAGAGCCACGCGGGGATCCCGGTTGCTTGTGCACCGCTGGCGGCCTGGTCGAATGCCTCTCGAAAGATCTCTTCGGGTTGCGCGCCGACGATCTTGGTGGCTCCAACGTAGGTGGTAGGCAGACCCTCGAAACCCGCCTCGCGCAGAATGCTGGCTTGCTGGTCGATGATGCGGTCGGTGGCCGGATCGGCGATGCAGCGCTCGAACTCTGCGAGGTCCAGGCCGAGCGCCTTGGCGGCCTCGAGAATGGCGGGTTGTTCCAGGCTTTCGGCCTCGAATAGGCGATCGGCCATGGCCGGCTCTTGGCCTTGCTTTTCGGCACATACCGCGGCCCGTGCGGCGGGGCGTGCGTACTCGTGCCGCGACAGCGGCATGTGCAAGCGGACGAAGTTCACCCTCCCGTCGTAGTCGGCGATGATGCGCTTGAGGTCACCGTGCAGCCGGCGGCAAAAGGGGCACTGAAAGTCCGCGAACTCGACGACGTTGATCTTATCGGATTGATAGTAGGCAGCTACTCTGGCGGGCACGGGCGGCGCCGGTTGAACCTTCGGCCACAACCACGGTGAGAGCGCAAACAAGACCGCCAGGAGCGCCGAGCCCCAAGGGTGCATTGCAAAGCGTGACGGACGCTCGCCGCGCTCTTCTTGCGTGACCTCGCGCCAGCCCTCGGCTGGCAGCAGAAAAGCAGCGGCTGCGGCTGCGATGGCAGCCACATCGACGGTGACGCACAAAGAGCAAAACTGGCCGATCCAAATCGCCTGGGAAGCGAGCAAGCCAAGCGCCACGAAGGCGCCGGCTGCCAGGAGCGCCAGCGACCAACGCCGCCTGGCCTGCCAGCTCGACAGCAGCGTAGCTGCATAGGCGAGGGCAAAGCCGACCACGCCCACCACGGGGACGGGGAGGAAGGCGCCGGCTTGGGGTAGCGGGATGTAGCCGAACCCGCTCCTGCGGACGCCGTCGCAAGCCGAGCCGACGGAGCAATACTCTGGGGACGCCGTCGAGTAGTCGACCCAAAGCGCTGCGCTCACGAACAGGGCTATCAGGAGCGCACCGCGCACTGTCCAGAGCAGCCATCGCGGATTCACCGACGCAGCTATAAGCCGAGCTTACGGGCCAGTCACGCGGACTGCCGCGCTCGGGCGGCGCAGGCGGTTTTTTTGTTGCGGAAATGGGCCGGCCCGGGGATTCATGCGGACGAGGCGCGCCTGTGGGGCTATGAGGGCGCGATGCCGAAGCCCCTCCCCTCCCGCGGCGAGATTGCCGAGTGCCTCAGGCAAGTCGAGCGGGCCATGCACGCACGCGAGATCGCAACGCGCTGTGGTGTTCCGGAAGCGGCGTATCCGCGTTTGCTCGAGCTTCTGGCCCAATTGAGTTTTG
This sequence comes from uncultured Myxococcales bacterium, assembly GCA_965651135.1. Taxonomy (GTDB): domain Bacteria; phylum Myxococcota_A; class Polyangia; order Polyangiales; family Polyangiaceae; genus JAICQQ01. The sequence goes on from CBFGRJ010000273.1 coordinate 7,730, forward strand.
ACGGCACGGTCCGGCGTCTGCCCGGCAACCGCTACAAATCGGGCTCGGACGGGGCTCAGGGGACCGGCTGGGAGGGCGTGTTGAGCGTCAATCCGCGTGGCTTCGGCTTCGTCACGGCTGCGGGTCAGGAGGACGTGTACGTCGCTCCGGACGGCATCGGCGGAGCACTGCACGGTGATCGGGTACGAGTCGTCGTCATTGCGCGGACCGCTCGCGGTGTGGAAGGTCGCATCGACGAGATCGTGGCCCGCCGCAATCCGCGCATTGCCGGCGTGCTGAGGCGTCGCAAAAAGACGAGCTGGCTCGAGCCGGACGATAGCCGCGTGCGTGGACCCATCATCGTGCACGGCGACGCTTCCATGGGCAAAGACGGCGAAGCGGCGGTAGTCAAGATCACTCGCTTTCCGAAATTTGCGGACGAGAACGCGGAGGGGGAGCTGGTGGCGGTGTTGGGGGTGCCGGGCGACCCCAACACCGAGGTCGCGAAAATCTTGGTGCGTGAGCAGATCGAAGAAGCGCATCCCGACGGGGCGGTGCAAGAGGCGGAGCGCATGGCGGCACGCCTTTCAGTGCTTCCTGTGGCGGGCCGGGTCGATCTGCGCAACGTGCCGCTGCCCACCATCGATCCGGAGGACGCTCGGGATCACGACGATGCGATCTGGGTGGAGCGGTCGCCGGACGGCTACCGGGCATGGATTGCGATTGCGGACGTCAGCGAATACGTGGAGGTGGGCTCCGAGCTGGACCGGGAGGCGATGACGCGCGGGTGCACCATCTACCTGCCCGATCGCGCGATTCCCATGCTGCCTGCCGCATTGGCTGCGGACCTTTGCTCGCTGCTGCCCGACCACGATCGACTGTGTTTGTGCGTGATCGCGGAGCTGGACAGGCAGGGCAAGGTTCGCCGCTTCGAGATCGTCGAGGGCGTGATGCGCTCGGCTGCGATGCTCACTTACGGCGGTGTGGCGCGGGCGCTCGGTTTCTCGGATGCGGCACCGAAAAGCACGCAGGCCGAGCAGCTCAAGCGCGAGCTCAGGGTGCTCGACGAGCTGGCGCGCAAGCTGAGGCGCGCGCGCATGAAGCGAGGCGCCCTCGATCTCGATCTGCCCGAGGCGCGCGTGGTGCTCGACCCCCAAACCGGAGCGCCTTCGGCCATCCAGCGGCGTACACAAGATCCAGGGATCAAGCGGGCCTATGGCATGGTCGAAGAACTGATGCTGCTCGCCAACGAGCTGGTGGCGAAGTGGCTCAGCAAGCGGCATTCGCCCGCGATTTACCGAGTGCACGGCAAGCCCGACGAGAGCAAGCTCGAGCGCCTTGGCGAGGTCGCGCAGCTGTTGGCGGTGCCCTTCGATTTCGATCGCATGCTCGACCCCGACGGCATGGGCAAATGGCTGGCGAAGATCGCCGATCATCCGAAACGGCCCGTGCTCGAAATGCTGATGCTGCGCAGCCTGAAGCAAGCCCAATACGACATCGTCAATATCGGGCACTTCGGGTTGGCGTCGGAGAACTACTTGCACTTCACCTCGCCGATTCGCCGGTACCCGGATATCGAGGTGCATCGCGCCGTCAAGCGGCTGTTGCGGGGCGAAAAGCCCGATACGAGCGCCGCCGCCATCGAGGAGCTACGCGCGGCCGCCACGCAGGCCAGTGTCCGCGAACGGGCGGCCATCGACGTGGAGCGTGAGGTGGTCGATTTGTACCGCGCGCTCTACGCTCGCAACCTGTTGAACGAGCAGTTCGAGGGCACGATCACCAGCATCGTGAGCAGCGGACTCTACGTGAGCTTGGACGATCCGTTCATCGACGTGCTGGTGCGCTTCGAAGCGATCGGTCCAGATCGCTACGAGGTCACCGAGCAGGAGCTTTCGGTGGTGGGCGTGCGATCGGGTGAAGAGCTGATGATTGGCGACCGCGTGCTCGTGACCATCGAAGACGTGGCCATCTTGCGGCGCACGGTCTACGCGCGGCGCATCCCACCCGAGGAGGCGTACCGCGAGAAGGGCCGCGGGCGGACGCGCGAGCGTCGCACGGGCCGCCAGCGTGGGCGCACCGAAGGCCGAGCGCGCGCCGGCGCCAAATCGGTGAAGAAAGCCCGCC
>CBFGRJ010000274.1:0-9807 GCA_965651135.1 uncultured Myxococcales bacterium
ACACGGGCGGTATGGTAGGTACGGGCGGCTCGGGCACGGGCGGCTCGGGCACGGGCGGCTCGGGCACGGGAGGCTCGGGCACGGGTGGCTCGGGCACCGGCGGAGCCACTGGAGGCGCAGGCGAAGGCAGCGGAGCGGAGCACGCCGGAGGAGCCGCGGGCTCAGGTCAGACCGGCTGTGGCGAGCTGAGCTTCACGCCGCGCGCGGCCACCGTTTACGTTCTCTTGGACCGCTCATCGAGCATGAGCGACGAAGGGTTCTGGGAACCCGTGCGAGATGCCGTGATCGGCAGCGCGCTGGCGCTTCAAGATCGCATACGCTTCGGGCTCTCTGCCTTCACGGGTCAGATGGGGCTGACCTGTCCGCTCGAGCTCGATTCGACCGAGAGTGTGCAGCTCTTCAACGCGGAGGCCATGGCGCAGCTGCTCGATGCCTTGGAACCGCCCGATCCACTGGATACGAAGGGAGAGACGCCCACGTCGAGGGCCGTCGCCGAGCTGCGCGAGGTCCTCGCACCCGACGCCAAAGAAGGCGAAACCCATCTGCTGTTGATCACGGATGGGAATCCCGACTTCTGCGACGACGGCGAAGCAGCCTGCGCCGCCGACGCTCTCGTCTATGAACTGCAGCAGGCAGCGAGCTCGGGTATCACGACCCACTTGTTCCATCTGGCGGGTGGTTCGGCGACCGCAGCCCGGCTCGGGAACTTCGCGCGTGCGGGTCGAGGTCTAGCCGCCGTCGGTAACCCCGCAGCCATCTACGCCGCGTGCGAAACAGAAGCCGAATGGAGCTCACTGTGGTCGGCTCTCGGGCGTGCCCAAGGTCAAGCGCTCGGGACCTATCGTTTGCTGGGCCCGAGCGGTTCGTACGTGACGCTCGATGCGGGAGATCCGGCGGCGTTGGAGGCGTCGTTCGCGTCCGAGGTAGCCGATCTCTTGAGCTGCCATGTCGACGTGACCGATGGAGAGCTCGACGCCGAGCAGCTTTCGAGCGTGGTCGTCGAGCTGGGGTCCGAAATCTTGGAGCGCGATGCACCGGATGGCTGGCACCTGAAGAGCAGCACCGAAATAGAGCTGACCGGGGCGGCATGCGCCAAATACCGAGCTCCGGACGCCCCTCCGCTCCGCTTCACCCTCGACTGCGAGGGCCTCGACCCGCTCTGAAGCCGCTCAATTGCGCTGGCGGGTTCGGTCATAGATGAACCACAAAAGCGCGAGGATGAGCCACAGGGCGCTGGCCATGGCGAAGAAACCCAAGCTGCGATGCCTCTGCTCCAAGACCGCGTCATTGGGTTGCTTGGGGTCATAGTAGACATCGACTCGTGCGCCGGGCTTCGGTGTGCCCGCGCTCGAGAGCGCCTCGGCTTCGTCCTTGAAGCGTTCTCTGAGCAGGCGTGTCTCGTGCTTGACGTAGGCGTTCGCAGCAGCCTGGTACGTGAACTCGATGTCCAGGTACCACAAGTCTCCTGACTGGTAGGCTCGTGTGTTCAGGACTCGCCCGCTGATTGTTTCGAATCCCAGTCGTTGCTGGGTTCGGTGGTGGGCATACAAGCCCAGAGCTCCACACGAGATGCCCACCGCCAAAAGCAGCAGCGTCACGCGTCGCCGCCGCGCCCCCTGATCAGTGTACATGGTCACTCAAAAACGCCTTGCCAGCCGGTTTGTTCCGGGGGCAGAGTCGTAGCCGTTCATGGCAAAACACCCCCTTGCGGGGCGCAAAGCGCCTCGCGACGTCTTGATCGACGTTCCTCGCTTGGTTAGCGCGTATTACACCGAGAGCCCCAACCTGGAGCAGGTGGCCGAGCGAGTGAGTTTCGGTACATCCGGACATCGCGGCTCCTCCACGAGCTCGAGTTTCAACGAGGCTCATATTCTTGCGATCTCTCAAGCCATTGCCGAGTATCGCAAGTTGCAGGGAGTTACGGGGCCGCTTTTTCTGGGCAAAGATACGCACGCTCTGAGCGAACCGGCGGCGCGCACGGCCATCGAGGTGCTGGTGGCCAATCAGGTCACCGTGTTGTCCGACAGCGCCGCCGGCTACACGCCGACACCCGCGGTATCGCATGCGATTCTGAGCTACAATCGCGGGCGGTCGAGCGCCATGGCCGACGGAGTGGTGATCACGCCGTCTCACAATCCTCCCAAAGACGGCGGATTCAAGTACAACCCCTCGCACGGTGGGCCTGCGGAAAGCGCGGTGACGAAGTGGATCGAGCAGCGCGCCAATCAGCTGCTCGAAGCAGACAACCGCGAGGTCAAGCGCATGCCGTTCAAGCGCGCGCTGGCCGCCACCCAGCCCTTCGACTACATCGGTCCCTACGTCGCGGCGCTGGCCGAGGTCATCGATATGCCGGTCATTCAGGCAGCGGGCCTGAAAATAGGCGTCGATCCGATGGGGGGCGCCGGTATCGCGTACTGGGCTCCGATTGCCGAGCGCTACGGGCTGGACCTCGAGGTCGTCAACGATGTGGTCGATCCGACGTTTTCGTTCATGACTCTCGACTCGGACGGCGAAATTCGCATGGACTGTTCGTCGCCCGATGCCATGGCCGGGCTCATCGGGCTCAAAGAGCGCTTCGACATCGCGTTCGGCAACGACACGGACTACGACCGCCATGGCATCGTGACGAAGAGCGACGGGCTCATGAATCCGAATCACTTCCTTTCGGCTTGTGTGAGCTATCTCTTGGAGCACAGGCCCGATTTTCCGAGGGAGGCCGGGGTCGGCAAAACTCTGGTGAGCAGCAGCATGATCGATAAAGTGGTCGAGGCTGCCGGGCGCCAATGCGTCGAAGTGCCCGTCGGGTTCAAATGGTTCGTCCAAGGGCTGCTCGAAGGGTCTCTGCTCTTCGGCGGTGAAGAAAGCGCGGGTGCTTCATTTCTGCGGCGCGATGGACGCGTGTGGACGACCGACAAGGACGGCATCATTCTCGATCTTTTGGCGGCAGAAATCACGGCGCGTACGGGAGCCGATCCCGCGGTGCTCTACCGTACCCTCACCGAGCGTTTCGGCTCACCCGTGTACGAGCGCGTCGACGCGCCGGCCACCTTGGAGCAGCGGCGCAAGCTGCTCCAGCTGACTCCCGAGCGCATCCAGACACCGGTCTTGGCGGGCGAGCCAATCACGAGCATCTTGACCCACGCCCCCGGCAACGGCGAAAGCATCGGCGGGCTCAAGGTGGTGACAGAGCATGGCTGGTTCGCGGCACGCCCTTCGGGAACCGAGAACAAGTACAAGGTTTACGCCGAGAGCTTCATCGACACAGAGCACTTGCGGCGGATTCAAGCGGAGGCGCAAGCCATCGTGGCACGAGCCATCGCTTGAGTTAACGTTGGCCGGATGAGCCTTCTCGAGCAATCCGATGCGCTGCACGCCCGCGTTCAGGCTTTCGCGCGCGCTGTGTTCGATGCAGGCGAGTCAGAAGGCTTCGACGAGCTGGCGCTCGCTCTGGCGCGGTTTCAGGCGCGCTACTCCTCGGGGTTCGCTCGCCTGGTCGAACACCATGCTTCGCAGCTGGATTCGGTCGATTCGATTCCGGCGGTTCCGGCCGCGGCATTTCGGCTGACGCGCGTCGCGCTGCACGCAGAAAGACTCGACCAGGTGCGATTCGTTACCAGTGGGACTACGGACGCCGAGCGAGGTGTGCACGCCATGCGTCGCCTCGACACGTATCGCACCCTTTCGGTTGCGTTCGGCAAGCGAGCGCTGGCGTCGGCATTAGGGCCGAACCCGCTGGTGGTTGCCCTCGCCGAGAGGCCGTCCACGCCGCCGAGCTCTTCGTTGACCAGCATGATGCAGTTCTTCATGGAAGATTTCGAGAGCAACCCTCCCGCCACCACCGAAGCGCGTTGGTTGCTGAGCCGCGCTGGCGTGGATCACGCGGGCCTGAGGCGCGCGCTCGAGCAAGCCCGCGACCAGGGGCGGCCAGTGTTGCTGCTGGCGACCGCTTTTGCGCTGGTGTCCGTGCTCGACCACATGGGCCACGCGAGGCTGAGCGCGCCCGAGCGCTCGCTGGTTATGGTGACCGGTGGCTTCAAAGGCAAGAGCCGGAGCATCGAGCCAGAGCTGTTTCGCAATAGGGTGGCAGAGCTGATCGGAGTCGAGGCGCGCGCCGTCGTGGGTGAATACGGCATGACGGAGCTCACCAGTCAGCTTTACGAGGGAACGGCGCCGGGCGCTGCTCTCGAAGGCCCCATGGGCGTTTACCTCGAGCCTCCCTGGCTGAGGGTCAGCGCGGTGCATCCTGAAACCTTCGAGCCGTTGCCCCCCGGCGAGGTGGGGCTGGCGCGTTTCGTCGACTTGGGCAACGTCGATTCTGCCGTCGCCGTGCTCACCGATGATCTGGTGCGCAGAGCAGGGCCTGGCATCCAACTCTTGGGGCGGCGCACGGGCAGCCCGCCTCGAGGTTGTTCGCTGGCCATCGAGGAGCTGCTCCGCCCCGTCGACTCGCGGAGCGACCTTTGACGCTGCGTGGGCTCGAGCCGCGCGTGGCTAGAGTGCAAGGCTTTCTCGAGGCTGCGGCGAGGCTCAGCAATCCCAATGACCCACTGGGCAGGGCAGCGCGTGCACGGCTCCCGGAATCGACCGGCCTGAGCCCCGCCGGCGTAGCGTACGCGCTGGAGCACTGCCTCGAGCGCTGCCCAAGCCCTGCCGAGCTGGGCCGAGTGTGCAGCCAAGTCAGCGAAAGCCCACGCGCGCACGTGCTCTTGTCGGCGAATGTGTTCACGGCACCGGTTCGCGCCGTTGCGCTCGCGCTGGCCGCTTCCGAGCGGGTGTGCGTGCGGACTTCGCGTCGCGAGCCGGTGATGACCGAATTGTTGCTCGAGGCATCTGGTGGCCAATTCGAGCTCGTCAGCGCGTTGACGCCGAGCGCAGGCGATCAGCTCTGGGCATACGGCTCGGATCAGACGCTGGCTGCTGTCGCCAACGAGCTACCGAGCGGCGTGGTGTTCCACGGTCATGGCTCCGGTTTCGGTCTCGCCATCGTGGACGACGCCGGGCTCTGCGATCTGGAGCGAGCGGCCGATGGCCTTGCACGAGACTGCATCGCATTCGATCAGCGAGGTTGCTTGAGCCCTCGCCTGGTTTTCGTGAGGGCGAGCGTCGAAACGGCTCGGCGTTTTGCCAGCGAATTGGCTCGTGCCCTCGAGGCGTGGCAGACGCGAATCCCGCTGGGGCGCATGAGCGCGGACGAGTCGGCGAAAACGTCCCGTTTTCGAGAGAGCATGCTCTACGCAGCAGACGAGTGCCTGACGGGTGGCTTCGGAACACTCGCTTTGATGCGACACCCCAAGGCGCTGGTGCTCCCCCCCGTTGGCCGCAACCTGCTGTTGCTGTGCGACGACGACCCGCTCCGCTGGCTGCATCACGTTGCTGAACGGGTCACTGCGCTGGGGCTCGGATGCAGCGACGCGACTGCTCGACGTGTGACCAAGGCCTTGCCCCGTGCTCGCGGCTGTGAGCTCGGCGCGATGCAGCGCCCGCCGTTGGATGGCCCCGTCGATCGGCGCACTCGCCCGCGCACCATCGGCGCCTCGGTTGGCTAAGAAACCAGACGCAGGTGCCGGCGGCCGTCCAAGGTGTCCTGAACCACGAGGTCGTCGCTTCTGACCACGACGCTGAGCGGCCCATCGGGCAGCCTGAGCGCCTGGTTCTTGGCATATACGGGATGGCGCCCGTGCTCCTTGAACCAGTCGGCCACCTTCGCGGTGTAATGCATTTTCTCCACGATTTGCCGCCAACCGACGCCGGTATTGTAGGCGCAAAACGAGATCTCACCCTGTTGGGTGCCGTAGGGAATGATGCACATTTCGGTACGGCGGAAGTCGTAATTGAACACGTCTTGAAACCACATGCCCGCCACGAACAAGAAGCGCCACTCGAATTCGCGTGCATCGCCTTCGCTGGCGCCGACTCGATCGCCCTTGGCGCCCATTTGGCTCATGGCCTGCTTCACGAACTCGGCGAACCCGTAGCCTTCGGGCGCGCGCTCGGGCTTGAAGTTGCGGGTCAGGGCCAGCGCCAGGCGAAACAAGAGACTGAACCGGTTGCCCCCAGCATCGGCCGTGGCCTGCAAGTCCCGCAGCAATTGCTCCACGTCGAGAAACTCGGAGACGGGCACCATTTGCTTGGTGCGCTTGTTGACCAGCAAGATCGTGCCAATCCCGCAGTTGGGGTGACAGCCGCACTTCAGCCCTCCGAACTCCGCCTTTTCGCCCAGCATGTGGTCGACTACGTCGCTGAACGGATTCATGGCGCTGAGTGGGAACCAATCGCGCAGCGGTTCGGTGATCCCGAGCTGATCGTGCACGTCTTGTGCGAGATGCGTGAGGGTGTAGCGCTGAGCGCGCCTGCGCTCCTCGCTGATGTCTTCGTCGCGGCCGGTGAAGCTCACCGGTTGAAAGGACACCACAGTCACCTTGTCGGCATTGTCGATTGCGAACTGGATGACACGACCGACTTGGTCGTTGTTGACGCCGTTGACCACCGTGACGACCAGCACCACGTCGATACCGGCGGCTGCCAGATTTTCGATGGCCCTCAGCTTCACGTCGAACAGGTTGCCGACCTTGCGATGAGCGTTGGCTTCGTTGCCGACACCGTCGAACTGCAAGTAGCAGAGCCTTAGCCCCGCGTGTTTTGCCTGTTCGCAGAATTTGGGTTCCTGTGCGAACCGAATGCCGTTGCTGGCACACTGCACGCAAAAATAGCCCTTGTCGCGGGCATAGCGGACGGCGTCGAGGAACTGCGGATGCAGGGTGGGTTCACCGCCCGAGAACTGCACGCTCATTTGGCGCTTGGGCTTGATGGTCAAGCTCTTGTCCAGAATTTCGCGAATGTCGTCCCAAGACAGCTCGTGGACGTAGCCCACCTGATTGGCGTCCATGAAGCAGGGATCGCACATCATGTTGCAGCGGTTGGTGAGATCGACGGTCAGCACCGACCCCCTGCCGTACTTGATGCTGGAGGTGCCATGATCACGCAGCGCCGAACGGGGCGCTTCGAAATCGCGACCGGGGAACAAGCGCTCGATGCGCGCCAGAAAATCGGGGTTGGTGCTGATCAGATCTTCGAAGCGGCCGTGTTTGGGACAGGTTTTCTGCATCACCACGCGACCGTCTTTGATGACGATGTCAGCCTTGATCTCGCCGGGGTGGCGATGGACGAAGTCTTCGAGCTCGAGGCTGCCTTCGAGCACCGCTTTGCGCGCCAGCTTCACGCATTCGGGACATAGCGAATCCGTAGTGCGTGGCCAACCCAACGGAGGCTTCGAGCGCTCTGCAGCACTCTTGGGTAGCGGCTGGGGTGCCCAGTCGGGCTGGATCGACTTGCGCGCTGGGCGACCATGTTTGCGAGTGACCCAAGGCCAAAGCCCATTAGCACTTCGGGTGATGAAGTGTTCGGACCTCTTGACGAACGCGTGAAGGGCTCCGGGCATTGGCCGGCAGCATACACGGCGGTGGCAGCGTTGCTTCTGTTTTTTTGGCGGCTGTCGGTGAGAACGCTTTTTGGCCACACCGCACTGGCGGCGCCGATTTGTCCGGCCGAGGCCCCAAATGTTGCTACGCTGGGCTGCCATTCGACCGATGTCAGCCATCGACCCGCGTTCAGTTTTGGTTGTCAGCGACGTGCATTTGTCTCGCCGTCCGAGCGCCGCGGCGGACGCCCTGGCGGAATTGGTGCACAGTCACCCGAGCCACGAGCTCGTGGTGGCCGGGGACTTCTTTGACCTCGCGTTGGATCCCCCGGACAAGCAGCCCGGCGAATCCATGGCCGAGATCCTCTCCAGTCATCCGGCGCTGGCGGAGGGGCTGGCTGAACGCCTGGGGGGTGGTTCGCCGGTCACGCTGTTGGCGGGCAACCACGATGCGGCGATTGCCGACACCACGACCCGCACGCGTCTGCTCGACATGCTCGGACTACCCGACTCTGCACCACTCACCACCTTTCCGTGGTTCGTGAGGCGCGGTGGTGTTCATATCGAGCACGGGCATTTTTACGATCCCGACAACGCGCCGACTCATCCCCTTTGTCTGTGGAGCTATCAAACCGAGCCTTTGGGTGTGGCGATGACTCGCCGTTTCGTCGCTCCCAACGGAGCGATGATGTTCGCTGGCGCTTACGAGGTGACACCGCTTTCGGGCCTGCGGCACGTGCTCTCCGAGTATGGCCTGCGCGCGCCGCTGATCATTGGCAACTACTTTGCGACCGCTGGAGGGCTGTGCGTCCGCGCGCGCGTCTCGGGTCCTACGCTGCGAGCCGAATGGCAACGCGGCGACCGTGCGATGCGCGAATACTCCGAGCAGCAGGGGCTCGACGTCAGCGTGCTCGAGCAACTCTTGCAGATGGGGGCGCGACCCACACACCATCGTTTCACGGACACCTTCATGCGGCTCTATTTCGACCGGATCTTCGCTTCGGCGAGCGCCTCGGGTGGGCTGGCGCTGGCGCTGATGGGACAGGCGGGGGGCTGGCTGCTGCTCGGTCTCGCGGCGTCGTATCTGGTTTACTCCGTGACAGGGCAAGGCAGCCGCTATCGCGATTTGCCCGGAGCCCGCTTGAGAGAAGCGGCGCTCGGTGTGCAGAGCGCCACGGGGGCTACCACGGTGATCTTCGGACACACACACGTGGAGGATTCAGCGCCCGGATACGTGAACCTCGGCTCGTACGCATTCGCCCGCGGTCGCCGCCCCTATGTCGAGATTGACCAGGCAGGCAACCCGCGCCGCCTTCGGCAAAGCTGAGCTTAGGGCTTGATGATGCGCGTCCCCGGCGGAGGAGTGAACTGGAATTCACTCTTGTCGACCGGTTTATTGACCACGGGCGTAACGAAATCGAAGCGGTTGCGGTTGCGCTGCGCGTCGAGCAAGAGCACACGCCTGACTTGATAGGTGCCCGCATCGACGTAAAAGAAGACCTTCTGGTAGGCGGGAGTCGGGGTCTTGGGGATGCCCATCATTACGTGCCCGCCCTCGAAGCCCATCGAGCGCGCGTCCAGCATCTTCAGGCGAAAGGTCTCTCTTAGGTTGCCGCCGCCGATCAAAAACGACAGCGCTGCGGGGTACTGGCTCTTGCCCACGGGCTGCAGATACATCTGCTTGTTGTCCGCCTCGTAGACCTTGATGGTCTTGCCGTCCGAGACCACCCGGTTGCCATTGTTCTTGTAACGCCAACTCATCTGGCCCGGTTTGGCGAACGTGACCAAACCGTTGGAATCTTTGGTTTTCCGGTAGGCTTCGACCCAGTAGCGCTGCTTGAAGGTGGCCTGAAACGTCTTGGTCTTGTCGTAGAACTTCTGCATCTGGTCTGCGAGCTGATCGGCCGAAAGCGGCGCGGCGCTCGCGGGCGTTACCCATGGCACGCTGGCGAGCCCTGCGGTGAGGGCGATAACGAAGTGACGGCGCTTCATCGGTCTTTGGGTCCTAAGGTTCCTAGGTCGTTAACGTAGACGGTTGGCGTAAGCTGACACCCCTGGGGCATCACGGCTGCCATTTAACATACGCTGAACCCAGTCCATTCGATCCCTGCGGCGTTTCCGCTCACAGTGTATGAGTTGCGCTCAGCGCACCGACAAGAAAGCCAGGCATTGCCGCCGCTTAGGGCCCTATTCGCGCGCGGTGGCCCGCCGCAAGCTCGACAAAAGGGCCCGGTGGGCGCGGCTGCGCTGCTCGATAGCCTGCCGGGCCTGCATCAGCCGTGCGGTTTGTACACCCAACCTCAAGTGGGTGACCGCCAGGGCCAAGGCGTCCGTGGCGTCTTTACCCGGTAGGCATTCCAGGCCGAGCACCGACTGCATCATGAGGGCAA
>CBFGRJ010000275.1:0-9804 GCA_965651135.1 uncultured Myxococcales bacterium
CAACATACGCCATACTGAACGCATGTCAAGCTCACAAAGTGTCCACAGGCCCTAGCCTTTGGCCTACGGGGGCTGCAATGGCCGTAGTCTCTCGGCGTACTCTGCGGGCTCTGCGGGGATGTCCTTAGGCGTCAGGGTCCGTGATGCTTTGCCGGTTCAGCCGGGCCGCCTTCAAGATCAGATAGTCGCGTTCGGGGGTGCTGGTGGCCAGAGCCGCAGCTTGGCGGTAGCCCGCAATGGCGGCCGAGAGATCGCCGGCGCGTTCGTGCAGATGCGCTCGCACCGCTGCCAGACGATGATGCTTGGCGAGGCGCGGGTCATGCGAGAGCTTTTCAAGCTCGGCGAGCCCGGCTTTGGGTCCTTCGACCATGGCGAGGGCCACCGCACGGTTCAGTGACACCATGGGGTTTTGGCTCATTTTCTCGAGCAGACCATAGAGCGCGAGGATCTGCGGCCAATCGGTGTCGTCGAAGCTCGGGGCCTGGTCGTGTACCGCTGCAATCGCGGCCTGCAGCTGATAGCTGCCGATGCTGCCATGCGACAGCGCGCGCGTGACGAGGACCATGCCTTCCTCGATCATGGGGCGATCCCAAAGTGTGCGATCTTGTTCGTCGAGCGGAACGATCGCGCCGTCCGGCCCGGTGCGCGCCCCACGCCGCGCATCCGTCAGGAGCATGAGCGCGAGCAAACCGGTGACCTCGGCATCGTCGGGCATGAGTCGATGCACGGCTCGCGCAAGACGGATGGCCTCGGTCGAAAGATCCACGCGCGCGATGCTGTCGCCTGCGCTCGCGGCGTAGCCTTCGTTGAAGGTCAAGTAGAGCACGTGGAGCACTGCGGCCAGCCGCTCGCTCTTTGCAGCCTCGTCCGGCTCGCGAAAGCCTTCGCCCGAAGCGACAATGGTCGCCTTCGCGCGACTGATGCGCTGGGCCATGGTCGCTTCGGGAACCAGGAATGCGCGGGCTATCTCGGCAGTGGTGAGGCCACCCACGGCGCGCAGTGTGAGCGCGATGGCCGAAGCGTGCGTCAACGCCGGATGGCAGCACATGAACAGCAGCAAGAGCGTATCGTCGCGTTCGACGGCAGCGTCGTGGTCGGGCGGCGGGGCGCTGCGCTCGTCTTCCGGTTCGAGCGTCACAAGCTCCGTCTCGCGCCGCCGCCGCGCGATCTCCGCGCGGAGCTGATCGGTCATTCTGCGCGTCGCCACGTGAATCAGCCACGCTCGAGGATTGTCGGGCACGCCCTGCTCCGGCCAGCGGGTGGCCGCCGCCAACAGCGCTTCTTGGACCGCGTCTTCCGCGGCCGCGAAATCACCGAAGCGGCGCGCCACCACTCCGAGCACTCGAGGAGCGAGCGCGCGCAGCAGGTGCTCGTGACTCACGAGTTGCCCGACGTGGCGCTCATCACCTCACGCACTTCGACGTCCATGTGCAGGGGCTTGCCATCGCGCCCGGGTGCCAGCGAAATGCGAGCCGCAATCGCGTACGCGCGCTCGCGGCTGGCCACGTCGACGATCCAGTAGCCTGCCAAGAATTCCTTCGATTCCGGAAACGGCCCATCGGTAATCGGTTCGCCGCTCTTGCCCGCGCGCACGAGCTTCGCCTGCCGCGGAGGCGTCAAACCCTCGCAAACCACGAACTCACCAGCTTCGTGCAGCTCCTGGTTCACACGCCCCATGAATGTCATGTGCGCCTTGAAGGCCTCGGGCGGCCAATCGAAGATGGCCCAGTTTCCGTCCCCACCCGGTGCGTTCATCATCAGCATGAATTTCATTTCTCATCTCCTTCATGGGCACCATCTCGGTGCGTTCACGGGTGAGTCGGAGCCGGTTTTACATTCTCTACATCCCCTCCGAAGAATTTTTGGACCAGCAACGTAAACTATTGAATTAATTGGATTACAGCTCACACCCGCACGATTGATCGGTGGGCTTCCACCCATCGAGGGAGGTCATTTCCGTGCCCCCCTTCGAGATTCCACCGGCTCGGGTCGGCACTGTCTAGAGGCGCTTTCACTGTGATTATCCATTCCAATCTGACGCGCTACCGCCGCTCTGTGCGAGCCCCTGCGATCCCCTTCCAAGTGGTAGGATCCATTCGCTGCGCGCCCCCGACGCCCCCAGCCAAGGAGTCAAGCGATGAGAACGGCAATCTCGCGAGCCCGATGGGTGCTGCTCGAAGGTATGGTGCTGACGCTCGCCGCGTGTGGCAGTGAAGCAAACAACGACTCCAGCGTCGCGAGCTCCACCTCGGCATCGTCCAACGCCTCGAACACCATGGCGAGCTCCGCGAACAGCTCCACGAGCTCGGTCTCCAGTGCGACCGGCACTGCGGACACGACCAACGGGAGCAGCACCTCATCGGGAACCGACGGGGCTGTAAACACATCGACCGGGACCGGTGGAGGCACCTCCGGCACTGCGAGCACGGGAGCTGGTGGTGCCAGCACAGAGACGGCGGTCACGACCAGCTCGACCGGTGATACCGGCACTGGCTGCAGCGTTGGCCCCTGGCCGGCGACCGAGCCCGCCAGCCCCGGGCCATTCGGCGTGATCACCGAAGAGAACGTGGGTCCCCTGGCTGGCGAGGGCGGAGACGGCGAGCCCGTGGCGTTCACCCTATTTCGTCCAGAAGAGCTAGGTCAAAACGGGCTTTGCCATCCGGTCATCACGTGGGGCAATGGCACGGGGTCGAGCCCATCGTTGTATGGAGTTTTGCTTCGGCATTTGGCTTCACACGGTTTCGTGGTGATCGCGTCGAACAGCCCCAACGTGGCGAGCGGAGATCCGCCACCCATGGTGGCCGGCGTAAGCTGGGTGATCGAACAGAACGACGATCCAACCAGCCCGCTTTATCGACAAATCGACGTGCAGCACGTGGGCGCAACGGGCCACTCACAGGGCGGTTTTGCCACCAGCGTCGCCGGCGGCGACGACCAGGTCACGACCATCGCACCGCTGTGCGGCGCCGCGGCGCAGAGAAACCTCCACGGGCCCGCGCTGCTGTTGTGCGGTGGTATGGACGAGGTCGTTCCGTGCAGCACCGTCCAAAACGCGTTCAATGCCACCGACGATCAGCCGGTGATGCTCGCCAACTACCTGACGGCTGATCACGCCGACTGGGTGACCTTTCGCGGAACCGAGTTGAGCCCTGTGGAAACGGCCGTCGTGGCCTGGATGCGCGTTCACCTGATGGATGACACCTCGCTGCGGCCATGGTTCTATGGTGCATCGTGCGGGTTGTGCACGGATTCGGCCTGGGAAATCAGCCAAAAGCTCATGGACGAGTGAGCGGCCGCGCGCGCGTGAGGTAAGAGGCTCACTCCAGCTCGAAGCGTCGCGCCGTCTCCAGTGAATACCGATCGCGACCCACGGTGGCCACGGCTAGCAGCTTGCCCTTTCGGTAGTAGTGCACGGCAGCATCGCGCGATGCCAGTGAACCATCCACCTCGATCTTGTCCCAACTCGGGGCGTGCCCGACATAATTGATGGTCAAATCGAAGTGAGCGCTCCAAAAGAAGGGGATGCTGCGGAACGGCGTAGGCGTTCCGCGGAGCGTGCGAGCCACGGTTTCGCCCTGGCGCTGCGCCACCACCCAGTGCTCGATAAGCACGCTCTCACCGCTGCGGGGCTCGGGATAACGGGCGACGTCACCGATAGCGTAGATGCCGGGCGCCGCGCACAATAGCTCGTCGACAACGATACCGCGATCGACGGCAAGCCCCGCGCGTTCCGCAAGGCCGGTGCGCGGCTTGACGCCGACGCCGGCGACGATGAAATCGGCGTCAAGGGTAGTGCCGTCGTCAAGCGTGACGCGACCTGCGTCGGCAGCGGTCGCTGTGCGCCCCAAATGAAAGCGCACGCCATGGTCCTCATGCACACGTTGCACCAACTCGGCAAGCTCGGCACCGAGCACGTGAGCGAGCGGGGCTTGCTCGCGCCCGACCACCTGCACATCGACCTCTCGAGCGCGTAGCGAGGCGGCAACCTCGAGCCCGATGAAGCTCGCGCCGATCACGACCGCCTTCTGCCCGGCTTTGGCTTTGGCGATGATGGCCCGGCTGTCGTCGAGCGTACGCAGCGTTTGTAGCTCAGCGCCGCCGGGTACCTGCAAACGCACTGGCTCGGCCCCGGTCGCGAGCACCAAGGCATCGAAAGGAACCTGTTCGCCGCCTTCGAGCGTGACACTGCGGCCGCGGCGATCGATCTCGGCAACCGTTTGGCCGGGTCGAAAATCGATCTGATGCTCTCGGTAGTAGTCCTCGCCTCGGAGCAGCATCCATTCTTCCGGCGCTGCGCCCGCCAGGTAGTCTTTCGACAGGTTGGTGCGGTCGACCGGGGGCGTGGCCTCGGCCCCCAGCAAAACGACGGTGCCCGTGTGCCCGAAACGCCGCAGCGCTTCTGCAGCCATCGCGCCCGCGGGCCCCGCGCCCACGATCACGACACGCCCGGGCGTCGCCGATGTCGCTGGTTCGGGACGCTCCAGCTCCTCGCCCACGCTGACGCGGTCGCCGCTTTTGACGATGCGGTAGCAGGGAATGGGCTCGAACGCCGGCGCCGAAGGCTCACCGGTACGGAGCTTGAAACACGCGTGATGCCAGGGACAGCGGATGGTGCCGTCAGCGACGATGCCTTCACCGAGCGGCCCACTGTAGTGGGTGCACACGCCGCCCACGGCAAACAGCTCGCCGTTGCTCCGCGCCAGCACGACTGGCTTGCCGTGAGCATGACCGAGCAGCAGACCTTCGTTCGGGATATCGCTGGCGGCAACGCCTAGCGTGAGATCGGGACCAGTGAGTTCAGGTGCGTTCCCCATGGCGCAGGTACTATAGCAACCAAAATCAGTACCGGGCCGGATTCGAGCCGTCTCGAACGAACGCCGAGCCAACGCGCGTTTCTTGCGCTCGTTCGAGCAACTGCTGATCTCGCGCTACCGCAATGTGCCCGCCGAAACCGCGCGCCGGTGCGCGTTTCTTGCGCCGGTTTAGAGACCAGCTATTCGGACTTTTGAAACAGCCAGTTGTAGTACAAGCGCACGCCCAGCGGTCGCGGGAGCGGGAAATCGAGCGGGTGACTTGCACTCTCGTTCAATCCGATCTTCTTGGCGTGGGCAGCAACCTCTTGCGGGGTAGTGACGTGGTGATCGTTGATGCCTCTCGTGCCAATGGCGTAGAAGCCAGCCTCCATCATCTTGTTCACGGCCGGCATCCCCAGCAGAAACAGCCCACCGGGCTTGAGTACGCGTACGACTTGTGACAACGCTCTGTCGTACTCCTTGAGGTGCTCGAAAACAGAGAAGGACACGACCAAGTCGAAAAATTCGTTCTCATAGGGCAAGTCGTACACATTTCCCTGGCGGAGCGAGGAACGACACTTCCGGATTTTCAGCGATTCCGTTACCTGTGAGGCATCCGCGTCGAGGTCGATGCCGTGAAGTTCGCTCACTCCTCCGGCGAGCGCGATCTGTACCGCACCGGCCCCGTAACCCACTTCGAGCGCTCTCGAAAAGCGCCTGTTCGAGAGCAGGCGAAGCCCTCGATTGATCCGCTCGCGAAATAGCCAGCCGACCCAGGGTCGCCGATAGTACTCGATAGGGTCGGTCGGGCCGTTTTTCGGAAGGCCCTCCAGCATCGCTGGCGTGAGCTCGAACATGGATCCACTCAGCATTCACATCCTAAAGAGCAATTCTTAGCATGGTCTTCGTGCGGCCTGCGTCGATTTTCGTGTGGGCGGACAGGGTGCGTACGTGAGCTGCGGCTCACGAGACCATCGACTCATTGAAGCGCACGCAGCGCCCTTGCGAACCCGTATCGCGGCGCGACGCGCGTGTAAAAGCGTGCAGCCAGGACGAAGAAAATGCAATCGAACGGAAGGCGGTACCGGACCTCTCCGGTAGCTATGAACACCGCCATGAACAAGCCAAATAGCGTGGAAAATAAGGCAAATTCCAAAGAGGTGAACATGTAAACGGCCCCGTGTGATCGGAAAAGACGGAAGCCGAGGAGAAACGTCGGGAGCATGATGAACAGGGCAAATAGATACTGGTACCCCTGAGCAATCGGCCACTCCTTCGTCCAGATGATGGGCCACGGCGCGTTGGGGCTGAGGGTGTCGAACACGTGCTGTACCGAAAGAACGATCGCTTGCGACTTGTTGCGCGCAATCCAGTCCCATGCAGCGTCGGCGTTGGCCTTGCTATCCACGATGGAGAAGCCGACGCTAGGTTTGTCCTCGTATCCATGTTGGTGTGCTGACGGGTTGCCGAACGTCGCGTCTGTCCATTTCAGTGAATGGATCCGCCCGTAGTGGCCCAACAGGAAGTCGGCCGCGCTCTTGTTCGAGCCGAAGCACGGGTCACCCCGATTGCCTTCCGTGCATCGCTCAACCATCGCAAAAACCCCAGGCGTAGCTGCCAAGCAGAGGGCGATCAGCGCTACTGTCTTGACCTTTCGTGATGGACCACGGGTCAGCAACCAGTGCACGCCGCAGAACCCCAATATCGCTGACAGTGCGACCATCTTGAAAGTCAGGCTGAGGAAGAAACTAACCCCTGCGAGTCCGCCGATCACGACGACCCATCGCAGTCTCTTGCACTTGACCGCCAAGAGGTAGAGCGTCAGCGAGAGCGGGAGTAGGAACATCAAGTAGATCTCGGTCAAAAAGAACGAGGCGTACTCGACGTAGTAGTATCCGGTACTGGCAAAAACCAATGCTAGACCTGCAGTTCTTCGGTCAAACGCTACCCAGGCGAGCGCGCCGACTACCAACGGTATCAACGCGCCGATAGCGAACTGCAAGGCCACGACGGCTCCAAGCTCCGGGTCGAAAATCGCAAGCTTGGCAAAGAGCCAGGAAGCGCCGGGGGGTGCCAACACATCGAATGGCGACAACTTGTAGCCTTCGTTCACCAACCGCTTGGCGGTGGAGACATAGAGGGCCATGTCCGAGTAGATGTTCGAGCGTGGATCGTGGATGGCGATGTGGTGGGCACGCCACGCGAGACCGCCCAAATAAAAAAGCACGACCGTGACGAGCGGCAGACGGGCCACCAAACGTGCGTGTCGCGCTCCGCTGCTCCGCGGGGCGATCTCATTGAACGTTGTCGACACCATCCCGCAAACTCGCAGACAAGTCCCAGCACTCTGACATAGTGTACGTGGGCGGTCTTAGCTTCGCTGTGGCGGATACGCCATGAAAAACGACCGGGATGGGGTATCGAAGCGTGAAGGTAAAGCAGCGACTGATGCTGGTTTGGGCTCGAGCACGCATCCCCAGCCGCGCACGACAGCAGGCCAGTAATGGTGCGGCGTCGTTGGATGCTCACCTCGACCTGGGCGCGAGCGAGGATTCGGTGCCTTGGGACAGGCGGTCTGAGCGACTGCAGGTTACCAGCCAGGACTCGCGCACCCGCCGCGCGTTGAATGCAGCGCTCTCACAATCGCATCTGCAGCTTGCGCAGGCCGAACGCCGTCATCTTGAGCAACAACCATCCATGGCTAAATCGGCTAATCTTCGTTTCGCCATACGTGCGAGCGCGATAGCGAACAGGCAGATCGACTATTCGTAGATTGAGGCGCGCCGCACCGAACAAAAGGTCGAAGTCGCCGAACGGATCGAACTCACCGAAGAACTTCCGGTTTTCGGCGATCGCGTCGTAGTCGCGCTTGTACAGAACCTTGGTACCGCACAAGGAATCTTTGATGGGCTGCTCCAGAACCCACGACAGCGCGACGCTGAAGAATTTGTTTCCGAGCTGATTGAGAAAGCGCATGGCCTCACCTTCCATCGGGTAAACCAAACGCACTCCATTGATGAACTCGCCCTTGTTTCGGATCAGGGCGGTGTAGAACTTCGGCAGTTCTTCGGGCGGCACGGTAAGGTCGGAGTCGAGAATCATCAGCACTTCGTGCCGCGCTGCCGCAAACCCCTTACGTACCGCGTCGCCTTTGCCCTTGCCGTCGCCTTGTGGCAACAGCTTCAACTCAAGGGGGCCTTTGTATTCCGCAATCACCTGCTGAATTTCCTCCACTGTCCCGTCCGTGGAGTTTCCGTCCACGAAGATGAGCTCCGTTTTGGGCCCCATGAGAGGTGTGCGGCGGACTGCTTCGCGGATATTGCCCTTCTCGTTGCGACACGGACAAATCACGCTGACGCTCGGAAGCCGGTCGGGCTCATGATGTGGAACTGGGCGCGCCACGAAATAGTCGAGAAGAGCGAAGGCACGGAGCGTGGGCAGCTTCGCCGCCAGGCGATTGCCAAGGCTCGACACCGCTGGAAGCTCCATGGGCACGAGCAGGTCGTTGCCGCGGCGAAACACTTCGTAGCCGCTCAGATGCAGCAGGCCTTCGACGTCGGCCATACTGAGCCAGTTTTGTTCGGGCCAACGCGTCTTCAAGCCCACTCGCTCCGCGGCTTTCAACACTGGTTCCCATATGAAGTTGTAATAGATGACGATCAGGCGACCGCGCGGACCCAGAAGCGAGCGGAGGCGCTCGAGCGCAATCTGAATGTCGTAGAACATCCCCAAGGCCTGGCCCACGATGATCGCATCGAAAGGCCCCTCGGGAAGCGGGTCCGTCTCGACATCGCAGTGGCGTAGATCCAGCTCCGGGTGGTTCTTCTTGCCGAGCTCGATGAAACGGTCAGAAGCATCCACGCCCACGGAGTTCTCCGGCGCTACCTTTGCAAGGAGATCACCCAGCTGGCAGCCGACCTCGAGGACGCGCTGTCCGGGCACGAGCAGACTCTTGATCAATTCCGCGAACTCGGAATGATAGTAGGTGTGTCGTCTCTGGAAGCTGGCTCGAACTTCCGCGATGCGATTGAGCCGCTGGATGCGTTGTTGACGACGCCGTTGTTCCCGCTGCCAAAAATCGGTTCCAGGAGTGCCGCCTACCGTGGACGGGGGTGGTGCTTCGATCTGCTCATTCGCTGGGATAGGCTCGTTCATGGGCTGATGCTTGAGGACGCTGGTTCGCGAGGAACTACCTCGTCGCAAAACCTCGAGGCGACCTAGCGCGTGTTGACAATGGACGCTAGCGCGACTTTGGCTACGGGCTGAACAAGACCAAACTGGAAAAATGCCGAACACCAAAGTGGCGAAACGCGCGTAGTGAACTGATCAGGGGAATGCTGAAGAAGCGGTCACAAGTACAGATCTTGCGGATTTTGACTGGTTCAGCCGGATATGCGTGACATATGTTCAGATAGTGAGATGAGGGGATCAGGAGCAGCCCCACCCTGTCTCGCCCGAGGTGGGCTCCTTGCTCGATAAGGCCGATTTTGCGTCGCGCCTTACTTCTTCTTGGCGCCGTTGACGACAGCCATGCGAATGGCGGCATCGAGCGCGCTCTCGTTGGCTCGCCGCGCAACTTGGGGCTTCGCCGCGGGTTTCGATTTGGCGTCGGCTTTCGCTTTCAGCTTTGTCGTGGCCCTCGGCTTCGTCGTGGCCCTCGGCTTGGTCGTCGCCGTCGGCTTCACCGCTGCCTTGGCGCTGCGGTTCGCTACGGGAGCTGGTGTCGAATCGGCTTTGGACCTCGCCGCGTGTTCGTCTTGCTGCTCGGGCTCAGCTGCTGTCTCGCTGAGCGCCTCCGGCTCTCGTGCTGGTTCTGCCGTGCCAGCCGGAGCGGGATCATCCGACGGTGATGCGGTGACGGGCGCGGGCTGCTCGGGAGCAGAAGCTTTTTGCACGGGCACGGGCGCGGGCGCGACCGGAGCTGACGGCAATGCATTGGGCCCCGGCAGCAGAGCAAGCCACGTGAGGGCAGATCGGAAGAGCACACGTCTGAACTCCAGTCACTAATTAC
>CBFGRJ010000276.1:0-9771 GCA_965651135.1 uncultured Myxococcales bacterium
GAGATCCGCTTGGCGATCCCCTGAGAGAATCCCACTTTCACCACGGGCTGCTAGGGCAAGTCGGCGCAGTCCCTTACGAGGGCATCGCCACGGACCTTAGTGTCTCGCTTCGGGCGATCCTGCCGAGAGTCTACGAGCCCGTGCCAGGCGAACACATGGTGCTCGGGCTGGCTTGGTCGAACAGCGATTTTGGTACGCGCGCGTATTCCATCTCGCTGTTCACCCTACGCCTGATCTGTCTTAACGGGGCTGTGGCGGGGAACCGTCTCCGTGCTGTTCATCTTGGAGGGCGTCTCCCGGACCACATCGACTTCTCCGCCGCGACGTACGACCTCGACCAACGGACGATGACGGAGGCAACTCGAGACATTGTGCGGGGCGCACTGGGCGAAGAATCGATTCAGGCTCAACTCGAACTCGTCCGGCGAGCCCACGAGACGGAAGCCAACTGGACCGCGGCGTGGCGTCGGGTCTCGAAAGAGCTCAGCAAGGCGGAGCAGAAGAGCGTCCGGGACGCGTTCGATGGTCCCGATGTCGTCAACCTGCCCCCAGGCAAGACGAGCTGGCGGCTTTCGAACGCGGTGTCGTGGTGCGCTCATTCCGTCGACGATCAGGAACGCCGGCAGGAGCTTCAGCGGCTCGCCGGATCACTCATGGAGGCAGCGTGACCCACGCGGACGCCAGCGTCGCTGGTGTGCCCGGCGAGCCCGTCGCGTCACCGGAGTGGTCCGACCTTGCGGACTTGCTTGGGTCAGAAGTCGCCAATCACCTCGCATCCGCCCCGGGTGGCTGGCGAACGCTCTCCGACGAGGAGCTCGGCCAGCGAGGCTTCGAGGCCCGCCAACGCCACCTGGTCCAACGCCTTCAGCGATTGGCGCAGCCCCGGCGGCCCAGGCTGCCCTTCGGTCCGGTGTCTTCGCCCGCTGACGTTGGCGCGATCTACGTCGAGCGCTTGGGGCACTTGGACACCGAGGTCGTCATCGCGCTCGCACTCGACGGGCAGAACAACGTCATCCAGGAGCTGGAGGTTGCCCGTGGGGGAGTCCACGGTGCCGCTCTAGTCCCTGCGGATGTGTTCCGTCCGCTGATCCGCGCGGGGGCGCGCGCTGCAGTCCTCATCCACAACCACCCGTCTGGCGACCCGACACCGAGTCGTGACGACATTTGCATGACCCATGCTGTCGCCGCCGTCGGCGAGATCGTCGGCGTTCCCATCCTCGACCACGTGATCGTGGCTCGGGAGAGCTGGAGCTCGCTGGCTCAGCTTGGCGTCCTGGAATCAACTCAGGAGGAGCAAGATGAATAGAAAGATGCTGACTCAGCCCTGGCCACCGGAGGCGATCCGAAGTCGTCCGGGGTACAATGGCGAGACCGTCCCCTACATCGACATCGCGACGATCCTTGCGAGGCTCGACGCAGCGGTCGACCACTGGGACTTCCGCGTCCTGCGCTACGAGGTCCTCGACTCCGAGGTCGTCGTGTTGGGCGAGCTCGTCGCTGACGGAGTGACCAAGTGTGCATTCGGGGGCGCAAACATCGCTCTCGACCGCTCCGGTCAGATCATCTCCACGGCGGACTCGCTCAAGGCCGGTGCGGCCGATGCGCTTCGCAAGTGCGCCAGCCTGCTGGGGGTGCCGCTGCCACGGAATGGCCGTGACTCCGATGACGCCGCGGACAACGGCGTCGTCAATGCGACGGTGGCTGGTAGCGCCGGCACGAATCCAGCTTCTCGGGCCACCGTGCGCCAGATCTCGACCATACATGGTCTGGCTCGGCGACGAGGGCTCGCGCGCGATCGCCTTGCGGCGTACGTGGCCGAACACACCGGCAAGTCGGAGCTGTCGCAGCTCTCCCGGACCGAAGCGTCGTCGCTCATCGACGGCCTGAGCAGCGGCAACGGCGCTTCTGCCTGACGCCGACGAACACCCACAACCCAACCCGAGGACCCCGCGTCGTTTGAAGCCGGCGCGGGGTCCTCCCATTTCCACAAGGAGGTTCCATGCAATCGGTCCAAACCGATGAAGCAGCCATGCCGTACGTCTCGGCATCCCGTCTGTCGACGTACCTGCGCTGCGGACGACTTTTCTATCTGCGCTACATCGTCCAAGCGATTCCCGAGCATCATTCGCCAGCGTTCGCGTTTGGGCGAGCTTGGGGCACCGTCATCGCCGACTACCTTACGCGGGCGACCAACGGTGAGGCTCCACCCGTCGCTGAGCTCGCCATGCTGTTCCAGCAAGAGCTCGAACGGGAAATCGCGGAGTCTCGAGCGCCAGTTCTGTTCGATGGCGAGGAAACCGTGACGACGCTCGTCGAGACGGCGACCAACATGCTGAGCGTGTTCGTCGATCAGGTGCCGCTTCCGGAGGCCGTGCTCGGGGTAGAGGTCGCCTTCTCGACGGACCTGGTGCATCCGACGACCGGGCGTGTGCTAGAGGCGCCGCTGGTGGGCGCGCTCGATCTGGTCGTGCGCGAGAACGGAGAGCCAGTCATCTGGGAGCTCAAGTCTTCGAAGAAGCGCTACTCGAGCATCGACCTGGAACTCTCGATGCTGCAGCCTGCTGCGTACACCGTTGGAGCTCGCGCGTTGGGATACGAGAAGCCCGAAGTGGTTGTCCTGATCACGACGAAGGGAAGAAAACCCAGCGTGCAGATAGAACGGCTGCGACGGCACGAGACCGACGAGATCGAGCTGGTGGAGCTGGGCGAGCAGGTCCTCCGCGCCGTGAGGTCGGGGGTGTTTCCTCGGAACCGCAGTTGGGCGTGCACTACCTGCCCACACCGGGCGGAGTGCGGACCGTGACTCGCCGGCTCCACCGGGCCCCGTTCGCGGTCGCCTCCGACGGCACGCTGCTGGTGAACCTGGCGGAGTTCGACGGCCCCCTCGAGCCCCGCGCCGTGCTGCAACGAGCGTTGAAGTACGGCGACCGGGTGTTCATAGGTGTGCCTCTGTCCGCCACCGAGGTGGCTAGAGTGATCGAGGCCGCGCACGACGGCTTGGTGGAGGCGTCCGCCGGAATTGCAGGCGCGCGGCAGAAGCGACGCTGAACCGCTTACGCTTTCTTGGGGCGCCCTGGCCGACGCTTGCGCGTCTCCGGGGGCTCCAGGAGACGCGGGAGGGGCGCGTGCAGAACGTTCGCGATGTCGACCAGTTTGCGGATCGACAGGTTCACGGCGCCGGCTTCCATCGCCTGTACGTGACGAAGGCTGACGTCCAAGTCGTTCGCCAGGTCCTGCTGCGTTCGGCCGCCTTCGCGACGAAGTTCGGCAATGCGTCTTCCGACGTTGCCGATGACCTTGTCCGCCTGCAGGGGCCGCACCCACAGGGGTGTCCCGCAATCCCGTTCCTAGTTATACGAACCCCACACTTCGTGTATTCTCAAGTTCGTGTTTTGGCTGCTTTTGTGGGAGCGCCGTCAACAGGGGCTGCTGGGCGGCCCGAAGGAGCAGACGATGAAGGAGCAACAAACGGACGCGCCGTGGGCGTGGGGGGCCAGATGAGTCACCGGGTCTGGTACCCGGACGGCCAGGTCTACGGCCCGTACCCCATCGAGCAACTACAACAGTACTTGGCGAACGGCACGATCCCGCCGGGATCGCAGATCGAGACGGCAAACGGCTGGGTCCCTGTCGAGCAGTGGGGCTCGCACGCAGGCCCTCCGCAGCGTGGCCATGTGGCACCCACCCAGCAGCAGACGTCCAAGGCGCCAAGGGCGTGGGGACTCGGCTTCGTCGTGTGGGCGGTCCCCCTGGCCTGGTTGATTGTGCACAACGCGGTGCTGTCGACCGATGGAGCGCCCTGGTTGTTCTTGCTGTGGACCGTCGCGTGGCTGATAGCGATGTCAGTCGTGGTCGGAAAGAATCGTGAACAGCGGCGGGCAGCTCTGATCGGAATCCTCGACCCGCGTGGCATCAAGGGAAAGATCACGGTCGGCTTCATGGGACTGCTGGCCGTGTATACGACGGTCGTAGGGTTCATCGGCAAGCAGAGGGATGGTCGAATAGACGACGCCTTGGCGCTTGCAGACAACGACCCCTGTGCGATTGAGCGGCTGGCGGAGAGCGACGGAGAAAATGCGGGCTTCATGCAAGACAACCGAATCCGCGAGGCCCGAAAGAAGTGTGACGAAGCGAAGGGGGCGACCCTCGTCTTGGAGCAGCACAAAGAGCGCACCGCAGCCTACGTGGAGTCCTGCAGACGACTTGAACGGGCGCTAGCGGAATCACAGCCGCTGGTTCTCAGCGAGTATGGCGGACTGCAGCCCTACGACGTCGACATGGATCTTCTCGTCCGCGTCAAGAAGCGGGAGCTGGTGTTGGAGGACTTGGCTCTGACTTTCGAGCAGCTACCGTGCTCCAACGACTTGACCCGCGACGGCCCGCCCAACCCGTTTCCCGCTGTGAGGGAGCAGTTCCTAGCAGCGTTGCGTCACTCGAAGGGCGCCTGGACGAACGTCACGCGAGTGTCGGAAGACTCACTTGCCGCGCTCGAAAACGAGGGGCTGGAAGGCGAGGTCGCCGAGGCATTTCGAGCGAACACCGAACGCAACGCACGGGCGGCGGCGAAGGACCTCACGCTCAGTTCCGAAAACCTCTTCCTGCCGATCAAACAGTGCATGATCGCGAAAGCCGTCGGTGCGTTTCCAAAAGAAGCGTGCGCCGCGCTTGCGATGGTGCACGACAGGACGGTCAAGACGGAGGAGCGGGCGCGCGACCGTGCGGCCACTCGGGAGCTGAGGGCGGACGAGCAGCGGCACGCCCAGTGCGACCGGCTCACAGAGGCTTGCTTGCAGCGGTGCGCCGGCGTCAGCGGCGAGGAGGGCGACATCTGCCTCGGGCGCTGCATGCCCCCTGAGTGCATCGCCGATATGATGGAACGGGCAGGGATTTCGCCGTAGCTAGGCGCCGCTGGGGCCTGCGGCACGCGGACGACAGAACCGCACCCACAATCGCCTACCTCGCTCCAAACGTCTCGGCTGAAAGCTCAGTGGTCCCGAGAACATAGGTGTCTGGCGCCCCGGATGGAGTTACCGTCCGACGGGGCGCCGTGGCCGTGCGGTGGGTACTGGCGCCCACCGACGTAGTTCCATGCAGTCAGACTCAGTCGAAGCGCCCAAACAAGTCCAGTCGCCCAGGCCCGCGCAGCGGTCGGAGGGCGTATGAGCCTCACGCCGATCAGCAGCCGCTCCGCCGTTCGTGACGTCCTCCTGCCAGGCACTCCGGTGCGCGCCCGCGAACTCACCTGGGAAGTCGTCCACGCCGAGCCCGCGGGGGAGCAACTGCGCTACCGGCTTCGGTGCACGCAGGGCGATCTGCGCGGCCGTGAGATCGATCTGCTCGCCCCGTTCGAGAAGATCGAGCCGGTGATGCGCGCGCTCGATCCGAAGCGGGCTGGGCGCGTTCAGGAGTGGTTGCTCTACCACCAGGCGTTCTTGCTCGAGCAAGAGCTCGGGCCAACTGCGATCCTCGCCGTCCAGCCGGGGCGCCTGAACATCGCGCCGTACCAACTCGTGCCCGTGATGAAGGCGCTGGCGCTGCCGCGCCCGCGCTTGCTGCTGGCCGATGGCGTGGGGCTTGGCAAGACCATCGAGGCGGGGCTCATCATCGCCGAGCTGATCGCGAGACGGCGCGCCCATCGCGTGCTCATCCTGTCCCCGGCGGGACCCTTGCTGAAGCAGTGGCAGGACGAGCTCCGTCATCGCTTCGGGCTCCGTTTCGAGGCGATTCGGGACTGGGAGACCCTGCAGGAACGGCGGCGGCAGTTGGTCTTGGGGGCGAACCCCTTCGATCACGTTGGGCATTGTCTCATATCCATCGAATTTGCACGGCAGGAGAAGGTGCTGCTCGACCTAGAGCGAGCGACCTGGGACCTGGTGATCATCGATGAAGCCCATCACTGTGCGCGCCTCGGTGGCGCGGGTGAAGGAGAAGACTCCAGGCGGCGAAAGCTGGCCGAGGTGCTTTCGCGACAATCGGACGGGCTACTCCTGCTCACCGCGACACCGCATGACGGGTATGATGAACATTTCGCCTCGTTGCTCGAGTTGCTCGACCCGAGCTTGCTTGATGGGCGGGGATCCATTCGCGGCCAGGTGTACCAGCGGCATGTCGTACGACGCCTGAAGCACCACCTCAAGAAGCCCGGCACCGATGAGCCCATGTTCCGCGAGCGCGTCGTCAAGCCGCGCCCGGTGAAGTTCGACGAGACGACTGCGCCCGAGTTCTCGATCTTGCAGCGTGCTCTGTTGACCCTGGTGGCGCCCAGGCTGCGGACCGCGATCAAGCGGCGCAAGTTCGGCGACGTATTGGCATTCATCTCGCTCCTCAAGCGGTCGGTCTCGACGGTGCGCGCCTGCCAGAACACGCTCGCTGTGATCGCCGACCGGTACGGTGAGTTGCTGGAGGCTGGTGACGAACAAGAGGAAGCCCGAAAGCAACGCTTGCGGACCCTCTCCGACTACCGCCGTCGACTCGAAAGATACGGAGCCCTGTCCGCCGAGGAAGAGGCGGACCAAGCATTGCTCGAAGCCGAAGACATGGCTTCGCATCTGCGGCGTGGCGATGAGGGTGAGCTCACACAGGTCAGCGCCCTACTGCGGGACTTGCGCCTCGAGGGGCGTCGCTCGAAGCGCGAGCAGAAGGCGCATGACGAGACCCACCAGGCCCTCCGGCAGCTGGTGCTTCTGGCCGAGGCCGCGGATGCAGGGGATCCGAAACCCGCGGGCCTCATCACCGAGCTCCGGGCGATTCGCGCCGAAGAGCCGCGTGCGAACGTGCTCGTTTACACCGAGTACGTCGACAGCCAGATCGCCGCCGTCGAGGCCATTGCTCGCGCCATCGAGAGCGGAGCCCTGAAAGGCGAGGTGCTCACGATCCAGGGCGAAGACCCGGAGAAGGTCCGCACCAAGTACATCGAGCGCTTCACCAAAGAAGACGGCCTGGTGCTGGTGAGCACCGATGCCACGGCGGAAGGTCTAAACCTTCATGAGCGATCTCACCACCTGGTTCATCTCGAGCTCCCGTACAACCCGAACCGCCTCGAACAGCGCAACGGGCGCATCGATCGCTACGGACAAGAACACGAGCCCATCGTGCGTTACCTCTACTTGCCCGGCACATTCGAGGAGCGTGTGTTGCTGCGGCTGGTGGCCAAATACGAAAAGCAACGTGCGCGGCTGACGTTCGTGCCGAACACCCTCGGGCTCGTCGTGCGCGACGAAGGCAACATGACGGCCAAGCTGCTCGACGGCCTCGCCGATGAACAGAGCCGTCTCTTCAAGCGCGAGGTCGCTTCCGAGCGACTCTTCGATGAAAAGAACACGGAGGCCGACGACCTGTCGAGCGACGCCTACCGGGAGCTGCTCGCCGATCTGGACCGGGCCATCAGCGGTTTCGAGCGAGCCGCCAAGAGTCACGCGTGGCTCGGCGCCGATGGTCTCAGCGCGGGCGAGTCTGCCGTCAGCGCCGCCTCAGCCGCCAGAGCTGCCGGGGAGCGGCTTGGCGGTCTGGATCTGATGCACTTCGTGCGCCGTGCGGTGGAGAGTGACGCACGTTCGAAGGCGGCGGTGACCGAGCCGGAGCCGAAGGTCGTGGCCCTCCAGCTGCCAGTGACCTGGGTGCACGGATTGGACGGTGTGCCAGGCTACGACGCGGGCACGCGGCAAATGCTCCTCACGAGTGATCCGGCCATCGTCAGTACGACCGGTGGCGAGTCGGTGGGGTTTCTGGGTAGGGCCCATCCCCTCGTCAGGCGCGCGCTCGACCGGGTGCGCAACATTGCCGTAGCCGACCGTGCACAACCGCTCGACCGCAGAGTGACGGCAGTCGCTGGCGCCGAGTGCGCGATGCTCTTCACCTTCCTGTGCTCGGTGCGAAGCGAAGCCGGAAGAGAGTTCGAACGCGTGCTTGCCGTGCGCGTCACGCCGGACGGAGAACCCGAGGTGCTGGCGGAGGCGGACCGATGGCTCGACGACGTTGAGAAGAGCAAGCCAGTGGCGACGCAGGGTCTTTGGGAGCGGCAGTTTCAGCGTTGGGCTGAGGGACGTGAAGAGCAGTGCCGGTTGGCGGCGGCAAGCGCGTTCGAAGAGCTCGCCCAGAAGTTCGGCTCTGAGCTTTCGCGCGAGCTCGCTCTTGAACGTCTAGACCTGGGTCAATGGCTTCAAGCCCGGACCGAAGAGCTTTGCGGCAAGCGTCAAGCTCCCCTCACCGGGGCCCGGCAGCTGAGCCTCGGCGAGGAGTTTCGGGCCGACGCTCAGCTCGAGCTCACCCGGGCGGCGTGGCAGACCGCGAAGGACCCCATCGAACGCTTGGGCTCGCTCAAGGCCGATGCAACGCAGACACCCCAGCGCCGCCAAGAAGCTGACGGTGTTCTTCAACTCCACCACAAGCGGATGGCGCGGCTAGGGCGACGCTCGAATCTTGAGACGATGCCCCCCGCAACCCTGGGGTTGCTGCTGATGGTTCCGGAGGGCACATCCTGATGGCCCTCGATCTTGGTGACATCACGTTCGCCGGTCCGGCCATGCCGGGCCCATTCGTCCGCTACAAGCTCGAGGCTCTGCTCACCAAGAAGAAGCTGCTTGCCCGCGAGAGCAAGGCCACGGCGAAAGAGACAGCAGAACGCTGGCGCGTCTACCAGCGCAAGCTACGCGCGCTGGGTGAAGGCAAAGAGGTTCGCGTCACGCACCACGTGCTCGAACCGCTGGTCGAGCGCCTCGGGTATGCCACCATAGAGTCCGGCGACAAGGTCTCGACCCGCGAGGGCAACGAAGACGGGGGTTCACTCCTGCGCGCTGAGGACGGAACCACGCTTCGGGCCTGGGCCGTGTCCGTCGGCACTGACCTAGATGCACCGAACAAGCGCGGGCGTGCCTACCGCTTCAGCCCCTCGCTGATTGCTCAGCGCGTTCTTCTGGCGAAGGGGGAACGCATTGGGCTTCTCACCGATGGCCAGGAGCTTCGCATCGTGCTGTCAGACCCTTCCGGCAGAGACAGCCATCTGGCGATCAATTTGGCTCGTGGCGAGGGGTGGCGCGGCGTTCGCGACGTGCCCGATTCCTATCGCTTGCTCCGCGCCTTGTGCCAACCCCGAGGCGTGACTGCGATCGGCGACCTTCTGGACGAGGCCCGTACCGCCCAGACCGGTGTCACGAAGAGGCTCCGCGAACAAGCTCGCCGCGCCGTGGAACGCTTCATCCAAGGCTTGCTCGACGCACCGGAGAACCGCGAGGCGCGAGACGCCTGGGGTGATCTCGACGAGGTGGCGAAGCAGCTCTGGCACGAGGGTCTGGTCCTCGTGTACCGCTTGCTCTTCATACTGAAGCTCGAAAGCGAAGCAGATCCAGCGCGCGGCTTCAGTTTCGCGACCGTGAGCGTGTGGCGTAATTCCTACTCGCCCAGCACAGCCCTTGCCGACGTAGTCAACGACGTGGTGAAGAATGGGGTCGAAACGGGCGGCTTCCTCGCGTCGAGTCTTCGTGCGCTGTTCCGCCTGTTTTCTGAAGGATTGTCTTCGACGGAACTCCAGGTGAATCCGCTGGGCGGTGTCTTGTTCGGCAAGGAGGCAACGCCTCTCCTAGATTCGCTCACCTGGAGCGAGCGAGCCGTGGCGGATCTGCTGGACGCGCTTCTGTGGACCATTCCTGACACGAAACGCAAGAAGGGCGACGCGAGCCTGGGGCGCGAGCGCGTTCACTACGGCGCGCTGGACGTGGAAGACCTCGGTCGGGTCTACGAGGCACTCCTCGAGCTTGAACCCGGCGTCACCCGGGA
>CBFGRJ010000277.1:0-9759 GCA_965651135.1 uncultured Myxococcales bacterium
GAGAGATGTTAGGCGCTTGATGGTTGGCGAGTCAACGTCCTCGGTTCTCGAACGTACCGGCCGATTCGCTCGATGCTGGCTTGACACTCTGGAAATATGGGGGCGAGGGTGTGCCAGAGATGAACCCGATCGGCGTATTCGTCGAGTATGACTTCGACGCCCGCATCCTGGGCCCGTCGCGCGAACGCTTTCACCTGATCGTAGAGCATTTCGGCCGTGCCGATTTGGATCAACAGCGGTGGCAGCCCGTGCAGATCGGCGCGCGCAGGCGAGGCGAGAGGATCCGCCGGGTCCTTGCCACCCAGGTACTCGCGTTGCCAGCGATCGAACATCCAGGGCGAGGCCCAGTCGAACCGCTCGTGGTGTTGCATCGAAGCCGAGCGATCCACCAGATCGACCCAGGGGGAGATCGGCACGGCCGCGGCCGGCAACGGCACCGCCTGATCACGGAGCGCCACGAGCAGCGCGAGCGTGAGGTTGCCACCCGCGGAGTCTCCCGCGATCACGATGTCGGAGGGCTGCTCGCCTGCCGCGAGCAGCGCGCGATAGACCGCGAGGGCATCATCGAGCGCGGCGGGGAAAGGGTGCTCGGGCGCCAAGCGGTAGATCGGGAAGACGAGCCGTGCCGCTGAAGCCAGAGCGATGCGCGCGCAGAGCTCGCCGTGAGAATGCTGCGAGCCGCTCAGAAAGCCACCACCGTGGAGATACAGGATGACTCGCTTGGGCGGGTTGGGCTCGCGCGGACTGATCTCGATGCAGGGAACTCCGGCACGCGCGGATTCTGCCCAGGTCACCCTCTTGAGACTGGGAGTCTGCCCTTTCAGCGACGCCCAAGCCTGGCGCTCCTGTTCGGGCGTGAGGCGAGCCACGTATTCATGAAACCGCTTCTGCGCGCGGATCAGCACCTCGTAGCCGAAAGTCCAGGTGGGACGCAAAGGGCCGCGCCGAAATCGTGCTAGCGCGACCGACAGCACGCTCATCCAAAGGTAAAGCACGAAGCGAACCATCTCGGTGCCGGTTTGTAAGGCATGACCCCCAGGCTCGCTATGACCCACGCCGCCAATGCATGTAGCTTCGTACGCCATTGCGGCGCGGGGGGTGCTTGACTACAGCGTCCGGGTGCGTTCGCAGAAGACTTCCCTCACGATTTCATCGCAGATGGCTAGGCGGCTTCCCGTTCTCGCTGCTGCGCTGTGCGTTGACCCGGCGGCCTTGTGCCGTCGCCATCGCATCGATGGCTCGGCCGCACAGAAGCAGGACTCGCCGTGACCTTTCGCATCCCTGGAAGGCGCCGCATCGGGCACGGTATCCTCGAGGTGTGCGCGCTCGCGGAGACGTTGGCGGGAGCCCGCGCCCTCACCGGCCGGACTACGGAGGCCGCCTTGGCCGTGGGTTTGCCGCCGGTGAGCGACGACATCGGCGAGCTGCGCCACTTCTTCGGGTGCGTTCCGGAAATCGGCGCCAAGCGCGCGTTCGTCATTCTTTCGAACGACCTCGTCGATACGCGGCTGTCGAGTGCTCACGCGCTGTTCCGCTCCGTGTTCGAGCGACAGGCGCGTGAGGAGCTGGCCCTCCTGCCTGCCGAAAACGATCTGCTCGAACAGGTGCGC
Organism: uncultured Myxococcales bacterium; assembly: GCA_965651135.1. Taxonomy (GTDB): domain Bacteria; phylum Myxococcota_A; class Polyangia; order Polyangiales; family Polyangiaceae; genus JAICQQ01. The sequence goes on from CBFGRJ010000277.1 coordinate 1,611, forward strand.
GCCCAGATCCATCGCGGGCTCGTGCGAGGATACTTCACGCTGCACAGCACTGCAGACGCCCTCGGCATGAGTCCACGCACCCTGGAGCGCCGCCTGACCGAGCATGGCGAGAGCTACCAAGACCTCGTCGAGTCCGTGCGGCGCGAACGCGCTCTGCAGCTGCTGGAGCAGGGGCGAACGATCGAGGAGACAGCCGCGCTGACCGGCTATACCGAACGTTCCTCCTTTCATCGGGCATTCATTCGATGGTTCGGAAGGACCCCGGCAGCCGTCCAGCGAGCCCGTGCTCGGAAGTGACGGGTCAGCGCGTATTGCTTGAGCGTCCGCACCCGGAACGGCTCTCCGGCCTGCGTAGGAGGCTTGGAACCCACCGGAATCATTGGCGCCGGAGTGCCTCGAAAAAAATCAAGGGGGCGTGTCGATCGGGGCTGCCTTGATTCGTTGTTGGGGCAGACCCTGGGTGACACCGGAACGGTTGCCACGGGGCCAGGATTTCCCAATCACGAAATAACAGGAGAAAGAACGATGCGATTCATGGTGCTGGTGAAGTCGAGTCCCGAAGCGGAAGCCGGAGTGTTGCCGGACGAAAAGATGCTGTCCGAAATGGGCGCGTACAACGACGAGCTCTTGAAGCGGGGCGTGATGCTCGCCGGCGAAGGGCTGCAAGCGAGCTCGAAGGGCGCGCGGGTGAGCTACTCGAATGGCAAGCTCAGCGTCGTCGATGGCCCCTTCGCGGAGAGCAAGGAGCTTGTCGCTGGGTTTTGGATCATTCAAGCGAAGACGAAGGACGAGGCGGTGGCGTGGCTCAAGAAGGCGCCGTTCCGCGAGGGTGAAGTGGAGCTCAGGCCCTTCTTCGAGCTCGAAGATTTCCCGGTCGACCCCGCGGAGCAGCCCGGTGGCTGGCGGGACAAAGAGGCGGAGCTCAAGCAGACTGCGCCCCTGCAGACCACGCGCGGCAACAAGAAGATGCGCTTCATGGGTCTGCTCATGGCAGACGAAGACACCGAAGCCGGCAAGCTGCCCGACGAGCAGGACCTTTCCGCGATGGGCGCGTTCATCGAGGAAGCCACCAAGGCGGGTGTGCTTCTGGGCGGCGACGGCTTGAAGCCCAGCTCCGAGGGCGCGCGTATTCGCTACGATGGCGACAAGCGCACCGTCATCGACGGACCGTTCGCCGAGACGAAAGAGCTAGTCGCCGGCTATTCGATCCTGGCGGTGGACTCGAAGGAAGAAGCGATCGAGTGGACCAAGCGCTTCATCCAGGTGGACGCGGCGATCCGCTCGAGCGGGGAAGCTCGCTGCGAGATCCGGCAGATCTTCGAGCTCGAGGACTTTCCGGTGAGCCCAGAGGAGAAAGCGGGCGGCTGGCGCGATCAGGAAGGGCAGTGGCGAGAGCAGCTCTCGCGGTGACCGCGAGCGGTTCCCGAGCCTCCCGTGTTTACGCGGGCGGGAGGCTCGCCCCCATACGCTGCAGCAACGCGTCCGCGGCAGTGTATGGGTCCAGCTCGGAGCGCTCGATGCGATCGACAAGGTCGCTGACATTGCTGGAAAGTCGGTCGGTGAGCTCCTTGACGAGCTCGGATTGCACGGTCGTCATCAACAGCAGCTCGGCGCGCGCGCGACGGCGGGTAACCCCTTTTCCGGTGGTCGTAAGGTGAGCTCGATGCCGCTCGAGCTGGTTCACCAGCTCGGCGACACCATCGCCGCGTGTGGCGACCGCGCGCACGATGGGCGGAGTCCAACCCGTGGCCACCTCCGACGGCGGCGCGAACCAGCGGGCGTGGTGCCCGGCGTGGATGGCGGACGGCTTGGAGACCGGCGCAGCCAGGGCCAACATCGCTTCGAGGTCGCGTACGGCGGCGTCGGCGCCGTCCCGGTCCGCCTTGTTCACGACGAAGACATCGGCCGCCTCCAAGATCCCCGCTTTGGTCGCCTGAATGTCGTCTCCCATACCCGGCGCCACCACGACGCAGGTGGTGTCGGCTGCCCGCGTGATGTCGAGCTCGTCTTGCCCGACGCCGACGGTCTCGACGATCACTACGTGGGCTTGCCAGGCCGCCGCTGCCACGATGGTGTCTTGAGTAGAGCGTGACAGCCCGCCCAGGGCACCGCGCGTGGCAAGCGAGCGAATGAAGACTTGCGGATCTTCGAAGTGCCTCTGCAGCCGAATGCGGTCGCCCAGAAACGCCCCCCCGCTGAAGGGGCTGCTCGGATCGATGGCCACCACGGCGACGCGCCAATCGCGCTCGCGGAAGTGCCCGACCAGGGCGTCGGTGAGCGTGCTCTTGCCTGCTCCTGGGCTGCCGGTGACACCCACGATCCAGGCCGCCTTGCCGTGCGGGTAGAGGTCGCGCAATAGCTCGCGATACCCGGCGCGTTGGTCGTCGATGAAGCGGCACACCCGAGCCAGCGCCCTGATGTCTCCCTGGGTCACGCGCCGAGCCAAATCATCCACGAAGGTGGTTTTAGTCCAATCGCCCCCGGTGAGCACCTCGGCCCGCTCGCCGAGCCACGGCCTTCAGCTGGCGCTCGAACGCGCCTTGAGCGCCCGCTCGGCTCGCGCCGCCTGTATCCGCTCCATGGTGCGCGTGTTCATGGTGCCGGCCCGCACCTCCGGGTCGTCGAGGATGTCCTGGTGCAGCGGGATGTTGGTGCGGATCCCGCCGATGATGTATTCGTCGAGCGCTCGCTTCATACGGACGATGGCTTGCTCGCGGCTGGGCGCGGTGACGATGACCTTCGACAGCAGCGAATCGTAGACGCTGGGCACCGTCCAACCGCCGAACACGCCCGAATCGACGCGGACCCCGGTACCGCCCGGCGGGTGATACTCGGTGATCTTCCCCGGCCATGGCGCGAAGGTGTCGGGGTCTTCGGCCATGATCCGACACTCGATGGCGTGCCCGCGAAACTTCCAGGGGCGCGTGTCCGGCAACGAGAGTTTCTCACCGGCGGCGGCGCGAATCTGCTCCACGACGAGGTCGACGCCCGTGACCATCTCTGTCACGGGGTGCTCGACCTGCACTCGAGTATTCATCTCCATGAAGTAGAGGCGCCTATCCTCGTCCATCAAGAATTCTAGAGTGCCGAGACCGGTGTAGCCGGTTGCGAGCACGGCCTGACGAATGGCCTCGCCCATTTCGGCTCTGAGCTCTGCGGTCATGGCCGGGCTGGGAGACTCTTCGACGAGCTTTTGATTTCTGCGCTGCAGCGAGCATTCACGCTCACCGAAGGTCCAGGCCTGTCCGTGCTTGTCGGCCAGCGCTTGAAACTCGATGTGGCGCGGCCGGAGCAAGAGGCGCTCGAGGTAAAGCTCGGGGTTCTTGAATGCACTGCTGGCCTCTGCAGTCGCACTTTCGAAGGCCCTGCGCACCTCGGCCTCGGAATGAACCATGCGCATGCCGCGGCCTCCGCCGCCCCCTCGAGCCTTGATCATCACGGGGAACCCGATGCGGGTCGCTTCCGCCAGGGCGTGGTCTGCATTCTCGAGCGGTCCCGAGCCGGGAAGCAGCGGTAGGCCGAAGCGTACCGCCGCCTCACGAGCCTTGACCTTGTCCCCCCACAGCTCCATCGCCGCGGAGCTCGGCCCGATGAAGTGCAGTCCGCATTTTTCCACGACCTGGGCAAAATGCGGGCTCTCCGAGAGGAAGCCGTAGCCAGGGTGAATGGCATCGGCCGCAGTCACCTCAGCGGCGCTGATCAAATTCGGGATGTGCAGATAGCTGGCCGATGCAGCAGCAGGCCCGATGCACACGGCCTGATCGGCAAAGCGCACGTGCAGAGCGCCAGCATCCGCTTCCGAATGGACGGCGACCGTCGAGATGCCGAGCTCGCGGCAAGCACGGATGATGCGAATCGCGATCTCTCCGCGGTTTGCGATTAGGACCTTTTTGAACATGCGACGCTTGCTAGAAGCGGAGGCAAAGGCCTCAAGGCTTCTTCAGCTTGAACAGTTTTTGACCAAACTCGACGCTGGTCCCATTTTCAACCAGCACTTCGAGCACCGTGCCCTCGTGTTCGGATTCGATCTCGTTCATCAGCTTCATCGCTTCGACGATACACAGCGATTGGCCCACCTTGACATGTTGCCCCACTTCGACGAAGGGCTCCGAATCCGGTGAAGGCGAGCGGTAGAAGGTTCCGACAAACGGAGAGGTCACGAAAACGATATCCGAGCTCTCGCTCTCCGCTGCACCCGCCTGCGCCTCCGGGGCAACGGTGGCGGGTGCGGGCGAAGGCTGCACGACGGTGTTGGGCAGTCTCCCACCGAATCCGACGCGGACGCTGTACTTGTCGTCCTTGTACTCGAATTCGGTCACTCCCTCTTCTTCGAGGGCCTTGAGCAGGTTCTTGAGCTGCTTGAGCGAGATCTCCATGAATGCGACTTTCGAGCTGCCCGTCCAGCGTGTGGAACAGGCCTGGCGCCTGGTGACGGGCGCGGAAAGCTAACTTAGGGGCGCCCCATATAACAACCGGCTGGCATTGGCGCAGCCCCTTTGCGGGCCGCCTTCGCTTTTGCGGTCGCCAATGCCGGCCCGCTGACCAGTCCGGTCTCTCATCGCGATGCCGCAAGCTGCTGACGAGCCAGGTGCTCGAGCAGACCCTCCAGAGCCAACACGTACGATAAGGCACCGAAACCCGCGACTTTCCCCACGCAAGCCGCAGCGACGCACGAGTGGCGGCGGAACGGCTCGCGCGCTTCTGGGTTGGACAAATGCAGCTCGATCGTGGGGATACCCGCACCCAACACGGCGTCGTAAAGAGCGTACGAGGTATGTGTGAGCGCTCCGGGGTTCAAAAGAATGCCGCGAAACCCCTCGGCCTCGGCCTCGCCGATCCATTCGACTAGCTCCCCTTCGTAGTTGGATTGGCGGCACGCCGCGTGCGCGCCCCTGGTCGCTGCGCGTTCGGCAACGAGCGCATGGATATCGTCCAAGGTCTGGGTTCCGTAGATCTCGGGCTGACGCTTGCCGAGGCGATGCAGGTTGGGCCCGCTCAAAACGAGCACACGGGTGGGTGTGCTCTTCCGCGAGCGCTTCGCAGCGCCGGGCACGGACTTGCTCCGAGAGCGAGTGGCCAAGCGCCTATTCCAGCTCGGTCTTGAGCTGCGGCGCCAAGAGCCTGAGCATGTATCGGCCTTTGCCGAAGTTGCCATCGGGCGACAAGGTCATAGCCACGAAGTAGGTTTCGTTGATGACGCGGATCAACGTCACGATCTTGTCGCTCTTGAACGCGACCTCTCGGGTGCTTCCGGCTTCGAGCATTTCCGTGGCCCGCTGGATGGCCTTGACGACCACGCTGACTTCCGCGCCTACGGCCTCGATGTCGAAGCCCGAACCGTCACGCGAGTAGCTCTCGACGGGAATTCCCTCGAAGTCCATCAGCAGCCCGGCTAGCCCGCCGTCGGTACTGTCCACTGCGCCCTGCAGGGCCTCCTTGAACATGACGGCAGAGTACCCAAATCTTCGGCTCTAGTGAATTTTCTCGGAAAGCCTCAGAGCTTTTTCCGCACGATAGACAGTTGGCCGGTCGACCGTCTTCGGGCGCCAAGCGCGCTGAACGAATCTGCTTGCAGCCGGGCGGCGGCTAAGGGATTGCCTCCAAGGAGATCTGCCCGCTCGTTCGGTCCTTGACCCGGATGAGCCCGAGCGGCTACCTTCGCGCTCCCGCCTACGGCTTGTCGTGGGCTTGAACCTCGTTGCCAGATTCTTAATAGAGCGATGCGTGCGCGCGCGGGGGATCCGCCCCGCACTATGACTCAGAAAGTCCTCGCTGGACGTGCCGATGACCCTGGCCTCAGCGCCGATCTGGTCAAGGTCAAGGTCGACCAGGTGGTCCTGGCGCGCCAACCCGGCCGCGTGCTGGGAGAAGCCGTGCGCCTGGGCACCAAGCAAGCCGCAGTCGAAGTGGCCCTGGCTTACGGCACGCGCTGCGTGACGGACGGCGATCCCGTGGAGGCCGAGGCCGGTGCATTCTCCGATGCGCTGGCGCTGGGCGTCTTGGTGGCTCGCCCCGGGATCGGGTTCGCCCCAGCCGTGCACCTCGAGCGCTTCGGAAGCCCAGCGCGTCTGGCCATTACCGATGAGCCGCGCCTGGCGTCGGTCGGAGGAGCGGGCATGCTCACGTTGACCGCGTCCCCGGCTCAGCTGGCCGAGGCGCTTCATTCGGGCAGCATTTGGATGAGGCCCGCGCGCAGCATTCAGATTTTGCTGTCCGGCAAAGTGCGTCCTTTCGTTTGCGTGCGGGACGTTGCCCTCGAGCTGATCCGGCGGGGCTTGGGCGAGATGGTGAGGCGGGTCGACGGCGCCCATCAGGCCCCGGTGGTCCTGGAATTCGCCGGGCCGAGCGCACGCTTGCTCTCGGTGCCCGACAGAGCAGTGCTGTGTGCGATGGCTCCGCAGGTGGGAGCTGCTGCAGCACTCTTCATCAGCGACGAAAAGACCGAGGTCTATCTACGCGACCAGCGGCGCTCCAAAGCTCACCGAGCGCTCATTCCCGACGCGGGAGCCCCCTGCGACGAGGTCATCACAGTCGACCTTGGCGCGGTGGATCCGCTGATCATGGACGAAGACGGCGTGGTACGCCCCGTGCGCGAGCTCGCGGATCGCCCCGTACGCCAGGTCATTCTGGGCGGCGACTCAGGGGCCTCGCTGCGCGATATGTTGGCGGCGGCTGCATTGCTCAAGAGCAAACGGGTGCCACCAAAGCTCGACCTCCTGGTCGCGCCGCCCTCGCGGCAAGCGCTGGAAGTTCTGGCGCATTCCGGGGCGCTCGTCGACTTGATTGCTACCGGAGCGCGGCTCATCGAGCCCGACGCGCGCGTGGTCACCGGAGAGCTTTACCCGCCGCCTCACGGAGGGACCTCCCTGCGCACGTTCGATCCAGAGCCCACCAACGGCAAGGGCGCGGGCTTTCTGGTGGCTTCGGCCGAAACGCTCGCCTATGCGGTCGCGTACGGCAAGGTGGGCGATCCACGAGCCTTCAAGCGACCGGTGCGCGTCACGGTGCCCCGTACACTGCCCACGGACGACGTTCTCATCGTGCGCAAGGGGCGCGGCAAATCCAAATCGGACGATGCGGCTACCAAGAAGGGGTTCTCCGAACCACCGAGTCCGAGCCAATGGACCGATCACACCAAGTTGCCTGTGGTGACCGAGCGCATGCCGCCGGAGCAACCCAGCGCGTTCGTGGTCGACTCGCTCGACGACGTGCGCTGGGCCGAGCGGCATGCGGGTGTCGATCGCGCCATCAAAGCGGTGATCGCTCCCCACATTCCCGCGGCAACCGTATCGGTCCTCTCCGGGCTGGGAGTGCTGGCGCTGAAAGCCAGCGAGGCGGACGTCAAAGAGCTGACTCACGCCGGCAGTCTGGCTTTGCCTTCACCCGGCGAGTGGCACAACGGCGGGATCCGCGTCACGGCGGGCAATTCGAAGCTCACCCTGACATGGCTCGCCGTAGGGCCCGAGCGCCACTGGGCGCAGTCCGGCGCTTATCGCGGCAACGGCGCCAGCAAGTAGCGCATTTCGAGCACAAACTGGGGCTGTGCGTGCTCGGCCCCATGGTTTATCGTGGCCCACCGTGAAAAAGCTAGCCTGGTGCTTGGGGTTTGCTGCAGCAGAGCTCGTCGCGACTGCGGCTCTGGCGCAAGAAACAGATGGGGACGCCGAACCGGAGAGCGCCGAGTCGGCGGACGCTGAAGTGTTCGGTCACGGCTCGCAATTCGGTTTGCGGCTAGGGGCGGTGTGGGGTTACCGCATGGTCTTTCGTTACCCGGAGTCGCCGTTTTGTGTCGCGCCCGATACGGACGACGACATCGAGGATCAACAACAGTTCTGTGGCCACGATGGACCATGGGCGCTCGATGCCGGCTTGAGCTATGCCGTGTTCGACTCCATCGAGCCCTTTTTGTGGGCGCGCTTCGGCTTGCAAGAGGAGAAGCAGACGAACACCGAAAAGGTATTCATTTTGGGTGCGGGCGCGCGCATCTACACGACGAGCGACTCGGCATTCAAAATCTTCGTGGAGCCGGCGATCGGCTTCGAGCTCGAAGGGGGCGGAGACGACGAGCTCTACGATCCAGAACCCGGAGGCCCTTGGGTTCCCGCAGATTGGGCGGACTATGACCCCGAATACAAGCGCGACCTGATTT
>CBFGRJ010000278.1:0-9754 GCA_965651135.1 uncultured Myxococcales bacterium
GCGACCACCGAGATCTACACTCTTTCCCTACACGACGCTCTTCCGATCTAGCCCGATCGCCTTCTTTTTCACCAGTACCAAATGGGGCGCCAAGATCACGCAACCCGTATGCCCGGTCCAGTGATCCACATCGAGCGCCGCGTCGTTTTGCGGCAAAAGCGGATCGCCCGCATTGCCGAATATGCTCTCTACGAAGTCGAGGTTCGAGACGAGGCCCCCAGGCGCGAAGAAGCGCACTTCCAGGCTTTTTTCCGGGGAAACCCCGGGCACTTCGGGGCAAACCAATGGCCGTAGCAAGAGCGAGACTATCGTCTCGACGGGTCGGGGCCAGCCGGCGGCGAACGGCAAGCGCTGCAAGTCTCGCGGAGGCTGCAGCGCCAAGCGCAACAGGTGAGCATACGCGATCAACGGCACCGCGATTTTGTCGGCCGGGACCGGCAACCCGAAATCGGCCACGTGAAACACGCCCTGCGTGGTGCGGCGATCGTTGATGGGGTTGTGCAGCACGCCATTGTCCAGGCGGTAGCTACTGATTTGATCGTTGTGCCACTCGTCTGCGTCCATCGGCAGCGAAAGCTCGCGCGCCAGTCCATGCCGATCCAACACCAGCGTCTCGGAGGGGATGCGTATCGGTTCTTTCAGGTCGAGTGACGCGAACGTCTGATCGATGAAGTCCTGAATCCGTTGGTCCGCCGGATTCAAATGGCGACTCAAAAGCCTACGCTGCTCCTGGTAGTTCTTGAACAGATCGCCGGCGAGCTCGAAAATCTCGTGGTCGCCTAGATCGGCGGGGATCTCGGCGCCTAGGGCGGCGATCTTGAGAATGAGCGAGCGCCTGAGGGCCTGGCGGTCGGGCTGAACAATGCTGCCATCGTTTCTAATGCCGACTGCTCGTTCCAAGTCCATGCGGTTCTCCTTGTGCCATTGTCCGGTGGGTGGGCCGTCGCATGGTAACGCTTGCCAGGTGTCATTCACGTGCCTTCCGCAAGAAGGACGGCAAAAAAGCGGGGCTACCGAGGCAGGTGTTCAGTGCACGCTCGAGGCGTGTCCGGTTTCAGCAGTTTTTCTCGAACGCGCGCAGCGGGCTCGAGCGGCCTTGCAGTGTACTCTGCCGGCATGCGCTGGTTCGTGCGCGGTGACGTCGACGGTTTCTTCGGGCTCGCGGTAGACAATCTGGTGCAGCTGTTGCTCATCGACAGCCTTTGCAGACACGTGCTCGGTTTCGATGCGGAGCTGCTTTATGGCCACGTATTACCGGGCGTCGTCATCTCACTGCTGGTTGGAAACGTCTACTACGCGCGGCAGGCGGTACTGATCGGACGCCGCGAAAATCGCAGCGACGTGTGTGCGCTTCCCTACGGCATCAACACGGTGTCATTGTTCGCCTACGTCTTTTTGGTCATGCTCCCGGTCAAGCTGGCGGCACAAGCCGGCGGCCATCCCGATCCGGCGCGTGCTGCCTGGCAAGCGGGGCTCGTGGCCTGCCTTGGGTCGGGTTTGATCGAGCTTGCTGGCGCATTCGCAGCCGAGCGTCTCCGCACGGTGACGCCTCGGGCAGCGCTGCTGTCTACGCTGGCGGGCATCGCGCTAGGCTTCATTTCGCTCGGGTTCTTGTTTCGCACGTTTGCCAGGCCGCTCGTCGGCATGACCACCTTGGCCATCGTGCTCATGGTGTACTTCGGACGCGTGCGGTTTCGCGGCGGGTTGCCCGGCGGCCTGGTCGCCGTGATGGTGGGCACGCTGATCGCCTGGGCACAGGGCGTTGCGCCCACCGGACCGCAGCCGGACTCGGGAGTCACCGTGCATTTCCCGCTGCCGGTGCTCGGCGATCTGATCGCCGGTTTGAGCGGCGGCTTCGGCCTCACTTACTTGGGGGTGATCTTGCCGATGGGGCTTTTCAATGTGGTGGGTTCCTTGCAAAACATCGAGTCCGCGGAAGCCGCGGGAGATCGCTTTCCCACCGCGCCCTCGCTGACAGTCAATGGCATAGGCTCGCTCGCGGCCGCTGTGTTCGGTTCGTGCTTCCCCACCACGATCTACATCGGGCATCCTGGCTGGAAACAAATGGGCGCCCGCGCCGGTTACTCGCTGCTGAACGCCGGCCTATTCACACTGGTGCTTCTGACCGGCACCTTGGGCTGGATCGTATGGGCGATACCGGTCGATGCTGGGATGGCCATCGTTCTGTGGATTGGCATCGTGATCGCTGCGCAGGCGTTTCAAGCAACGCCGAAAGCGCATGCCCCCGCAGTCGTACTGGGGCTCATGCCGGGAGTAGCGGCATGGGGCGCCTTCATGGCCAAGGCTGGCCTGCGCGCGGCTGGCTTTGGACAAGCGGAAGGACCGAGCTTTAGCCCTGCGCTCCTCGACATGTTCCCACCAGACACGTTCATTCACGGGGCGTTCGCACTCGAGCAAGGCTTCATTTTCTCTGCCATGATTCTGGCCGCGGCAACGGTATGCCTCATCGAAGGCAGATTCATGGCCGCCGGAGCATGGTGCTTGTCGGGGGCGCTGCTATGCGCCTTGGGTCTCATGCACAGCTATCGTTTCACACCGGGTGATACGGTCCTAGCCGTTGGCGAGCCCGCGTGGTCGTGGTGCGCGGGCTACGCTGCCATGGGGCTCTGCTTTCTTTTGGTGAAATATATCGCTGCAGGCTCTGCCGATCGCCCCAGCACCAGCCCACCCAGCGAACGGAGCTCGGACCCACCAGCGCAGGAGCAGGGCTAGTCGCACAGGTCGTTGCTGAAGGTGCGTACCCAACCCTGGTGCACGCCACTTTCTGGCGCTTCACGCCAAACGGCGGCAAAACCTGCAGCGCCCACGGCCAAGCGCGGCAGCGTGGGTGTTTTTGCCGTGGACGTCACCGTCAAGGGGCCGCGCAAGACCTGACAATCGTTGTCCAACGCGAAAAAGCCGACCTCGTTCGATGCAGCGCGCGTGGCCAGCACTGCCAGGCCATCGGAAGTGGCCGCGATCGCGACACCGTCGTCACTGGAGTTCGATGCGCCAAATTCGATGTTCGCATTGTGGCAGGCCGACGCGGCGGCACCGAGCACGTATCGCTCGACCGCTACGCCGGTGGCCGTCAGGTAGGCTCTAGCGTAACCATTGCTGGTCTTCGCAACCCTAGGCCCTTGCCCCACGGCGTTCGTCAGCGGCCAGCTCCCGGTGGCGGAGAACGAGGTATTGAAGCGCGTCGAAAAGAAACCCGCGTCTGCACTCTTGTAAAACAGGCCAAACTCGTTGTCGGAGGCGGCCGCATCGAAAGCAATCGGTTCACCTCGTGGCCCAAGGTCGCTCGAAAGCCTGATCGGAGTCGCGGGCCCGGCTTGGAACGGCGGCGGTACTTGGCCTTCGATCAGCACTCCGTAGCCATCGAAATTTCGCCACACGACGAACCAGTTGCCGCTGCCGAAGCGGCCCACTCGGGGCATATCGACGTCACCCTGCTCGAGAAAGACGTCTTGCCCCACGTAGGTTCCGTTACCCTGGACCATGGTGAACATGACGTCTGCGTCTCCCGGCGCGCCCTCGATCCACGTGACGCCGAATCTGTCGAAGCCCCAGGCCACGGCCGGTTCGCGCACCTGCCCGACGCCCGTCTGCACCAAGTTGGGGTTGATGGTGCCGTTCTGCGCGAGCAAAGCAAGATTGACGACGGTCGTCCCCGCAGTAGAGCCATCATCGATGTAGACGAGCGCATAGCGAGAGCTGCTCGGGGACCAAGCCAGATCGGCGGAATGGTCGTCATTCGGGTCACTGAGCTCGGCAAAAACCTTGCTGTTGCCACCCAAGGCCAAGGTATCTTCGGGAACACCCGTGCACGCGCCCCATTGCCCCGAGCTGCACATTTGTGTGCCGAGGTTGCAGTTGCCGCACGACCGCGTGGTCCCGTTCTGACAAGCCACACACGCGCCACCCTGGCAAACGGGGGTCTGCCCGGAGCAGCTCGCTTGGTTCACCCAAGCACCGGCTTCGGAGCACGAGCGCGGGGTAGTCCCCGCGCAACCCACAGCACCGGGCTGGCACGCAGCACAAACGTCGTTCACGCAAGCGTTCGACACGCAGTCCTGATTACCGTCGCACGGCTCGCCCAAGTCGCAGCCGCCGCAGTTGACCATGTCTCCCGCGCATGAGCTGAGGCTGACCCAAGCTCCAGCGTCGTTGCAAACGTGGGCCACACCGCTCTGGCACTCTTCTTCACCGGGTTGGCAAGCCACGCATTGTCCCGTGTCCGCCAAGCAGTGGTCCAAGGCGCCGCTACAGGCAGGTAGCGCCACCCAAGCGCCGCCCGAACAAGTCTCTGGCACTGTCGAACTGCGGCAGCGCCGCTCGCCCTCGCTGCACCCGCAATTGTGGTTCAGGTCCGCACGGCAAACGGGCGTATCGCCGCTGCAGGCGGTAGTGGTCCCCCAACTGCCGCTCGAAGCGCACTCTTGCGCCGTTTGAGCATTTTGACAGCGCCGCTCGCTGACGTCGGGGTCGCAGGCTCGGCAAGCGCCATCGACGCACTGAGGAGTCGAGCCGCTACACACCGTCTCGACCTGCCAGCCACCGTCGTCTCCGCACACCTGCAGCGTGTCACCGTCGCATTGTTTGTCGCTGGCGTCACACTGGCCGCAGGCATCGATGCTCTCGAGGCAAGCAGGCGTGGCGCCACTGCACGTCTCGACGATATCCCAGTCCGAACCCTCTTCATTGCACTCGAGCAGCGTGTTTCCACTGCAGCGCTTGCTCCCGGGCGAACAGGTCATGCATTCCCCGTCGACACATGCGGGCGTGGGTTCGCTGCAAGCGCCCTGCGGTTCCCATTCACCCTGATCAGAACACAGGGAGGGCCCTGTCTCGTCGCACCGTCGCGCTTTCGGTTCACACGGCTTACATTCGCCCTGAACGCAGAAGGCTCCGCTCGGACAGGCAACGCTGTCATCCCACTGGCCCAGGGTATTGCACGTCTGCGCTTCGCTGGGCGCTTCCGGATTGCAGCGCCGCGCATCGGGCATGCACTCGCCAACGCACTTCCCCTGTCGACACAGAAAATCGCAGGCTGAATCGTCGACGTATTGCAGCCCGTCACAGCGCTGAAGCACGTCGCCATTGCATTGCAGTCGGTCTTCCTCACAACTGTCCACGCAGCGCCCTGCTTCGCAGGTGACGTCGCAGACATCGTCGACCGTCCACGCACCATCCCGACAGCGTTGGACTACCCCGTCCTTGCACTGAACGTCGTCCTCCGCGCACGCCGCACATTCCCCCTCGAAGCAGGCGACGGCGCAGGCCGCTTGCGCCGGACCCCATACGCCGGATTCCTGGCATACCAGGGGGATTCGCCCATCGCAGCTGCGCTGACGGGGGGTGCACTCGCTGGCGCTCGCGGCGGTGTTCCCGTCGCCCCCCGAGCTACCTTCGCCGTTGGCCCCGGCCTCTCCTCCCGCGCCCGTTCCAGCGGCCGGTCCGCCATACTCCTTGCTGGCGCGACACCCGAGCGTCGCGCACACCGCTACCCATACGATCGCCTTCGTCAGCAAGCCAAGCCCTGTCGAGCGCATTCACAATCTCCGTCGAGCGTTAAACTAGCTCACCGTGCATCACGAGCGAGGCCTGGCATCGCTGCCGCCGCGTGAATTCAGCGTGAATGGCGCGACGAGTTGCTGTTGGACGGCTGCAGGCTGCCCAGCGTGGACAGCCTGCACTCCAGCTACCGCTCCGCCAGGACGCTTAGTCCTCGCCGATCGCGGACGAGAAGGGCTCCGGTCGCGCCAGCGACGGTGGCGCATACGTGGGCGCCTTTTCGTCGACCAGCACCTGCAGCCGCTTGTACGCCGGCAAGCCCGTACCCGCAGGGATCAGGCGGCCCATGATGACGTTTTCCTTGATGCCGCGCAGATCGTCCACCTTGCCGTTGATGGCGGCCTCGGTGAGTACCTTCGTCGTCTCCTGGAACGACGAGGCGCTGATGAACGACTCGGTCGACAGCGACGCCTTGGTGATCCCGAGCAGCATCGGCTCGGCCACTGCCGGCTGACCGCCGCGCTCCATGACGCGCGCGTTCTCCTTTTCGAAGAGATACTTTTCGACCTGCTCGTCCACGAGGAAATGGGTATCGCCGACCTCTTTGATGCGCACACGCCTGAGCATTTGTCGCACGATGACTTCGATGTGCTTGTCGTTGATACCCACGCCTTGGAGCCGGTATACCTGCTGAATTTCGTTGACCAACCAGGCTGCCAGCTCCTTCTCACCCTTGACTCGCAAGATGTCGTGCGGGTTGGCGGGACCGTCCTGCAGCGGGTCGCCGGCGCGCACGTGATCACCAGGCTGGACCTGGATGTGCTTGCCCTTCGGAATCAGGTACTCGCGCGCCTGATCCTCCTGGAGCTGACCATCCAGGCTGTAGGGAGTAATCACGACTTTGCGCTTGCCCTTGGTGTCCTTGCCAAAGGTCACCATGCCGTCAATCTCGCTGATGATGGCGTGATCTTTTGGCTTGCGGGCTTCGAACAACTCGGCGACGCGGGGTAGACCACCCGTAATGTCCTGAACCTTCGTCGCATCACGTGGAATGCGCGCGATGGCTTCGCCCGGAGTGATGGTCTCGCCTTCTTGCGCCACGATGTTCGCGCCCACGGGCAGCAGGTAACGAGCGTCTAGATCGGTACCCGGCAGCTTGAGCGGTTCGCCCGTTTCGGGATCGGCGATCGTGATGCGCGGTCGCAGGTCAGCGGCACGCGATTCGATCACGATCTTGCGCGACAAGCCGGTGACCTCGTCGACCTTCTCGATGACCGTGACGCCTTCGACCAAGTCGCCGTACTGAACGATGCCACCGAGCTCGGTGAGGATGGGCGCAGCGAACTGGTCCCACTCCGCTACCACGGTGCCCGAAGCAACACGCTGGCCGTCTTCGCAGCGCAGCATGGCACCGTACACCAAGCGGTGGTGCTCACGCTCGCGACCCGTGTCATCCATGATCACGAGCTCACCGTGGCGGTTCATCACCACCAAAATGCCGTCTTTACGCCGAACGACCTGGGCATGGCGCAGATGGACCGTGCCCTCGGTGCGTGTCTCCAGCATGTTCTGCTCGATTTTGCCACGCGCCGCCGCGCCACCGATGTGGAACGTGCGCATGGTCAACTGAGTACCGGGCTCACCGATGGATTGGGCCGCGATGATGCCGATGGCTTCGCCAATGTTGACACGATAACCACGTGCGAGGTCGCGCCCGTAGCAGGACGCACACACGCCGCGCCTGGTCTGACACGTCAGCACGGAGCGAATCACCACCTCTTCGATACCGGCGTCTTCGATCCTGCGGACCGCCGCTTCGTCGAGCGGTGAGTTGGCCTCCACGATGATCTCGCCGGTCAAGGGGTCGACCACGTCTTCCAGCGCCACGCGACCGAGAATGCGGTCCGAAAGCGGCTGAATCACCTCGCCGGCTTCTTCCAGCTTGGTGACGCGAATGCCGTCCAGAGTACCGCAATCGTAGTCCGCCACCACGGCGTCCTGAGCGACATCCACCAGGCGTCGAGTCAGGTAACCCGAGTTGGCGGTCTTGAGCGCGGTATCCGCCAAGCCCTTGCGCGCGCCGTGCGTCGAAATGAAGTACTGCAGCACGCTGAGCCCTTCGCGGAAGTTCGCGGTGATGGGCTGTTCGATGATCTCGCCCGACGGCTTCGCCATTAGGCCGCGCATCGCAGCGAGCTGGCGCATTTGCTGCGTCGAACCACGAGCACCGGAGTCGGCCATGATGTAGATCGGGTTGAAGCTCGATTGCTCGGCTTTTTCCCCGGTTTCTGGGTCGACCACGATTTCCGTACCGATACCCTTCATCATTTCTTCGGTCACTTGGTCGGCCACGCCAGCCCAGATATCGACCACCTTGTTGTAGCGTTCGCCGTCGGTGATCAGACCTTCTTGGTACTGGTCGACGACTCGCTCGAGCTCGGCCTGGGCTGCGGCAATCAGCTCCTTCTTACGAGGTGGAATGACCATGTCATCCATGCAGACGCTGATGCCTGCCCTTGTCGCGGCCGTGAACCCCAGGGTACGCAGCCGATCCGCCAACAACACGGTCTCCTTGTTCTTGTTGATTCGATAACAAATATCGATGAGAACACTGAGCGCCTTCTTGTTCAGGGTCTTGTTGGCGTAGTCGAACGGCACGCCCTTGGGCATGATCTCCGCCAACAGCACGCGACCGACGGTCGTTGCCACGACGCGGGTTCGCTCTACACCGTTCTCGTCGCGATCGGTGATGCGGCAGCGGATGCCAGCATGGAGATCGATTGTCCCGTTGTCGTAGGCCATGCGCACTTCGTCGGGCGACGAAAATACGCCGCGGGGGGACCCCTTCAGCTTTTGCTCGGCTTCGTCGTACTTGAGGGCGTCCGGCTTGAAGGCACCCTTGGCGAACTTGCGCTCGCGCGTCGCGTAGTACAGGCCGAGCACGATATCTTGGGTCGGGTTGATGATCGGCCGCCCACTCGCAGGCGACAAGATGTTGTTCGTGCTCATCATCAGCACGCGGGCTTCCATCTGCGCTTCGATCGAGAGCGGCACGTGGACCGCCATCTGGTCTCCGTCGAAGTCCGCGTTGAACGCAGCGCAGACCAGCGGGTGCAGCTGGATGGCCTTGCCCTCGATCAGCACGGGCTCGAAGGCCTGAATACCCAGGCGATGCAGCGTGGGGGCGCGGTTCAGCAGTACCGGGTGCTCGCTGATCACCTCGTCCAAGATGTCCCACACCTCGGGGCGCTCTTTTTCCACCATCTTCTTGGCGCTCTTGATGGTGTTGACGTAGCCGCGCTCTTCGAGCTTGTTGTAGATGAACGGCTTGTAAAGCTCGAGCGCCATCTTCTTCGGTAGCCCGCACTGATGGAGCTTCAAGGTCGGGCCGACCACGATCACGCTACGTCCGGAGTAATCGACGCGCTTACCCAGCAGATTCTGCCGGAAGCGCCCTTGCTTGCCCTTGAGCATGTCCGACAGGCTCTTGAGCGGGCGCTTGTTGGGACCGGTGATGGTCTTACCGCGGCGACCGTTGTCGAACAGCGCATCCACGGCCTCTTGGAGCATACGCCGTTCGTTGCGAATGATGATCTCTGGAGCATTCAGCTCCAGCAGGCGCTTGAGGCGGTTGTTGCGGTTGATGACGCGCCGGTACAAATCGTTCAGGTCGCTGGTGGCGAAGCGGCCACCATCCAGCGGCACGAGCGGGCGCAGATCCGGCGGGAGCACCGGGATTACGGTCAACATCATCCACTCCGGACGGTTGCCGGAACCCCGGAACGCTTCGACCACCTTCAGACGCTTGGCGTACTTCTTACGCTTGGCTTCACTGGTGGAAAGCCGCATCTCCTGACGAAGTTGTTCGGCCAGGGAGTGCACCTCGACGCGCTTGAGCATCTCGAGCACGGCGTCGCCGCCCATGCCTGCTTCGAAACGATCGTCACCGTACTCTTCGAGCAGCTGCGCGTAGCGCTCTTCGGTCAAGAGCTCACCGGCTTCGAGCCCGGTATCTTTCGGATCAATGACGATGTACGCCTCGCAGTACAGCACCTTCTCGAGATCTTTGAGGGTGATGTCGAGAATGTTGCCGATACGCGAGGGCAAGCTCTTCAAGAACCAAATGTGAGCAACCGGGGTAGCCAGGTTGATGTGCCCCAGGCGTTCCCGGCGAACCTTGGACTGGATCACCTCGACGCCGCACTTCTCGCACACGATGCCGCGGTGCTTCATGCGC
>CBFGRJ010000279.1:0-9751 GCA_965651135.1 uncultured Myxococcales bacterium
CACCTTGGCATCTGCATGCGGCGCCAGCAAAAACCATCCCACCACGGCCATGCCACCGGCCATGACCGCGCCATAAGCGTGCACGCGACCCGTCTGCGTGAAGCGCAACACCGTACCCGCTGCCGCCACGACGAATGAGGTGGCACGCGCGAAAATACCGTCGACAATCCAGCGGTCGAACCAGACGGCGAACTCGGCGAGCGAATCCACAGCGCCCAGAATCGTCTCCTCGTAGAACTCGTCGACGCGCCACTTGTCCAGGGCCCATTGGTACAGACGGGGGAACTGCTCCGCCCAGCGCTCCGCCGGTTCGCCTTGCTGCATTTCGTAGAGCCACCATGCGAAGCCGACGCCGAGCACCGTGCACGCCACCGCGATGACGAGCACCATGTTGGCGGCGTCTTCGTGACCGTCGACCAAGCGCACCGACTCACTGGCTTTGGCGAACACCGGCGCCAGCCAGTCGTCGAGCACGTGCGTATGCAACAGATGGGCGTTGAGCAGCCCGAACGTGAGCGACAAGAACCCGAGAATCACCAGCGGAGCCGTGATTTGCCAAGGCGACTCGTGGGGCTTGGGACCCTTGAGCGCCGCGGTCGCTTCGTGCGCGTGGTGGTGATCGTCATGCTCGTGCGGATCAGGCTTGTAGCGCTTGACCACCTTCCAGCCTTTGAATTTGCCGAAGAAGATGCCGAGCGTGAGCCGCGACATGTAGAACGCCGTCATCACCGCTGCCAGCGCCCCTGCGCCATACAAGAAACCAGGTCCCCACTCGGGCCACTCCCACAACTGGATCTCCTTGACACCAAGCCCGATGGTGCCGCCGGCCGGCACTGGGATGAACGACGTCTGCGCCTTGAGCAAGATTTCGTCTTTTGAGAAGAAACCGCTGGTCAGCGGCACACCCGCGATCGCCGCCCAGGCGGCCACGAAGGTCCAGAAGGTGACGGGCATGTACTTGCGCAGGCCGCCCATGTTCCGCATGTCTTGGGATGCGTCCATGTCGTGGATGCGGGCGTGCATCGCATGGATCACGGAGCCAGCGCCCAAGAACAAGCAGGCTTTGAAAAATGCGTGCGTCAGCACGTGGTAGAAACCAGCAGTGAACGCGCCGACGCCAACGCCCAGGAACATGTAGCCGAGCTGGCTCACCGTGGAATAGGCGAGCACCTTCTTGATGTCGTTTTGCACCAGCGCAATGCTGGCCGCGAGCAGCGCCGTGCATACCCCCACGAACGCGATCACGAACATGGCGGCGGGGCTCAGCACGAAAATGCCAGCCATGCGGCAGACCAGGTACACACCGGCGGTGACCATTGTCGCGGCGTGGATCAAGGCGCTGACGGGAGTGGGCCCCGCCATGGCGTCGGGGAGCCACACATAGAGCGGAATCTGTGCGCTCTTTCCAGCGCAGCCCAGGAAGAGAGCCAAGCCCACCAACGTGGCCGCATTGACGTGCCGCGGCCTGTTGATCCACTCCGCCCAGGTTTCCGGGAGCAAGGACGCCACCGGAACCTCGGTGCCGATCGGCCAGACCTTGATCGACTGCACCAGATTGTCTCGAGCCATGTCGAGCCCCGTCCAGTCGAGTGCTCCAGCGTAGGAAATCAACAGGCCCATCGCTACCAGCAGACCGAAGTCGCCGATGCGGTTGGTGATGAATGCCTTCTTGCCCGCGCTGGCATTGGCGCCCCCTTCGTACCAGAACCCGATCAACAGGTAGCTGCAAAGGCCCACGCCCTCCCAACCGATGAACAAGATCGGCAGGCTGTCACCCAAGATCAGAACCAGCATCGAGAAGATGAACAGGTTCAGGTAGCAGAAGAAGCGGTGGTAGCCCGGATCGTGCTCCATGTACTTGGTGGAGTACAGGTGGATCAAGAAGCCGACCCCCGTCACCACCAACGACATGGTGGCGCTCAGCGCATCGAGCGAAAACGCCATCTTGATGGGAATCGAGAACCCGTCACCCTCACCCGAAACGCTGAACCAATTCCACGCCGTCCAGACGAAGCGCGCGGGTCGGTCGCCCTGCTGCGCCTCTGCCAGCATCGAGAAACCGGCGACGCATGCGATGAACGAAACGCCGACGGCGCCCAGCGCCATCAGCGTGACTGCTTCCTTGCCGATTCGCTTGCCGAATACGCCATTGATGAGCGCACCCAGCAACGGCAACGCCAAGATCACGCCGAGCAGCGCGAAGTCGGTCGGTGGGAAAACCCTTGTCAACTCTTGCATGTCGAAGTCGCTTCCAGAGCTACATCCTGGCTCAGTTGGCCCGACGCATTTGGCCGGGCCAAAAGATTAGTGCTTCAGTGTGTCGGCCTCGTCACTGTTGATGGTTTTGCGCAGCCGATAAAACTGCAACACTATCGCCAGGCCTACGGCGACTTCGGCGGCAGCGACCGCGATAATGAAAAACGCGAACATTTGGCCGTTCATATTGCCGGCGTGCAGCCGGTTGTAGGCGACCAGCGCCAGGTTCACGCTGTTGAGCATGAGCTCGATGCTCATGAGCTGAACCAAAACGTTGCGGCGCACCAAAAACCCCGCCACCCCAATGGCGAAGATCACAGCCGACAGCAGTGTGTAGTGCTCGAGCACGCTTCCGAAGCTCATTCTGCTCCCTCCTGACCCAACGTTTGACCTTTGGGCAGTGGCCGACCGGCATCGCGAGCCAAGAGCGGACCATGAAACATGCGGCGAGTCGGAGACTCCACGCGTTCGCTCCGCTTCTTGGGTGGCCGGCTGCGCGCGATGGCGATCGCGCCCACGACGGCCACGATCAACAGGATCGTCGCCAGCTCGAAGGGCACCAAACCTTTGGTGAACAACAGACCGCCGACCGCTTCGACGCTGCCGTGATCGGCGGTCACCGCCGAAAAGCGCGTTTTTGCTTCGGGGTCTGCCAACAGCGAAACAGCGGTGATCAACATGCCGATCACGACGATGGCGCTGAACACGCGAGCGATCCGCGACGCTGGCTCGCCCTCGGCGGCGGGGCTCGAGCCTGCCCCCGCATCGGGCCCGAGCAGCATGATGACGAATACGAACAACACCACCACGGCGCCTGCGTAGACAATCAGCTGAATCGCTGCCAAAAACTGCGCTTCCAACGCCAAGAACAGTCCAGCAATACCTATTATGGTTGCGAGCAGGCCGACGGCGCCGCGAATCGGGTTACGAGCGGCAACCGTCGACAAGGCCCCCACGATGCACACCACCGCGCATACGAAGAACAACAGGCTGCCGGCGCTCATACGGTCAAACTCCGGGTCTGCGACTTGCCGCCGCTGAGAATGTAGTCTTCCAGGTGCTTGCGATACTTCCGCACGAAGGACAGCGCCGGTTGGGCCGCGCCATCACCGAATGCGCAAATCGTGTTGCCGGTGATGTCAGAGCCAATCTCGGAGATGTAGTCGAGCTCTTCGATCGAGCCCTTGCCTTCGACTATCTTGGTCAGAATTCGGTCGATCCAACCGCAGCCTTCTCGGCACGGGGTGCATTGACCGCAGGATTCGTGCTTGTAAAAGCGCATCAAGTTGTGGATGGCCAGAACCGGGTCGGCCGCATCGCTCAGGACGATTGCGCAGCACGTGCCGAGCATGCCACCCACGGCGCGGAACGTGTCGACTCCGAGCGGCAAGTCCAGAATGCTCTTACCGTTGTAAGGCTCGAAGCGAGGATCGCCGGGCACGTCGACGATTTCGTCCGGCAGGTGCACCGGGCAGGACGAGCCTCCGGGGATCACACCGAGCAACGCGCGATCGCCGAGAATGCCGCCACCCAGGTCGTAGATCAGCTCGCGCAACGTCAAGCCGACCGCACACTCGTACACGCCGGGCTTCTTGACGTGCCCGCTGACACCGAACAAGCGTACCCCACCGTCGTTGAAGCCGTGCAGGGCGCTCTGGCGGCTGAACGCATCGCCCCCCAACTTGAACACCGTGGGCACGATGGCGATTGTCTCGACGTTGTTGACGGTCGATGGGCAGCCAAACGCACCGTATTGCGCCGGAAACGGCGGCTTGAGACGAGGCTCGCCGCGCCGCCCCTCCAGCGAGTTGAGCAGCGCCGTTTCTTCGCCGCAAATGTAGGCACCCGCCCCGGTGTGCACGTACACCTCGACCTCGTAGTCCCTGCCCATGGCCCTGCGACCCAAGTAGCCCTTTGTCTTCGCCTCGCGGATCGCGCCCCAGAGCCGCTCTTTGGACAGATGCAACTCGTCACGAACGTAGATGTAGGCCGCGTGCGCCCCGATGCCGAAGCACCCGATGATGCAGCCCTCGATCAACGCGTGCGGATTCAACTCCATGATGGTGCGATCTTTGAAGGTACCGGGCTCACCTTCGTCGGCGTTGATCACCAAGTAGTGAGGCTTCTGAGAGGCTTTGGGCATGAAGCTCCACTTGGTGCCGCAATCGAATCCGGCGCCGCCTCGACCCCGAATGTGAGCCTTCTTCACTTCTTCGACGACGGCCTCGCGTGACATGCCCAGGGCCTGGCGAGCCGCCTGGTAACCGCCATGCTGTTCATAAACGGCCAGCGTATGCCCGTCCGGCTTGTCGTAACTGTGGGTCAGGTAGTCAGTTCTTTTCAGCATCGGCTAGTCGCGCGAAAGGTCATCGAGAATCTTGTCGACTGCCTCGATGGAGAGATTTTCGTGATAGGTCTTGTCGACCTGCATCATGGGGGCGGTGCCGCACGAGGCGAGACATTCGGCGGTCCGCAGTGTGATCTTGCCGTCTGCCGTGGTCTCGCCGGCGTGAATACCCAAGCGCTTTTCGCAATGCGCCAGGATACCGTCTGCGCCTCGAAGGGCACACGACAGCGTGCGGCACACCCAGACTTGATGTTTGCCGGGTGGCTCACGGTTGAACAGGGTGTAGAAAGTCACCACGCCTTTGACATGAGCAGTGCTCAGGTCCAGGCGCTCGGCAACGAACTCGATGACTTCGTCGGAGATCCAATTGTCGTTGGCTTCCTGGCAGAGGTGGAGCAACGGAATGCACGCGGCCATCTTGTTGGGATAGCGCGACAGAATTTGTTGAACGTGCTGCTCGCGCTCCGCGCTTAGAGCGAATGCCATGGTATTCCCAGGGTTATTGAAACGAGAGCTCAGGTCGACTGGCAGCTTTGCCGCTGAGCAAACTACTTCGCCAGCAGCCGAAATGAGCACACCCGGGGGCCCGGGCGAGCGAACCGTAGTGATCTGGAAAGCGGAGTGTCAAGAGCGCAAGCGGGGCTTGGCTCTACATCTCAATCGGCATGCGGAGTCAGACCCCGACGCGGCAAGATTCGTCGGGATTTACGCATTTGTTCGCGTGCTCCTGGCCAGGACCGGCCGGGCAGGAGCGGGGCCTCGGTCCAGTCGGCCTGACAGCCGCAAGCCGGAAGGCACCCACCCCTCACAAACACTCACCATTGGGACCGGTCTGCGATCGCCGTCTCGACGCAAACTGCATATCGACATTTTCAGCCTGAACTATTACTGAACTTGTGAACTCGACAGCAGGCCGTGTACCCTGCACTCCCTTATCCCGGCTCGGGGTAGGAACGGAGGTGTGATTGTGTTTTGCCCTAACTGCGGCACGGAAAACGAGGACAGCTCAAAGACTTGTAAGAAGTGCGGCTTCAATCTGAAGGGCGCGGCTGCTCCCAAGTTCAAGGGGACCATGCTGATGATGAACGCTCCGCAGGGCGTTCCTCGCCCAGGCGCCGCTGGACCCGCGGCCGGCGGACCGAAGCCGGGTGACAAGGGCGTACCTTCGAAGCTGAAGGGCACGATGTTGGGTGTCGCTCCTCCCTCGATAGGCACTCCTCAACCGCCTGCCGGAGGGCCCGTCGCACCTCCCCCCGCCCCTGCCGCCCCCCCGATGGCGGGGCCGGGCGCACCTCCTGGACAACCCGGTCAAGGGCCGGCAGGGTTCGGCGGAGCCCACGGCGACGTCAATCCTTTGGGCGGCACCATGGTCGCCGATCCAGCGGGCATGGCTGCCGGACCCGGTGCGCCACCCGGACAATACGGTGGCCCGCCCCCTGGCAATCAATTCGGCGCACCGCCCGCTGGGGCGCCTCAGGCCGGCCCGTACGGCGCGCCCCCCAACCCCTCGCCCGGCGGCTGGGGTATGGGCGCAGGCGGCGGGCCTGCACCGGGCGGCTATGAGCCTCCACCCGGCGCAGCACCACCGGGACCCGGACACATGGGTTCATCCGATCAATTCGGCGCACCCGGCGCGGCACCACCACCGGGAGCGATGCCACCACCCGGCTCGCCAATGGGCGGCCCTCCGGCTGGCGTTGCAGCCCCAGCACCGGCGCCGGGCTACGGCCCTGGTCCGGGGATGGGACCGGGGATGGGTCAACAGGCCATGGTCCCCGCAGGCGGCGCGGCCGTGACCCCCGGCGTGCACGGTCCCATCGGAAAAACGCGCAACCCGGTCATGGTGACCGTGATCTCGATGTTGTGCTTCGTATACGCCATCTTGCAGCTCATCCAAATGATCGGAGAGCTGAAGGCGTTCCGTCAGAAGGACGACATCAACATCATCATGTTCTTCATCCCGATCCTGAATCTGCTCGAGATGATGAAGCTCTCCGACAAGGTGGCCGAAGCCAAGCGCATGGCTGGCTCCAACAAGCCCGCCGCGAGCGGCATCTTGTACATCCTGCTCGGCATCTACTTCTTGCCCGCCGACCTGAACGACGTGTGGGAAGCTGCAAGCCGCGGAGCTGGCGGCCAGCAGTAGACCTGTTAAAACCCACGATGTGATCTGCGATCCTTCGGCCGCTCCCGCAGCCAATCGGGCTGTGACCGAAGCAGCGGCGAGCACCCACCGCTGGCGGCGAGTGCTCGCCGGAGGGGCGCTCGCCGTGCCTCTGCTGGCCGCGCTCTGGAGCGGATTTCCGTTGTGCCCGAGCGCTGGATTGTTCGGGCTGCCTTGCCCGGGCTGCGGCTTGACGCGCGCGACACTGGCCCTTTTACAAGGCAACTTCCACGCGGCGTACCACCTTCATCCGCTGGTCTTACCGCTGAGCCCGCTGTACTTTGGCGGTATGGCGGCCGTGCTGGTGGACTTCGTGCGAGGTCCCGTCGCTCGACCTTCCAGCGCGGTCGGAGCATCGTGGCTGACGCGGCGCTGGGTGACGACGCTGGCGCTAGTGCTGCTGCTCTCGACTTTGACCCTGTGGGTGCTGCGCTTCGTCGGGTATTTCGGTGGACCGGTGCACGTCGAAAGCTATCGGAGTTGGGCCTTCACGCACGGTTCCCTTTGAAGGGACGCGTTCACACATTGAAGCGGAAGTGGATGACGTCGCCGTCTCGCACGACGTAGTCCTTGCCCTCGATGGACAGCTTACCGGCCTCGCGACACTTGGCCTCGCTCCCGAGCTTCACGAGATCTTCCCACCAGATCACCTCGGCTTTGATGAAGCCGCGCTCGAAGTCCGAGTGGATCACCCCCGCTGCTTCGGGGGCGGTGGCGCCTTTCTTGACGGTCCAGGCCCGGCATTCCTTTTTGCCAGCGGTCAAGAACGTGATCAAGCCGAGCAAGTCGTAGCCCGTGCGCACGACCTGGTTGAGCCCGGGCTCGCTCAGTCCAGCGCTTGCCAGAAACTCAGGACGATCGGCTGGGTCGAGCTCGGCGATCTGCGCTTCGAGCGCCGCGCAGATCGGCACGACTTTGGTGGATTCGGTCTCCGCTAGCTGGACCAGGCTCTGGTAGTGCTGGTTCGACGAGAGGTCGGCAAGCGAGGCCTCGTCGACGTTCGCAACGTAAAACATCGGCTTTTGTGTCAACAGCTGGAGGGACTGCACGATCGGGGCCTCTTTCTCGTCCAGCTCGAAGACCCGCACAGCAAGCCCCTTGTCCAGGTGGCTCACCAGCCGCTCGCAAACCTTCACTGTCAGGCGCTCGACGGGGTCCCCTCCTTTGCTCTGTTTGACCGCCCGCTCGAGCCGCTTTGTCACGGTTTCCAGATCTTTCAGACACAGCTCGGTTTTAATCGTCCCCGCATCGGAAACGGGATCGATCCGCCCTTCGACGTGCGTGACGTTGGGATCGGTGAAGCAGCGCACCACATGGGCGACCGCATCCACTTCGCGGATGTGCGCCAGAAACTGGTTGCCGAGCCCCTCTCCCTTGGAAGCGCCTCGCACCAGCCCCGCGATATCGACGAACCGGATCGTGGTCGGGACGGTGCTCTCCGGCTGGAAGATGGCACTCAACTGCTCGAGGCGCGCGTCGGGGACGGGAACCACCCCCACGTTGGGCTCAATGGTACAGAACGGGAAGTTCTGTGCCTGCGCGTTCGCGTTCGAAAGCGCATTGAACAGGGTGCTTTTGCCCACGTTGGGCAGACCGACGACTCCAAGCGAAAATCCCATGAGTGGGCGTGCCTTAGCAAAATGCCCGCCCCCCGTCGACCCGCGAGGTGAGGGGCTTGGGCTAGCGAAAAAACGAGCTCACCTGGCCCTAACCACGGCCATCTCGACGAAGCGCCTGAGCACTCCCGCCCCCGCGTGAGCGTCGGTGGCGCTGTTTTGGACGTGGTCCGGGTCGATTCCCTCTTGGCGCAAGGATTCGGCGCGCGTACGCGCATAGTGGCCGACGATTTCTTTGTCGAATTCCGGATGAAACTGCACGCCCCAGGCAGTTTCGGAAAACCGCAGCGCCGCGTGCGGATCGCGCTCGGTGCGCCCGAGTACCCGCGACCCCGGCGGAGGCTCCACCACCGAGTCGACATGAGACATATTGACCTCGTAGGGTCTGTGGACATCGGAAAGAATCGGGTCGTCGCGCTCTACCGACAGCTCGACCGTACCCATCTCGCGCCCCCGTGGGTTTCGCTCGACCCGACCACCCAGAGCCTGCGCCAGCATTTGATGGCCAAAGCAAACGCCGAGCACCGGAACCTTGGCCGCGACGATCGCCTTCAAATACGCCTGACCGTTGAGCACCCACGGCTCGGCATCCAGCACACTCGCTGCCGAGCCAGTGACGATCAGGCCCGCCAAGTCCGCGGCCGCAGGCAGTCGCTGCTCGACGCGACAATCGACCACGACCCACGAATCCGTCCAGGCGGAGCCGACGCTCTGCTGGAACAGGCGCGCGAAGTCTCCGCGCTTTTCGAGCGTGAGCGGTACCGGATCACCCGTCACCAAAATACCGAGCGGAAGCATGGAGTGAGTGTAGCGCATGCTCGCTTCGAAGCTCGCCCAAGTGGCGGTCGTCGGTACGATGTGCATTCAGCTATGTGCGGCGCGCGTGCAACGAGTGCGGTGGCACGTCAGCAGTACTGACATGCCTTGGGAGCAAACGGTCGGGTTCCGCGTGCCGAGCGCGCCTTGCCCAACAGGCCTGCACGTGGCCGGCAAGCCACGGGCCGCTGCCCTGCTGTGCTGACGGAGCAGGACACGGGCAGCACGGTGCTGTACGTGAACGACAGCGCGTGGACGCTGTACGAGCGGGACCACCTGGAGTTTGCCATCGTGTCGCAGGACGCGACTGCGCAGGGCGAGACGCCGTTCGCCATCACGGCCACGGGCCTGCTGTACATCGCGGCCGTGGACTACGGCGACGGCACCACCGGCCCGGCGCACCTGGACTACAACACCAAGGCGGCGTACGCCGTGAACGTGTCGGTGACGGACCTGATGACGGGCCGCGCCGACTGGGCCGTGTACACCGTGCTGCTGGACCACGTGAACCGGCCGCCGGCGTGGCAGTCCGTGCCGCCAATGAACACCGCC
>CBFGRJ010000280.1:0-9746 GCA_965651135.1 uncultured Myxococcales bacterium
ACGTAACTTTCCAGAGAAGCAATATGACCATCACCCGAGCCACGCCCGCGCCCGCGGGTTACTCGCCACTGTCCTCATTCCAGGTTAGCCGGCTCGAAGTTGACGCCGTAGCTCGCTCCTAGGCGCAAGCCGAGAGTCAGCGCACTGGCATTCGCATCTCCCAAATCATCATACCTGCCAGCCGAGGTTCGTTCGTAGCCCACGGCCCATCTGGAATAACCGATGGTGAGATCGATAGTAGGGCGTGCCTCCGCTGTGCTTGGCGGTTCTGAACCGAGCAGTCTAACGAGTAGAGTTCCTGACGCTCCGAAACCGGAACGCCCCAAGAACGGCGACCTGGGCGCGGTGCCAGCTTTGCCGAAGCGCGCGCGCAGGCGAACGTAATTCTCCAAGCAACCCGGGATCACCACTCCCACTTCGCCACCGCCGCCTAGAACGCGCACGCTATCGTCAGCGTTGTGTTCGGCCTTCTCGTCAAACTCAACGGGGATGCCATTCGCGGTAGCTAGGTAGAACCCCGCACTGCAACAATTGGTGTATTCAAATCCGATGTCCGCGCTCGCAACATCACCCCGTTCCTTGAAGTTGGTCCAGCCCTGTCCCTCGCCATGGATGGCGAGCGCCCCGGGTGCCGCAGCTGGGTTCTTGGGCATCGAGCTACAGCCGCACGCGACTGCTGCAAGGACGGCGCAGAGTTTAGCGGGCATCTTCACTGTTCGAATCCGTTCTCTGCGCTGCCGTGCCGATTGCGGTTCGAAATGCCGTGACTGGCTGAATGGCTACGGTGAGCGTCCAGGACGATGAGACCAGTTCGTTCGGGGGATACTCTGGATTGAGTGATGAGCTGTCCTGCCCATCGCCATTCCTGAGCTCCTCCCGATCAAAGCCAAGCCAGAGCGTATCGAACAGGAGGCCCACGCCGATTCCAGGATAGGGACGACGAACCGATGCCGCTGGATAAACGAACTCGGATCCCTCGAGTCGCACCCGCGCGTCGGTAAGTGGCTTGCTCAGGTAGACAGCGAGGCTGATGAGATCGCGAAAGAACCAGACACGAACGCCAGCTGCCAGATCCACCTTCACGTCGTGGTTGTTCACATACGCCCCCAGTGCACTCTTGCTAAGTGCCACGCTTTTGCCGACCGGCAGCTCAACCAGCGGTTCTATCCCGAGCCAGTACTTCTGTTTCCCGGGCCCGGTACCATTGTCGAAGCAGAAGGCCGTGGCGCAACGCGCTTTGAGAATACTGGTCACGAGCTCCCACCCGCGTTTGGGCTCGTCGCTCGGGGCTGCGCCCTCCGCCCGCGAGCGCGCACCTCCGGATGAGGACTCTTGCGTTGACCCGGGACTATTAGTGCTTTTGTCTTGTGCCTCCGGAGCTGGCTGCCCCTCAGCCGCTGCTTCCGCCTCTGCGCGCTCGTCGGCCGGCTCCATTGCTTCGGGCTGCGCCTCCGCTGCCTCGGGCTGCGCCTCCGCTGCCTCGGGTTGCGCCTCAGTTGCCTCGGGCTGCGCAACGGCTAAGCGCGGATTGCCAAGCAACACCAGGGCCATCGAAGCAGCGCTCATCAGCGCGCGGAGTGGCACCTGATCAACCACTAGTCCAGAACCAATGTGCACGTACCCTCCGGCGCTAGCTGCAACTCAAGCAAAGTTGATCCACAGGCCACCATCTGTGCGCTTCCCCCTTCTCCCGCGGTTTGGTCGATATCGCCGGTATCGCATGCCAACACGATGCGCTGGCCATCGGGCGAGACGGACAGAGGTGCCTGAACCACGAAACTGGAGACCATAGCCGGGCTCTGGCCCGCACCGCATCGGTGCGCGACAAGGACCTGCTCGTTACCTTGTGTCGTGAAAGAATACCCGGAAGTCAAAGCCTCAACGCTCACCTCCGCTGATCGAAGCACCGGCGATTCGATACTGCCATCGCGCAAGGCGGGGATGATTTCGTACTCCGCCGCCCCACCGGGTGCGCATAGATAGAATACCTCGCTATCGCTCTGACCGTTACCGATTCGCAAGTTCAGGGTTGCGCCGCTCGCGCCGTCGGCGTCGTCTTCAACTTGCGGATTCGGGCTCTTACACGATGGGTCAAGTGACAAAAACGCAAAGCCTTGCCCCGCCTTCATACTCAGCTCAGCTGACAT
Source organism: uncultured Myxococcales bacterium (assembly GCA_965651135.1). Taxonomy (GTDB): domain Bacteria; phylum Myxococcota_A; class Polyangia; order Polyangiales; family Polyangiaceae; genus JAICQQ01. The sequence continues at coordinate 2,148 of CBFGRJ010000280.1, forward strand.
CAATACCTCGCGACTCACCGCTCTGAAGTCGCTATCCCGAATCGAGTTTGCTGGAACATCGGGACTTACGAAGCCCACCTGAAAACGCGCTCTAGCGTGGACTGCGTCGCAGTCGACTAGCGACTCGCACTTGGAACCAGGGGTGACGCTGGGACGGGCTAGCTCGGCAACCGCGAGCGCCACGCGTGAACCGCCAAATCGAGGAATGACGGCCATTGTTTGTTGGTGCGTCGAGTCGCCATTGTTGGCGCCCTCGCTGGGAATCTGTTTGTCCAGATCATTGGGGGTGATGCATACGGGAAGGTACCCGGCTAGCTGCAACGCATCGGGGCGGGGAAATGCCGTAACCCCAAATGCGGCTTCGCCGCTGCCGTTGAGGATGCAGTCCAGCCTCGATGGGGAACGCTGTTTACACCCCCGTCCCTCCAACGCTTTGAGTTCGAAAATAGAGGAATCGGCCTTGCTCAGCAGCGGTAGTCCCATCGCGCAGCTGGGCGCCCGCCTCGGATCGCCAGGCGCCATGCCCGGTACACCCGCCATGCCACCGGCACTTTCCTCAGCACCGCAGTCCAGTGCCGGCCCGTCGGGGGAGACGGCGCCCTTTGCGTCATGCTCGGAGAGGCAATCGCAATCACCGATCCTCACGGAAACCGGCACACTCTCGGCGCCCAGATTCGACCGCCCTCGCCGACCTGTCAGTGTAACTATGCGCTCAACCGTAGCGATTGCTGATGGATCAATAGGTACGTCGAGGCACACTGGGTCTACTACGAATTCATCGTCCTTGCCCAATGAAGGTCGTGTCGAATCCAGGCCGTACAGCGTCGAACAGGACGCAAACCCAAAGAGCAACAAGAGTGACCTAATCCAGTGAAGGCGTCTCAGGGTGTCTCGCGCGAGGCCGCAGGCCTCCCCAATGTGTCCCCAACCATTGTCCATGCGTAGCCTACTGCTATTACATCAGACAAATTTTCGATGCAACACTTTACTAACAACTCGCAGTCTGGTTCGCGGCACCCTGCGAGCACTCAGAGCGCCACTGAGTCTTACATTGTAGGCGTCTTCAGAATCGGCGAAATTCGCCGGAGCCGACACCACTCGATTGCCGAGCATGACTGTCTCGTCGCTGGGTGTCACCCCGGTGTCTACTAGGCTGGACACAGCAGTGCGCGTGACCCGGCATTCAAAGCGGTTGGCGGCACCATTCAGCGCAGATCCGGTTCGAATAACCTTCAACATGGCGGCGGTAGAGCCAGAGTCAAAGCCCACGGAATCCAACCGTCAAAGGGGGACGTGTGATTGGCGCCAGCTGGGTTTGGGAAGCCAAGTTCAGCATCGATGCTCACCGGCAGCTAGAGCGAGACTTCAGCCAAGCTGCCTCCTACGCGCGCCTGCTCGGCGCATCGGGCGCCTGTCTGTTGAGTCGCGAGGGCCTCTGGGTGGGGCACAGGGAGCACGACGACTCGCTAGAACGAAGCGAACATTGGTCGATCAAGCAGCTCCAGCACCCAGACGAAATCAGCGAGCTCAGAGGCATGATCGGACCTCGCGCGTTGGTCAAGCGGCGATCCAGCTAACCGTTTGCTAGTTGTGTGGCCAACCTCGCTACTTGAACACGCAGAGGCCCGCCCGCCGCAATTCGAGGTGATGGTCCAGCGAAGACGATTCGCTGATCGCGGCATACGATGCGCATTTTTTCCGCGATCAGTCTGCACGGACCTCGTTTTTGGCGAACCGATGAGCGGATCGTTGATATTGCTGAAGGTGTCTCCCACGCTGTTGAACGGGGGAGATACGACGCGCCATCGTGTGCGGACCCACGGGATGAAGCCGAAATCCTCGTGAAGAGTGCGACCGCGCGTTCGGTGTCTAGTGGATTGGACACCCGTGGTCTTGCGCGTTCTGACTCGGCGGCCAAGTCGACTCGCGGCGACCGCTGGTCGCTGGTCGTTGCGTGGGGTGATTGCGTTCACGAGCTGTACAGCGTTCACGAGCGGTGCTCTAATTCCGCGCTTTCATGGAGCTTGCGGCGGGACAAGAGTTTGCCGGCTTTCGCATTGTGCGTAAGTTGGCCGAAGGGGGCATGGGCATCGTGTACGTTGCCGAGCACCTGAGTACGGGGCGCGAGCGTGCTCTCAAACTGATGCGTGCGGATGTGCGTACGCTCGATGCCAAGAGCATGGAGCGTTTTCAGCGCGAAGCGCGAGTTGGTGCTCAGATCAAGAGTGACCACTTGGTGGAGGTCGTCGACGCCGGCTTCGAGGGCCACACGCTCTGGATTGCCATGGAGTTGCTGGAAGGCGAAACGCTTGACGAGCGTCTACGTCGACTGGGCCCGCTTTCGCGAGACGTGGGGAGTGCGGTTTTTACCCAGCTTCAGCATGGTTTGGGCCATGCGCACGCACAGGGGCTCATACACCGTGACCTGAAGCCCGAGAACATTTTCCTTGAGGCTCCTCGTCGAGCGGACGTGTCCTTCACCGTCAAGATCTTGGACTTCGGGATCGCCGTCCTACTGGCTCGAGTGGTTCGGGCGACGAGAGCAACGCATTCATTGGTGCGGCGGTCACCGCCGAACGCCCATACACGCCGGTCCGAAACGAGGCTCCCATTGAGCCGGCGCTGACCATCGATTCGATTCCCGTACAAGTCGAAGCCGACGAACACGCCGAAAGCACTGACAACGCGCCCGAAGCTGCACCTGGGGCGCGCGACATGAAGCATCATCGATCCCAACCTCAATCCAAGCGTGACTTTGACTGGTACTCGGCTGAGTACGCGCTTACCATGGCCGCACGGCAGGCGGCCGAGGCTTGTAGAGTCCCCGACGGCCTAAGCGCGTCTGGCGTGGTCAGCGTCACGTTTCACGGTGACGGCACGGCAAGAAATGTAGTCGTGCTCGGCAACCACACGGGCGGCGCGTCCATCGAACGCTGCGTGACCCGGCATTTCAAAACGGTTCGCGTGGCGCCATTCAGCGCCGACCCGGTTCGAATGACGAAGACCTTCAACATTGCGGCGGTAGCGCCAGAGCCAGACCCCACGTAACCCAACCAGCACCTGCCTGGAGAACGTTCGGGCCAACAGGGAGTCACTTCGGCTAAGCTTGGCCCGTGACCTCTGCATTCCCGCTACATCGGTACACGTACCAAGACTACGTGTGGCTCGAGGAAGAGAGCACCACGCGGCATGAGTTCCTTGACGGAGAAATCGTGGCGATGGCGGGAGGTACCCCTGAGCACGCGGCGATGGCTGCCGAAGTCATCGGACAGCTTCGTGACCAGCTGCGCGGTAGGCCTTGCAGGGTTTTTACTTCGGACTTGGGTGTTCGCGTCATGAAGACGGGGCTGGCGACCTATGCTGATGCATCCGTCGTGTGCGGTCCCACCGTTCGCGATCCTGACAAGAAGACCAACGTGATCAATCCTCGCGTGTTGGTGGAAGTCACGAGCGACGGAACAGAAGACTATGACCGCGGCGAGAAGCTGACGCACTACAAGCAAATCCCCAGTCTGGACTGGATTGCCATCGTATCGCACCGCGAGCCGCGCATCGAGGTTTGGTCGAGAGCTCCGGAATCAGAGGCGTGGCACGTATCCGAGGCGGGAGCGGGTGCCAACGCCAGTTTGGCGGCGCTGGGTTGCACGTTGAACGTCGACGCCATTTGGCAGGCTGCAGCTGAACCGTAAGGTACCGGGAAGAGCGACGCTAGCAGCGCTTTACCTCTCTCCATAATGGAGCCACGCTCGCTCCCTCATGAAACTCGAGGCTGATCAGCAGCGCTGGCGGGCGACGGATCTCAGTGACTTTAGCGCGTGCCGGTACAAGACGGTGTTGGAACGCGAGCAGGCTCATGGTCGCCTGAAGCGGCCTGGTCGCGCTGATCCGGCCATGCGGTTGCTGCAGGAGCGCGGGCTCGAGCATGAGGGGCGCTATCGGCGCTTGCTGGAGCAGCGGCATGGCGAGGTCGCGTTTCGCGTGCCTGGATCGCCGCCGACGAATACGGAGGAGTGGGCGCAGGCCACGCAGCGTACGGTCGCGGCGATGCGTGCGGGGCATCGCGTGATCTATCAGGCGCCGTTGGCGCTTGGCCGCTGGAGTGGATTCGCGGACTTTTTGGTTCGCAAGGACGCTGATGGCGATAGTGAAAGCGCTAGCGAGCTTGGGCCGTTTCATTATGAGGTGGTCGACACGAAGTTGGCGCAGGAGGCGAAGGCGTCGGCGGTGCTCCAGCTCTGTGTGTACTCGCATATTCTCGGAACCCTGCAGGGGTGTTTGCCCGAGTTCTTTTATGTGGTCAGTCCCTCGGGGGTGACGCCTGCGGGCGAGCCGTCTGCGCCTCGCGAGCACGTGTTTCGGTCTGCCGACTATCTCGCGTACTTCCGGGTCATTCGCGAGCGTTTCGAGCGGTTTGCCGAGCTCGGCACGGAGGAGGGGACCTATCCGGAGCCGGTGGAGCATTGTGATGTTTGTGCGTGGTGGCAACTGTGTGACGAGCGCCGGCGCGAGGACGATCACTTGTCTTTGGTGGCTGGCATGTCGCGCTCGCATCGGCGCTTGCTGGAGGAGGCGGGTATCGAGACGCTGGCAGCGCTAGGGCAGGTTTCGCTGCCGCAAGCCCACCGACCGAAAAAGCTGCCGGTGCAGTCGTTCGAGCGCTTGCACCACCAAGCCAGGCTCCAGCTCGAGGCGCGCGCTTCCGCTCCACGTTTCGAGATGCTTCCCGTGGAGAACGACCGCGGGCTTTGCCGACTTCCGGCTCCGAGCCCCGGTGACGTGTTCTTCGACATCGAGGCCGACCGCTACGCGTCGGATGGGACGTTTCACTATCTGCTCGGTTGGGTGCTGCGCGGACCGGCGGGAACGCTGGAGTATCAAGGCTTGTGGGCATCGACGCGTCGCGAGGAGCAGCAAAACTTCGAGCGCTTCATGGATGTCGTGGTCGAGCGGCGCAGGCGGTACCGCGATCTTCACATTTATCACTTTGCCCCCTTCGAGAAGACGGCGCTCGGCGCCATGATGGGGCGCTTCGCCAGCCGTCAGGACGAGCTCGATGACCTGCTGCGCAATGAGGTGCTGGTCGATTTGATGCCGGTTGTGAAGCAGGCGTTGCGGGCAGGCATCGAAAGCTATTCGCTCAAGGAGTTGGAGCGCTTTTATCGCTTCGAAAGAAGCACGGACTTGCGCGCCGCGTCGCGCGCCCGCCGCCTGTTCGAGCTTGCCCGTGAGTTGGGTGGCGCGCAGGAGCTGCCCGAGGTCATCTCCACCATTGAAAGTTACAACCGCGACGACTGCATTTCGACGGCTCACCTGCAGAGCTGGCTCGAAGAGCAGCGCAGCGCGCTGGTTGGGTCGGGCACAAAGGTGCCGCGCCCCGAATTGAAAGCGGCAGAGCCGCCCGAGGCTATATCGGCGTGGTCTCGACGGGTCGAGCAATTGCGAAAGCGTCTCACGGACGGCGTGCCGCTGGATCCGGAGGCGCCGACCGACGGAGAGCGTGCCCGGCTACTGCTCGCCGACCTTCTCGACTGGCATCGACGCGAGGACAAGCCAGGTTGGTGGGAACACTTTCGTGTGCGGGCGCTGGCGGAGGACGAGCTCATCGACGACTCCGCCACGATTGGAGGACTAGGCCCGGAGCAGCCAGGCGAGGCAATCAAGCGAAGCCGGCTCTATGCCTACGCCTTTCCGGAGCAGGAATTCGGTATCAAGGTCGACAACAAGGTCGAATGCCCAATCACGGAGCAGAAGGTCGGGACGGTCGTCGAGGTTCGCCGTCAGGGTCATGCGAAAGAGCACGTGATTGTCGTCAAGCGCGCGCAGGAGCTCCCCATGCCGCCTCGCGGTCTGGTGGCGGAGAACGATGCTCCCAATGCCGTTCCGCTTCAGAATGCTTTAGCCGAGATCGGCGCCGCGCTCGCTCCCGACTTCGGGCTACAGCGCCCTGAAGCGGCCACCGGTACCACTTTTTCCGCGGCGCGGGCCCTACTGCTCCGCACCCCGCCCCGCCTCGCCGATGGGTCGCAGCTGCGTCGCCCCGACGAAAGCGCTGCGGCCGCGCTGAGCCGAGTCGCGCCATTGCTTCAAGGTTCGGTGTTGGCCGTGCAGGGACCGCCAGGCGCGGGCAAAACCTACTGCGGTAGCCGCATGATTCTGGAATTGGTGAAAGCAGGCAAGAAGGTCGGGATCACCGCCCAGAGTCACGCAGTGATCGAAAATCTACTCGGCAGCATCCACGAAGCAGCCAGCGAAGCCGGCGTGCCAGTGTTCTCCATTCAAAAACCCAAGTCCGGCAACTCGGCAATGCCACACCCGTGCAACGCGCACGCCAGAAGCAACGCCGACGTTCAAAAGAAGCTCGCGACAGGAGAAGCACAGATCGCCGCCGGCACCGCCTGGCTGTGGTGTGCTCCTGAATTGCGACAAGCCGTCGACGTCCTCGTCGTGGACGAGGCGGGACAGTTCTCGCTCGCCAACACCCTGGCTGTCTCGGTTGCGGCTGACAGTATGGTGCTCTTGGGAGATCCCCAACAGCTCGCCCAGCCATCCAAGGGTTCGCATCCACCAGGCGCTGAAGCCTCAGCCCTGGAGCATCTGCTAAACAATGTCGCGACCATCCCAGCCGAGCTGGGGCTCTTTCTGGAAGAAACCTGGCGCCTGCCTCCAACGGTCACCGAGTTCACCTCTCGTTACTTCTATTCGGGACGCCTGCGTTCCCAAGCAGGCTGCGCCGCGCAACGCCTGCACGCGCCCGGCTCCCGTTTCGACGGCACCGGCCTATTCTTCGAAGCAATCGAACACCAAGGCAATGTGAACTGCTCCGAGGAAGAAGCGACCCGCATCGCCGAAATCGTGACGAACCTGCTCGCATCGCGAGCCACATGGGTGACTCGCAAGGGAGACGAGCCGCACCTCACGCTCAACGACATCCTGGTGGTCGCGCCCTACAACTTGCAGGTCCACCAAATCGACCAAGCGTTGACCCGTGCAGGTTTTCCCGGAGCACGAGTGGGCACAGTCGACAAATTCCAAGGCCAAGAGGCCCCGGTCGTCATCTACTCCATGACCACCTCCCACCCCGAAGACGCGCCCAAGGGCCTCGACTTCTTGTTCAGCCTGAACCGCCTCAACGTAGCCACCTCCCGAACACAAGCGGTCGCGATCATCGTAGGAAGCCCAGCCCTGCTCGAAGCGGACTGCAAGACACCCAAGCAGATGCGGTTGGTCAACGGACTATGCGGAGCCGTGGAGGTGGCTCGCGGGCCCGAGCGCGAACGCGAACGCGAACTCCGAGATGGGGGTATCGAGGCGTGAAGGTGGATCAGTGTTGCTGATTTTGCGGACATTTCGCCCGACGCCGGGGGCGGGCCGAGCCCCTCGCATGCCTGGCTAGGGTGCCCCCATGGGGGTGAAGCTCCGCGCGCCACGCAGGCGCAGGCCCGGCTAAGATCGTGCCAGCTGCGATTTTTGTTGACGGCTTTCCGGTGAAAGGTTGCTCACTAAATACTCATCGCAATCACGATCCTGATTGCTGCCCCGCTAGCACCTCTCGAGCGTCAACCACCTGAGCATTCAGCAGCCCGTGGGAGCCTCGGAAAT
>CBFGRJ010000281.1:0-9741 GCA_965651135.1 uncultured Myxococcales bacterium
CCGCTCAGGAATATCCGTGATAGCCAGTGGGTCGCACAAGCCCGAGGGAAAAGCCCCATCGGGCGCCGCAAGGTTCCTGTCCCGGGTGCATGCCTGGTTCGAAGACCACTACGGGCTCGATCTACGCTCGTTGGCTCTGTTCCGGCTGGGGCTTGGTTTCATACTCCTATACGACCTGGTGACGCGCGCGCTAGATTTGCGTGCGCACTACACCGACGTGGGCGTCATGCCGCGCGAGCGATTGATCTCTGGCTGGAGTCAATCGCACAACTATTCGTTGCACGTGTTCGGTGGGGACGTGGTCAGCCAGACCGCGTTGTTCTTGGTCGCGGGTGTTTTCGCGTTCATGCTGTTCGTCGGCTACCGAACGCGCCTTGCCGCGTTCATGTCGTGGGTCTTCCTTTGTTCGCTACAGGGGCGGAACTACATTGTGCTGCAGGGCGGCGACGACATGCTGCGGGTGATGCTGTTCTGGTCCATGTTTACCCCGCTCGGTGTGCGCTTTTCCGTCGATGCGGTGTTGGCCGAGCATCGTCTGCAGAGGGCATCCGGCACTCCCCCGCGACTGCACGCCACCACTCGGCGTCGACTGCCGAAGCACGTATTGAGTCTCGGCACGACGGTCCTGGCGATGCAGCTGTTCACCGTGTACTTCGTGTCAGCTGCGCTGAAAACGGGCCCAACTTGGCATACCGACGGCAGTGCCATCCACCTGGCTCTGCATCACCATGCCTTCGTTTCGCGAATCGGGCTGCTCTTTGCCCAGCTACCGGCTGGCGTCCTTTCGGGTATGACATGGCAGATCTGGTGGCTCGAGCTCTGTGGGCCGCTCTTGTTCTTCATCCCTTGGGGAACATTCTGGTGGCGGTGCGTGCAGGCGCTGCTGTTCATTGGCTTTCATTTCGGCCTGTTTCTCTGCATGGAGCTCGGGCATTTTCCGTGGGTAGCCATGGCCTGCTGGCTGGTGGTGTTGCCAGCCTGGTTCTGGGACAAGCCACTGCATGAGCTCACCGTTAGGACCAACTTACGGCCGAAGTTGAGAGAGCTCTCGAAAACCTTGCAAGGCTTCGTACTCCGGCAGCGCTGGCTTCGGGCCCCTTTCAAGCCGCCAGGCCTGCGGCCCTCGATCATCGCTAGCCTGGTGGTGCTGTGCTTCGCCAGCTACACCGCTTACGGCAGCGCCTTCGCCATGACGCACGGCGGTGGAGTGCGAGGCGAACGATTCAATCCGCTGCTGGCGCTGCGGCTCTACGCCAACTGGGGCATGTTCGCGCCAAACCCCCCGAATACGAGCGGTTGGTTCGTCACGGTGGCCAAGCAGAAAAACGGCAACGAGATCGACGTCTGGAATGGCGGCCAACCCGTCACCTTCGAAAAGCCGGCGTTGCCGAACCTCACCTACAGGCGTGAGCGCTGGCGCAAACTCGGAGACAACCTTTTGTCTGCGGGGCACGCGTCGAGCCGAGGCTACTTTCTCCGATGGCTCTGCCTCGATTGGAACGAGGATCACGAAGGTCCAGAGGCGATCGAACGCATCACCTTGTACCACATGGCCCAGACCGCCAACTGGCCTGGAAAAGGCTACGGGCCGCTCTCTAAGAACGAGCTAGCTCGAGAGACTTGTCCGCCGTTGCCCGGCACCGAACCCAAACCAGAAGCCCAACGGCCCAAAGCTCGAGCCGGCGCGCCAGCGAAGCGCGCGACTCCCAAGTCTCGCACGCAGGTGCCACCGCGGAGAGCGGCACCCAACGACAGGCGTCGTTCGGAAACGCGCTGACTCGGATTGAGGCTACCGTGTGAGCGGGCCGCTGGTCATCGTGGCCGACGGCGCTATGCTGAAGCGCGTTAGCGCAAGTCCGTGAAAAGTTGGTTGTCAAAGCTCTGCGTCGTTGGGGGTTTTTGCTTCGTGCTGGGCGTCGCGTGCTCGGCCCGTGAGCAGCTGAACCTACTTGCCGCTCGCCAGGTTCCGGTATCAAGCCCAGCCGAGCGATCGAATCCCGGTCTTACGGGATCGCAAGGTGAGCAGCCCGCCGCTGAGGGTGAGGTCGACCTTTCGGGCCTTTCCAAGTATGAGCTGTGGGCCCACTACAACGCACTGCGCGGTGATCCATATTCGCTCGACACCATCGAACGCCACCTCGAGTCGAGCGATGAGCAGCTCCCGTGTAACCGTGACAATCTGGTGGTTTACAAGGGCACCGAGATACGCATGGCGCCGGTGAGCGTGCACCCAGCATTCGCGGAGCGTCTCGCCCGTTTCGAAAATGCCCTTGTCGAGCTGGCGATACTGCATTATGGGCGTCCGCCCACGCGCATCCGCCATTTGGGTGGATTTTCATGCAGAAAATCGCGCTTCCGTTCGCGCCGGATCAGCGAGCACGCGCTCGGCAATGCCATCGACATTCAGGGCTTCGACTTTGCCCCCTTGCCGAAGGGGTTGCCGAAGGAATCGAGTCAAGAGCTACCGAAGGCGCTGCGCGGGTACTTCAGTGTGCGAGTACGATCGCACTGGGAGCCGAAGGCCGGTGAGAGTGCCCTACGGCATTCCCGTTTCCTCAAAGAGCTTACCCAGCGCGTCGTCGACAGCTCGATTTTCCGCATCGCCCTTGGTCCAAGTCACCGTGGGCACTCCGATCATTTCCATTTCGACATGTCGCCCTGGACCTATGTGCATTTGTGAATGTGCCTCCTTCTTCTCGCTGCCACCACGGAGTTCAGCTGCTTGAAGGCGTCGTTGCTATGCTCACCAACATGATCTGACCGTCAACGGTGGCGACCACGTCCACGTTCACGTCGCCGTCAAGGTCAACGACCCTGCTTCGCAAATTTTCGGCAGTAGTGCTAACCGCTGTCGGCGATCAGCAGTCAGCTTTCAGGACGGCGGTTTTCACGTATAGCGATGTCACTGGCGAGAGCGCAATCATCACGCGCTGTGATGTTGGGTGAGGATTGGTGGATGGGCTGATGGCTGAGACCTGAAGGCTGATCGCTCCTCAATTCGACGATTCATTGTCGAATTGGGGCTAAGGCGAGCTTTGATTCTGCGCAGCGTAGCTCAGCGCGGGCTGCCCCTGTATTGCGATTGCGTGCCACCCCGCGGTCGGTTCCGGCACTAGCATGGATGCCGTGCCCGGCCGCGACATGCGCATGCGATAAACGACGACCTGTGCGATCGGGCTGCCGGTGGCATCCAAAATGGTGGCGGCTTCGGGCTCTCCCGCTGGCTCGACAGGTCGGCTGGGGGACATGCCCCAACGAGGTCCACGCGGGCCGAGCAAGATCACCCGGAACCTGCCGGCAGGTGCGGAGCTGCGTAGAAGGGCCCCGCTACCGAGAGCCACCGAGCGCTCGAGCAAGCCTTGGTACGTATAGTCGCTGATCCAAGGAAGCGCGCAATAGCTCATCACATCGCGCCGGCTGTCGGGTGGCAGCAGCTCATCGGGCGCCGCAAAGCCCCACCAGCCGAGTCTTGCCCCCGCGTAGGGGAAGTTCGGGTCGGCATCGGCTGCTCCGCCGCAAGGCGCATGGTCGCGACCCTGACTGTGACCGAGCTCGTGCGCTATGGTTTCGGCGGAGTAGACATCGCCATACGAAACGCCCATGGCCACTCGGTAGTGCCGGTCAGATGGGCTCGCACTGGTGATGTAGGCAATACCCACCGTGCAGCCGTCGGGACAGTACTCATCCATGGTTTCGGCGGGTTCTAGCAGGCCGTAGTAGTAGACGTCGTTCGCCGCATCGTCTTGTTGGTGTCGCTGGCTCAACTGCTGCAAGACCTCGTCCCAACCGAGCTCCGTACCAATAGCGCTCGCCGCCGTCATGGGCTCCCCGACTGAAAGCTCGATATCGGGCATCGGGTACATGGTTTCCACGTATTCAAGCAGCGCGTCGAGATGATCGGGGTCGGTCCTGGGCTCGAAACCATTGGCGACGATTGGGATCAGTTCCAGTTTCAGGTTGGCTACTTCTTGGGGCTCGAGCGGTGTCGTTCCGCCTTCGGGAAAGCGGGGCAAGGCCAGCGTTCCGCTCTCGTCCTGACATTCCACTATTTCGATGGAATAGCGCGTGTCCGCTAGCAGCAGCTGCCCCGGAATTCGAAAATTGAATGTGGTGGCCAGGCTGACATCCTCGGAGTCCGCGGACACTGCGAGCTTGTGGAACATTTCTTCTGCATCGTCGCCGTTGACGATCGCTAGCCGCGCCGACACGATTCTGTTGCGCCAGCCGGGCTCGAGTGTAACGAATGCTCTCAACAATGCCGGCTTGGCGGCGACCACGTCGGCATTTCGGTTTTTGCTGGTCACCGCAGTGCCATCCCGCATCACGGTAACCTTGCCGGTTTGGTAGAGCGCTATCTCGCGCAAGCGGATGCTATGGGCCAGGGTGTTTCGGCAACCGTCCACCACCTCGCTCGAGCATTGGCCGAGAACGCAGGCTTGTCCGCTGGGGCAGGTCGTGTCGCAGCCGCCGCAGTGCTGTGGGTCCGATTCAGTGGAGATGCACGTGTCGCCACAAAGCGATTGCCCGAGCGGGCAACGACATTCTCCCTCGGTGCAGGGGTAGCCCTCGCAGGCGTTGCCGCATGTGCCGCAATTCCGAGGGTCACTCGCTAGGTGAGTGCAGCCATTCTCGCACAGCGCGGCCCCAGGCTCCGTGCACACGCACTGCCCATTCTGGCAGCTCTGGCCGGCCGCGCACGGGGTATCACAGCTGCCGCAATGCAGCGCGCTGGCTTGCGTGTCGGTGCAAGCGCCGCCGCAGCGCTGTTGTCCCATCGGGCAAGTGCATTTTCCCTCGAAGCAGGCTTCGCTAGGCCCGCAGGCTGCGTCGCAGCCGCCGCAATGGCGCGGAGCATTCAAGGTATCGATGCATGCCGTGCCGCACAGCAGCGTTCCAGCTGGGCATTCTTGGGTTATTGGCACGCACTGGTCCAGCGCGCACAGCTCGTCAATGGTGCAGGTTTTGTCGCATCCACCGCAATGCTCGCGGCTCGGAGTATCCACACAACGCGAACCGCACAGCTCTGTGCCCATGGGACAACGGCAGTGCCCGTCGATACAGGCCGACCCTCCGCCGCAGCGACTGCCGCATGCGCCGCAATGGTCGCTGTCGCTTTGCGGGTCCACGCAGTCGCCGTGACAGAAGAGCGAACCATCCGGGCAGCCACACTGACCCTGCACGCAGGGGGTCCCTATGCCACAGGGCGAGCCGCAGCTGCCGCAGTGCAGAGAGTCGGAGTCGAGGTCCGTGCACACGCCGTCGCAGCGCGTCTGCTCGGGGTCGCAGGCGCTCTCGGCACCTGCAGCCCCAGCCAATCCGGAGGTGCTGTTCGCAGTCGCGCCTCCGACGCTGGGCTGTTCGTCGCCGTGTGAACGTGTCCCGTGACCACCGCACGTCAGCGCGGTTCCCGAGAGGGCGCCCGCCAGAAGCAGCCCGGCTACCGAGACTGTGCCGTGAGGCCGCAACGACATCAACTCCAGGAAACGGCAGCTTCCGGGCGAATCTTCGCCGGCCACCCCGGCACGTCCAGACCAAGCACTCGCTCCAGCATACAATCTGGCCCGTGCTGCGGCTAGACTGCGGGGAGCATGAACTCGAGCCTTCCAGTACGCGAGCCCGCTGTGGCCGGTCGGTTTTATCCCGCTTCGAAGGCCGAGCTCGAGTCCACCGTTCGGGAGCTCACCGAGGGGAGCGGGAGCGGCGAGCCTGCAATCCTCGCCATGGCGCCGCACGCCGGCTACACGTACAGCGGGCGCATTGCCGGGGAAACCTACGCCCGGGTGGCTGTTCCCCAACACGTGCTGGTGCTCGGCCCGAACCATACCGGGCTTGGCCCCGAGCGCTCACTCTGGAGCGGTGGAGCGTGGCGGTCGCCCTTGGGAGACGTGCCGATCAGTCGAGCACTACTAGAACTGGTGCGTAACGCCGCCATCTGCGACGCGGATCGAGAAGCGCACCGCTACGAGCACTCGATCGAAGTGCAGCTACCGTTCTTGCAGGTTCTGCAGCCTCGGTTGAATTTCGTGCCTTTGTGCTTGGGTCAGCTTTCGCTGCCTGAATGTGTCAGCGTGGGCGAGGCGCTTGCCGGCGCGATCCGAGCATTCGAAAAGCCCGTGCTGATCGTCTGCAGTACAGATATGTCACACTACATCTCCGCAGACAGCGCCGCGCGACTCGACCGTCTTGCTCTAGACAGGGTCGAAGACCTGGATCCCAGCGGTTTGTACCAAATCGTCACGCGCGAGCGGATTTCGATGTGTGGCTTCATTCCGACGACGGTCGGATTGGTGGCGGCGCGCGCGTTGGGAGCGCGTCGGGCGAGCCTGGTTCGCTACGGAAACTCCGGGGAAAGTTCCGGCGATTTTGCGCGCGTCGTGGGATATGCAGGGCTCACGGTGAGCTAGCCTCGACGGATGAGTCGTGGGTTGGTAAATTGCTAGGACCATGTCTGAGCTCGCTCCAGGTCTCTTGGTCGCCGCTCCGCCACTCGGCGACCCCAATTTCGATCGATCGGTGGTGCTGCTCGCGGCGCATGGCGAGGACGGCGCCTTTGGCTGGGTGGTGAACGGTCGCAGATTGATGACCCTCTCGGAGCTTTTGGTACGCGCCGAGATCACCCCTACGGAGAAGGACGTGGCCGGCGTGGTCAAGGTGGGCGGGCCGGTATCTCAGGAGCAAATTTGGCTGATTTATCGCTCGGAGGAGCGTTTTCAGGGTATCGAAGGTCAGTTCGAAGTCGGTGTCGGCATCACCGCTTGCGCATCGAGGCAGGTGCTGGAAGCCATCGCCAACGGAGCTAAGTCGTCCAGTGTGATGGGGCTTGCCGGCTACGCCGGCTGGGCTCCTCGGCAGCTGGAGAACGAGATTCGCGCGGGTGCCTGGCTTCCGACGGACGTCGAGGCGTCGCTGATCTTCGAGGTGCCGCCCGAAGAACTGTGGCACAAGGCCTACGAACGCATTGGCGCAACACCCATTGCGTTCACATCGCGTACCGTGGGCTCTGCTTGATCGATCCCGGTTCGACAGGGTGGCGGCGCAAGCTCGCGGCGCTGGCCTGCGCGTGCTCCGTGGTCTGGGCTTTGGCGTTCGGGTCCGGTGTCACCGAGCCGGCCGTAGCGCGCGCCCAATCGCCGCGCTGCCCCGCAGAAATGGCCTATGTACAAGGCTTCTGCATCGATCGCTGGGAGGCGTCGATGGTCGACCATCGCACGGGGCAGCCGCTCTCTCCCTACTATCCGCCCCATGCGGGCAGGCTGGCTCTGGTGCATCGCATTTGGCAAATCGAGCGCCACCAAGTCGGCGATGCAGCGGCGCGCAGCATGCCGCTGCCACCCATCCCCGAGATCCAAAAGACCGGCAACTTCTCGCCGCGGGCGGTGTCGCGCCCGGGCGTCGTGCCCCAGGCTTACCTGTCGCATGCGCTCGCGAGCCGGGCTTGCCACAATGCGGGCAAGCGCCTC
This sequence comes from uncultured Myxococcales bacterium, assembly GCA_965651135.1. Taxonomy (GTDB): domain Bacteria; phylum Myxococcota_A; class Polyangia; order Polyangiales; family Polyangiaceae; genus JAICQQ01. The sequence continues at coordinate 7,461 of CBFGRJ010000281.1, forward strand.
TGCACCGAGACGGAATGGGTCACGGCCTGTTCTGGTGAGCAGCGGCGCAAGTTCCCCTACGGCGCTCACTTCGAGCTTGGTGCATGCAATGTGTACCGCTTCTATCATCCAGCCTTCATCCTGCACGGGGTGTCGTTCGCGGGTCATACCGATCCTCGTCTGAACCTGGTGATCGAGCGCGGCATCGATCCGCTGTTGCGCTTGACGGGAGAAACGCAGAGCTGCCAAAGCCGCTGGGGGGACGCCGCGCTGTTCGACATGGTCGGCAATTTGGACGAATGGATCGACGACCCGAGCGGGACCTTCGTTGGCGGCTTCTATGCGCGCTCGACCCGCGAGGGTTGCGAAGCCAAAATCACCTCGCATTCGGCTGAATACTACGACTACTCCCTGGGAACGCGATGTTGCCGCGATGCTCGCTAGGTATGCTGGGTTCGCCCGCCCACCGCCTTGTGCGCCATGCCCGTGCTGATATCATGAGCTGGCCATGGCCACGATTTGCGAGGAACGGTTCGCGGTTCACCAGGACGACTACGTTCATTACGACACCCAACGGCTGCGTGACCAGTTCCTGGTTTCCGGCTTGTTCACGCCCGGCAACGTGAAGCTCAGCTACACCCACTACGATCGCATCATCGTAGGTGGCGTGTTGCCGGAGGCGGAACCGGTACCGCTCGAGAGCATCGACCTGCTCAAAGCCAGCTACTTTCTCGAAAGGCGCGAATTAGGCGCCATCAACATCGGTGGTGCGGGTCGTGTCCACGTGGATGGTATCGACTACGAGCTCGGCCCCAAAGAAGCCATTTACGTAGGGCGTGGCGCCAAAGCAGTGCGGTTTGCGAGCAATGACCCAAAACGACCGGCCAAGTTTTATCTCAACTCGACGCCTGCTCACCGAACCTGCCCGACCAAGAAAGTCGGCCAAGCGGACGCGGACGTGGTGGAGCTTGGCGCCCTCGAGACGTCCAATGCGCGCACGATTCGCAAGCTCCTGGTAAGTACGGTGATTGAGACCTGTCAGCTTCAAATGGGAATGACCGAGCTCAAACCCGGCAGCGTTTGGAACACTATGCCGGCTCACACGCATAGCCGGCGCATGGAAGTGTATTTCTACTTTCAGCTGCCCCCCGAGCACGCCGTGTGTCACTTCATGGGGCCGGCGCACGAAACGCGGCATCTGTGGGTCAAAAACGAAGAAGCTGTCGTTTCGCCGCCTTGGTCGATGCACTGCGGCGCTGGGACCAGCAATTACACGTTTATTTGGGGCATGGCGGGCGAAAATCTGGATTATGCAGACATGGACCTCGTATCGCCCTCCCAGCTCCGCTGACGCCAACCCCGATGGGATTTTTGGGGTGAACCGCAATCCTTTGTACAGGACAGGGCTAATTGGAGGCGCCAGCCGCGCCGGCTGCTCCCGCCGCGCCACCAGCCCCGACGTCGTCGGCACAGGTGCCGGAGGGTTCGCAGCCCCAGATCAAATGCCCGGCTAAGTAGACGGTCACCTTGTCGTGCTCCGTGGGCGTCGTCAGTTGCGGCGCGAACGAGTAGTCATCGGTTTGGTCGAACATCCCGCCCGAGGCATCCAGCTTTAGCTGGACCTCGGTGCTGTTGATGTCACTGGTTCTCGCAGGCAAGCTGGCGGTCGATGTGAAGGTGATCGCGATGTACTCCTCACCGTCGACCTCCTTGAACTCGAGCGAAACATTACCCACTGCAGGGCCTTGGTAGTGGGACGCCTGAGTGAAACCCAAGCCGTCGGAGTCGAACCAGTACCGCACCTCCGCCTCGCCCAGCGGAAAGGCTTGCGTGGATTGATTGCGGAAATAGAGATGGGCAAAGACACTATTGCTGGTGGCCCTGGCGTCATTGACCTTGTAAAGCAGAACCAGGTCTGCGTTTTCGATCACCTCGGGTGGGACGCCTCCAGTACCGCCCTGGCTGGAGGTGCCGCCCTGATTGGATGTGCCGCCCTGATTGGATGTGCCGCCGCTCGCCGGTGCGCCGCCCTCTCCCGGTGCGCCCCCGCCACCCGACGTCGTGGAATTGCTGCCCGCGCTGGTCGTCGACGTGCTGTTGCCGTTTGCCGAGCCAATGGTCGAGCCAGGTTGCGTTCCCGTCGTGGTGGTCGTTACACGTGGCAGGTGCGGCGTCTGATCCTCCGCTTTCGCGCAGGCCCAAATGCCCAACCCGCAAAGTGTTGCCAATCCAAGCCTGCCCCTCGTCAACCTTCGTCGCATGAGTCGATCGCAGCGTAACACCGCTCGAGGTATTTCGACTA
>CBFGRJ010000282.1:0-9734 GCA_965651135.1 uncultured Myxococcales bacterium
CGAGCCCGTTGCCGAAACCCAGCATGAGCACGAGCATGAAAATGCCCCACATGACCCCCAGCGCCGTCATCAGCGTCCTGAGCTTGTTCCGCCGCAGGGTGTGCAGCACCTCCTGCCACTTATCCAGATCGAACAAAGCCCCGGTCACTCCTCTCGCATCGCCGCTACGGGTTTGACCCGCGCAGCTCGCAGAGCCGGGACCAGCCCAGCCAAAACACCAGTTGTCACTAGAATGCCCACCGCAACGAGGGCGATGCGAAAGTCGACCTCCGGATTTCTGAAGTATTCATTGTCCGGCAAGTAGCGATTCAGGCCTTCTACCACCAAGGCCGCCGACACCAGGCCCGAGTAACCCGCCAAGGTCGTGACGAGCAAAGCCTCTTGCACCACCATCGACAAGATGGACCACGGCGTCGCGCCGATCGCCTTGCGTACACCGAATTCGACCGTACGCTCCTTCACCGATATCAGCATAATATTGCTGACACCGACGATACCCGCGAAGATCGTGCCAACCCCCACCACCCACACGAAGACGGCTATCCAATCGAAAATCTCTCGAACCTTGGTGAATTGCTCCAGGTTGTTGTTGATGCTCACGGCGCGTTTGTCGCCCGGTGCGAATCGGTGCCGCTTGGCCAGCAGCTCACGAGTCGCGCTGGCCATGCTCTCGCTCTGCCGGAGATCGGCATCACCCACGGTGTACATGATGTGGTGGACATGACCCGGCGCGTTGTAGACCAGCTGCGCGGTGGTGATCGGAATGTAGATCTTCTTCAGCTCGTTTTGACTGCCCTCGTCTCGGTACAGACCAATCACCTTGTACTTGACCCCGCGAATGGTGATGTACTCTCCCAGCGGGTCGCGGCTGCCAAACAACGCATCTTTCACCTCCGGCCCGATAACGGCTACTTTGCGCCGCTCGCGCAGATCGAATTCGTTGATGAAGCGCCCCGCCACTATGATCGTTTTCTCGATGAACAGGTGCCCCGGGTGACAGCCACGAATGTCGAAATGGGCGTGCTTGAGTCCATAGCTTACGGAAAATTCACCCCACAGATAGAACCTTCCCGAGATGTGCTCGACGCCCGGCACCTGCTGCACGATGGCATCTATGTCTTCGTTCTTGAACAGAATCCGGCGACCCGGTGCGTGGCCCTCGTAGGGGACGGACGTCTTGCCGGCCCCAATCCAAATCGAGTTCATCGCGTCGTCGCGAAAATCGTGCTCGACCCCGTGTTGCAGCCCGCGCCCGGCCGCGAGCAAGATCACCAACATGAAAATGCCCCACGCAACGCTCAGCGCCGTCAGCATGGTCCGGAGCTTGTTACGGCGAAGGACTTCGAATGTCTCCTGCCATCCGTCCAGGCTCAGCACGCGGTTTCGTCCACCCTTCCGTCCTTCAGAACGATGCGGCGGTCGGTCCGCTGCGAGATGTCGTGCTCGTGAGTGACGATGACGATCGTGATGCCTTGTTGGTGAATGTCTCGGAACAAATCCATCAATCGATATGAAGAATCCGTATCCAATGCACCCGTCGGTTCGTCAGCCAAAATCAGCTTTGGCTCGGTGATCAACGCCCGCGCAATCGCCACCCTCTGCTTCTGCCCACCCGACAGTTCGCTCGGCAGGTGGTGCTTTCGATCGGCTAGCCCTACCTTCTCCAAGTATTCCAAGGCCAACTGATTGCGGCGCCGCCGCGAAACCCCCTGATAGAACAGCGGCAGAGCGACGTTCTCCAGCGCCGTCTTGAATGGCAACAAGTTGAATGACTGGAATACGAATCCGATGAACCGATTGCGGTAGTGAGCGGCCTTACGCTCGTTCAACCCCTGAATGAGTCGGTCGCCGAGGTAGTAGCTCCCGGAGTCGTACTCGTCCAAGATGCCGAGCACATTGAGCAGCGTCGATTTTCCCGAACCCGACGAGCCCATGATGGAAATCAGCTCCCCTGCCTGAATTTCCAAGTCCACGTCTTTCAAGACGTGCAAGCGCGACTCACCGCTGCGATACGACTTGTTCAGCTTCTCGAGGCGTATGAGCGGATTGGAGGTCGACATCCTGCTTCTGTGCGAAACGCCACGCTAACGAACTCCGCACTCGATAGCTTTACCGCGCAGCCACGAAGCGCGCCAAGGTCGCGGCGCGCCGATCCCGCGCCCGCGCTGCACAGCGAGCAGCGACCGGCATCGGCGATCGAAGCTGGTCGCCAGCCGGAGGCGCACCGTAGCCACGAGCAAGGCGCACCTCGATACCACCCACCCGCATCCCCGGAGCGGCTCGGAGCTAGCCCTGGGGGGCCTTTTCTAGCGAACCGCAGAACCGCAAACGCGCAGAAAAACTCTACGTTTCAGTGGAAACGTCGCCCCAATCGCGAGCTGCTTGGGTTCAGAAATTGAACAGAAAGACGAGAAGGACGGGAAGGGAATTTCTCGCTGCCGGTCATCGGATGAGAACCGGCTTACAAAAGATCGCATCGTCGCAGCCAGTCTGGTCGGGTCCAAATAGAAGAACTTCCTGTCTTCCCGTCTTCCTGTGAACAAAATTGAATCCGCAGCTGGTTCCTGCATTCACTTGCAGGTCGGTTCGCTACGTGCTGGTTCGTATTGCGGCTTTGGCGTTCTTGCGGTTCGCCTGCCATCTAGGATCCCCAAAGGAAGGTCACATCCGGGCGAGCGGGGGATTCCCAGTCGGAGGTGGGCTTACACGCGAGCGGCTTCGAAGCTCACGGGTCGACTCCGCTGGAGCTGTAACTCAAGCTGGTGCAAAGCGCCACGCCGCCCATCGCGTCCGGAGCCCCGCAGGGAATCGATTCGCGAGATTTGGCAAATTAGGGACAAGGATTTGCGCACTCCGGTCATTACAAAGACGACCGGCCACGTACTCGCTTGTGCTCCCAATGGAAATGCCTGCATCGCTCGCTGGTTGCCACCGCTTTTCACGTGTCTTTCCATCCCTCGAGCGTCCCTTCCTCAAAGCAGTCCAGCGCTGAGACATCCGCAAGGCAAGCCACCACGCGCGGCAGGGCGCGCGGCAGGGCGCTCGGCGCGGTGCTTGGTAGAGTGCGCGGCGCAACATCCCGGCGGAGAAGGCGGAGCGGAGTATGAGGGCTACCCGAACTGAAAAGAGCGGCCCGAAGGTCGCCCAGCAGCAGTCCGAAGCCCCACCCGTTAACCGGTATCAGAGCCGTGACGTGCGCGATTGCAAGGCCGCGCTGCTCGCCAAACAAAAACATGCCTGCCTGTGTAGGTTTTTGTCTCACTGACGGGCAAAAGGCTGCTAGTCTTCACTCCAAGTATCTTGACGGCAATTCTCGGTTCGGGCTGTGAAAGAGGAGCAACCACCGGTGTTGGAAGCTAAGAAGGGGCAAGAAGAGTCTCCTCGAGTGGCCCAAGCTTCGAACCAGAAGCGTATCGAGGCGGGGAGCACGGTCGCTGGTCGCTACACGCTCGAACGCATTTTGGGCACCGGCGGCATGGGAACCGTGTGGTTGGCGCACGATTCGTCGCTCGACTCCAAGTGCGCGCTCAAGCTCGTCGACAGCGAGCAGGCAAAGATCGACGAGGTGCGAGTCCGCTTCGAGCGGGAAGCCAAAGCGTCCGCTCAACTGCGCGGAGCTCATGTCGTGCACGTGTTCGACTATGGCGTCTGGGACGAGATCCCGTTCATCGCGATGGAGCTTCTCGAAGGCGAGGACCTATCGCAACGCCTTGCGCGGGTGAAGCGCCTGAGTCCTGCCGACACGTACTGGGTCATAGCTCACGTCTGTCGCGCACTCTCCAAGGCGCACTCGCTCGGCATCGTGCATCGCGATCTCAAGCCGGAGAATATCTTCCTGGTGGACACCGGTGCCGAAGAGATCGCGAAGGTGGTCGACTTTGGTATCGCAAAACACGAAAGGTATTCGGTCGGCGATCGCACCACGAAAATCGGCTCTTTCTTGGGGACTCCCCACTACGTGAGCCCGGAACAGGCCCGTGGGCAATTCACCGACGGTCGCTCCGATTTGTGGGCTGTCGGTGTCATCGCCTACCAGTGCATCACCGGTAGGCTGCCCTTCGCCAGCGAGTCGCTCGGTAGCTTGATGGGGCAGATTCTCTACGACGAGATCCCCGTCCCCAGCCGCGTGATGGCTGAGGTGCCACCCGGCTTCGATGCCTGGTGGGAAAAAGCTTCGCGGCGCAAGCCCGACGCTCGCTTTCAAACCGCGCAGGAGCTGAGCGATGCCCTTGCTCAGGCACTGGAAATCGAGAGCAGGCTGACCGTTCCGAGCCTTCCCCCTCGCCGGTCCTTCTCCTCCATTCCGCCCATCCCAGAGCTGAGAGATGCCTCCGGTGCCGACGTTTCGGGAGTGCGCGAGCGAGCGGACTTGGCGTCAGTGGTCATCGCCGACCACGCGGAGGACCCGGTCTCGTCGGTGGCAAGCCTCGCTGCAAACGCTCTGTCTGCGTCGGCCGAAACGATCGAGGCCAGGGTCTCGTCGCTACCCGTCACCGTACTGGCACAGCGCAAACAGCTCGGCCTGGGTCGCTTCGGGCTTGGTGCGTTCGAGCGCCGGCATCACAAGTGGCTCTTCGCGGCCGTTGGCTTCGGCCTGCTGGCAGTGGTGGTAGCCATCATGGCGCTGGCCGGAGGGGACGACAAACGTACCCCGACCGCGGCGGCGCAGCCCCCGGAACACATCGTCACGGTGAAGCCGCCCCCCGAGCCCGACGAGAGCACAGAAAAGCCGACCATCGAGGTCACCCCGGCCGAGCCATCGATCGATCTCGTGCGACCAGAAGAGCTCGACGTGGAAGCGGCGCCACAACCCGCACGCCAAGCCGTGCCTCCGCGCGCCGCTCCCGGCAAGCCTTCGTTCAAGCGAAGTCGGCCCGACTATGGTATTTAGGCCTAAGGGGCATTTATGACTTAGGGCGATGGGCGGGCCCCGGCAGTGGCGCCACCCGTCCGCAACATGGTATGGGTAGCGGCGCAGGCCAATTCGGCGCGAAGACGGTCTTTCGCCATGACTTTGCATCAGACACGACCCCAGAGAGTCCGGACATTGCTGTTGGCCCGGACATTGCTGTTGGCTTTGGTGTGCTTGGGTATCACGCTGAGCACGCCAGCGCTGGCCGAACCCAGCGCCGCCGATCGCGCGACGGCGCGGGCGCTGGCGCGCGAAGGTTTCGAAGCGCTGGAGAACGACGATTTCGCGACCGCCGAAGATCGTTTTCGGCGAGCTGACGAGCTCGTGCATGCACCCACCCTCGTCGTCGATCATGCGCGCGCATTGGTGGGGCTCGGTCGGTTGGTGGAAGCCCACGAGCGCTATTCGCTGGTCTTGCGCGAGGGCGTTTCACCCAATGCAGCTTGGCCATGGAAGCGCGCGTATGCCGACGCCCAGAAAGAAATCGAAATCATCAAGCAAAGGCTCGCCTGGCTGACCATTCAAGTCCAAGGTCCGGAGCAGCCCCTCGTCACGGTCGACGGCAAAGAAATTCCACTGGCTGCTATTGGCGTGAGGCGCGCCACCGATCCGGGAGAGCGCCTCATCCGAGCGACCGCGCCTGGGTTTTATCCCAAGGAAGAAACGGTGACCTTGGCCGAAGGTGAAGAGCGGAGCATCGAGCTTGCCCTGGAGCCCATGCCCGAGGAGCCTGAACCAGTCGCCCCGGCCACGGATCCCGAGCCGGTCGCCGAAACCCGAGTCGTCGATCAAGCCCCTACCACCGACAACACGCTGGCCTACGTGGCGCTCGGCGTCGGTGGTGCGGGGCTTCTGACCTGGGGCATCACCGGCGCGCTGTTCCTGAAAGACTATTCCACACTCAAGGACGAGTGCGTGAACAACGGCTGCCCGAGCAGCAGCAAAAGCACCGACGATCGCTACGAGACTCTGGGTCTCGTCTCCGGCATAGCGTTCGGAGTCGGGCTGGCGGGTGCGGCCGCTGGGATCACGCTGCTGATCATGAACGACAGCGACGCCGAGACAAGCGCTGCGGCAAGCCGCAAGCAAAGCGACGCCGTCCGAGTCGCTCCCTACTTTGCCGGCAATTCGGCAGGCATCACTGGTCAGTTCTGAACGGAGACGGGGAGCGTCAACGAGCCTTGGCGCGCGCCTTACGCCGCATTTGCCTGGCTTTGCGCTTTCGCTTGTTGGCCCGACGGCGCTTCGGCTTGCGCCGCTGCTTGTTGCGCTCGACCATCTTGGCAGTGGTGTTGGCGTGTGCCAGCGCGACCGGCACTCGCCTCGAAGAGCGCGGGGCCGTACTCGCTGGGCCCACCGAGATCGGCTCCAACTCGGAAATGGGTTCAGCGTCCTCCACTTTGCGCTTCGCATGCGCTGGAGGCCCGCTCGGGCGTTCCCGCTTGCGCACTTGAGGCGGCGGTGGGCTCTGCTCGGTGTGGGTGCGCTCACCTGCTGCCTCGGCTTCGCGCTGAGCCGGGCGTCCCCAGAGCACCGCGCCTGCTCGCCGGAGCGCCTCTGCCACTCGTTTGGGGTGCAAGCTTTCGGCAACCGCACGTGGAATGAAGCTCCAGTTGCTCGGCTTCGGTTCTTGTACCGCCTCGCACAGCGCCTCCCACATTTCTCGAACCGTGGGGTAGCGCCGTTCGGGATCCACTGCGAGCGCTCGCTCGACCCACGCGTCGACCGCTAGGGGCAAGTCCGGGCGCAACTGGTTGAGACTCGGGCGGGGCGCGCTGATCGCCAGCTCCCGCATATCGACCAGAGATTCGGTTTCGAACGGTGGATGCCCGGCCAACATGCGGAACGCCATGACCGCCAGCGAGTAGATATCCACACTCGCTCCACTGGTATTGGCGTGCCCCTGCCACACCTCAGGCGCGATATAACACGGTGATCCCATGACTACGCCGAACGCAGTCATGCGCGCCTCGAACTCGAGACGTACGAACCCGAAGTCGATCAAGCGAATTCCGCCGTCCTGCAGCAAGAACACGTTGGCGGGCTTCAGGTCACGGTGCACGATGCCCAGGCCATGAGCCTTGTGCAATGTCTGCACGAGCGGTTCCAAGACTTGAGTCACCTCGTCGAACGCCAAGCGAGTGCCTTTGGCTTCGAGCTCCGACAGGCGGCTCTCCAGATCCACCCCATCCAGCAACTCCATGGCGAGACACGGAGCGCCCTGATGTTCGAAAGGTCCATCCACGAGGCGGACCGCGCACGTACCCGTCAGAGCCTCCAAGGCGGAGCGCTCGCGCCGCAACCGTTCGACCGCATCTGCGTTGTGCGATGCGGCTTCGTTGAGCAGCTTCAAGGCGACCTCTCGCTCCAGCAGGGTGTCGCGCGCGCGCCAAACGTCTCCCTGTCCCCCCCGCGCAAGCACGGCCAACAGGCGATAGCGACCCTCGTCATCCGCTGTCTCCGTCCTTGAAGTCGCCTCACTTTGCATCGCTAACCGCCAACGCAAGACCATAACGAAACGCCCGGCCCGAGCAATGGCCGGCTGAGCCTCGCCGCCGCAGTGCGCTCAGATCGACAGACTTTGGGCCGGCTCGCCCGGAATCTACCTCATCGGCCCCAGGGCCAACGAAACGAGCCCGCGACTTTCCCCGGCGAGCTTGGCTACATTGGTTTTCATGTGGCTGGCCAGGGCATCGCAGGTCGCAGCACTGCTCACCCTATTCGCGGCCGCCGGTTGCGATTCGCCCGAACCGCAACCGGCACCGCAGCCCTCTGGTGTTCGGCACACTCCATCACCCAAGCGCTACGCTTACCCATTTCTCGATCCACGGCTGGGTGTGGAGCAGCGCGCCAAAGATCTCGTGGGCCGCCTGACTCGCGGAGAAAAGATCGCACAACTGGTCCACGACACCCCGGCGATCGAACGCCTGGGCATTCCCCGCTACAGTTGGTGGAACGAAGCTTTGCACGGTGTGGCTCGCAGCGGCCCCGCAACGGTCTTCCCACAGGCCATAGGCCTCGCAGCGACGTTCGATCCGAACCTGGTCAAACAGGTGGCCGAGGCAATTGCCGACGAAGCGCGAGCCAAGTTCAACAGTGCCAGAAGACTCGACAATCGCGATCGCTACGCTGGGCTGACGTTCTGGTCTCCCAACATCAACCTGCTGCGGGACCCGCGCTGGGGGCGCGGACAAGAAACTTACGGTGAAGACCCCTACCTGACGAGCCGTATGGGAGTCGCCTTCGTCCGAGGGCTCCAGGGCGATCATCCACGGTTTCTGAAAACGGCGGCTTGCGCCAAGCACTTCGCCGTCCACAGCGGCCCAGAGGCCTTGCGCCACGAATTCGACGCTGTGCCCTCCAAGAAGGATTTGTTCGAAAGCTACCTTCCCGCGTTCGAAGCCGTCGTGAAAGAGGCGAAGGTCGAAGCCGTCATGACGGCATACAATCGACTGTACGGAGAGCCGTGCAGCAGCAGTAAATTCTTGATCCAAGAGCTGCTGCGCAACGCTTGGGGGTTTCGAGGTCATGTCTTGTCCGACTGCTGGGCACTCGTCGACTTTCACCAGCACCACCGCGTCACCAAGACGCCGAGTGAGTCTGCCGCCCGCGCGCTACTGGCGGGGCTCGATCTGAATTGTGGAAACACCTACCCGCACCTCAAATCAGCTCTAGACGAGGCGCTGGTCCAAGAGGACTCGCTCGACCGGGCGCTGACGAGGTTGATGATGACGCGCCTCAAACTGGGTCTCTTCGATCCAGCGGGGAGCGTGCCCTTCGACGCGCTTTCGCCCGAGCTGGTGAGCTCCTCGAAACATACGCGGCTGGCACGCACCGCCGCCGTCAAATCGATCGTGTTGCTCAAAAATCAGAACGGCACCCTACCCTTGCGCGCCAACCTCAAGAGCCTGATGCTTCTCGGTCCCTATGTGGCCGATGGCCATGTGCTGCTTGGCAACTACTATGGGGGAGCCCGGCAATTGACCACGCTTCTCGAAGGGGTGATGTCTGCGGTCGAAGCAGGGGTCGGCGTGGAATACAAGTATGGCTTCTTGGCGGGCCGCCCCAATCTCAATCCCATCGATTGGGTCACGTCGGCCGCTCACGAGAAGGACGCCATCGTCGTGACGCTAGGACTCTCCGGGCTCGTCGAGGGGGAAGAAGGAGAGGCTCACGAGAGCGTCGACAAGGGCGATCGCAAGGCCTTGGAGTTGCCCGAGCACCAGCTCGCATTTTTGAGAAAGCTGCGCCGAGCGGGCAACAAGAAGATCATCGTCGTTCTGTTCGGTGGCAGTGCACAGGCTATCCCGGAGGTGCACGAGCTTGCCGATGCGATCCTACTGGCGTGGTACCCGGGCCAAGAAGGTGGCCACGCCCTTGCGGACGTGCTGTTCGGGCGGCAAGCGCCGGGCGGCAAGCTGCCCCTCACCTTCCCCAAAGCCACCAAAGATCTTCCGCCCTTCGAGAACTACGACATGCGTGGGCGCACCTACCGCTACTCTGAGCAGGCACCGCTCTACCCGTTCGGATTCGGGCTCACGTACGGAACCGTCGCTTACGAATCCCTGCAGCTCACGCACGCCAGCATCCGAGCCGGCGAAGCTCAGCAAGCGATCGTGCGGGTCACCAACCGAGGGCAGCGCGCGCTGGAAGAAGTGGTGCAACTCTACCTGAGCGACAAGGAAGCTTCGGTGCCTACCCCGAAACACAGTCTGGTCGCGTTCCGCAGAGTGTCGCTTAAACCGGGAGAAACCCGCTCGATCGAGCTCAGTATTGCGGCCGAGCGCATGCAGGTCGTCGATGCGCTCGGCCAGCGCCGCTA
>CBFGRJ010000283.1:0-9733 GCA_965651135.1 uncultured Myxococcales bacterium
GCTGACCGGCTGGCCCACGCGCTCCGAGAGCAGCCTCAAGAGCTCGACCTCGTAAAACGACAGCATTTGCGGCTGCTTTCCGGGCTTTTGGATGGCGTGCGCGCTGATGTTGACGGTCATGCCGGCGAGCTTGAAGCTCATCACCTCCGAAGGGCGATTGGCCCGGCGAAACAGTGCGCGAATGCGCGCGACCAGCTCGCCGATGCTGAAGGGCTTGGTGACGTAATCGTCGGCCCCCACGTCGAGGCCGCGGATCTTGTCGGCCTCCTGGCTCTTGGCGGTCAGCATGATGATGGGCACGAAGGCATCGAGCCTCCTGAGCTCCTCGCACACCTGGTAGCCGTTCATGTCGGGCAGCATCAAATCGAGCAAGACGGCATTGGGCCGATCCTGCCGAGCCCGGTGCACCCCCTCTTTGCCGGTGTCGGCGGTCAGCACAGAGAAGCCCTCGAACTCGAGCGCGTCTTTCAGGCCGAGGGCGATGTGCGGCTCGTCCTCGATCACCAGAATCGTCTTCTTCGATTCCATCGACCCGGCGAGCTTAGCCAAAGTCCCAGAAACGAGAAAGGGCAGCCCGTAAAGGACTGCCCTTTACCGATTCGGAACGACCCTGCTTCAGGGCATGGGCATGGTCGGATCGCCCTTATCATCCGTGAAGGCGGCGCCCACGCAGGCGATGAAGGTGATCGAGCCGCTGGCCGGAGTGTTGGTCCCCACGAACTGCAACTTGCGGGGTTCGGTGGCGGGGCAACCTTGCAACAGCCCAGCCTGGTCGTTTTTCTCATCCACGTAGCAGTACCCTGGCAGTCCAGTCTCCGGATAGTCGCGGGTGCTCAAGCAGGTGACTTGGTTATCACCGGAGAGCTGCTTGATTTCACACAGGTTGTAGGTGTTGCACGGCACGTTGGTGGCGCCTCCACAAGAACCCGAGGATTCGAGCTGCTTGTGCACCGCGCCCACGATCGCAGGATTGACCTCGCCGCGACCGCGTGCCGGGTCGCAGGGATTGGGCGTGAGCGTAGCCTCGACCACCGCACACGGCACCAGCCCCGTTTCCGGGTTTGGCACGAGCTCACGCGGCAAGCAGCGCCCACCCAACACCTCTTTCAGCCGATCGATGATGGCCGCCACCGCGGGGTTGTAGCCGAACGAAGCGGCGCTGCTGTCGCCGGTGCTGACCTTCGGACAAATCGACGCCACGATGGAGTTGTCGCCGAAGTCATGCAAGGTCTGCAGCAGGCGCGTGCCGGGGTAGGCCTTGGCGTAGTACTGCGTGGTTCCCGCGGGCCCGCCGCCAGGTGGGTTGCAGAGTGGGCGGTTCTTCGAAAGGTCGTTTTCGATACAGTCGCAGGCCTCATTCGCCATATCCGTGCAGTCGCGCGGCGCCTCCAACTCGAAGATGCAGGCATACTGCAGGTCGCTCTGGTCCGTGTCGTTGTACTCGTGCCCGTTGATTGCGTTCGCCTGCGGATCGGTCGACTCAGGCCCCACCAGCGGCCCCACGTGGGGGTTCGAGCCCGAGCGAGGCGCGGTCGATTCGATCATCAACGCGTCGGTCGGCGGCACATAGTTCTTGGGATCGCCCAAAATGACCTGCCACACCAGGTTTTGCTCCAGCTCTTGAGCCGTCATGTATTCAAGCTGGTTCGGCGCGTCGCGCGTTTCGGGAGTGGCGATGTCCTGCCAAGGCACGCCAACGATACCGGCCAAAAAGACCAGTGAAGGATCACGCGGGTTGGGAGCGTCGCCGACATCGAACAGCGGGTTTTGCACGAGCGGACAACTGTTGTTGCTGCACTGCTGCGTATCGTAGATCAGTGGGTCCTTCAGAGCCGCGACGTAGCGCTCGATGGGATACAAAAGGTCGATACCGAAACGCCGCTTCTGATCCCAACACCGTACGTTGAGCGAATCGGACACATCCATACTGCAGCCCGGGTCTCCGGTGATCGGAGCGCACCCGCTCGGTGGTGCAGATTCCACCAAGCCGCAGGAACGGCAGCAGGGATCATTGGGATTGGTCGCGCAGGCCGCGGTGCCGGCCGGCAACGTTTCATTCTGCTGAGGTACCTGCGCGGCGAGCCAACCGACGCCCCCATCCACGATGGAGCAGTCATTTTCGTCGGTGAGCATGATGATGGCGACCAGTGAATCGGGTCGTAGGAACGCCGCACGTTGCTGGAGCACCACATCGTCGACATACATCAAGCCCGTGTTCGGATCCTTGGCGGGTACGGCAAAGTTGCCCTCGCGCACCATCTCCGCGGGAGGAGACGGATCGATCAAGAAGCGGTACCACGCTTCGAGCGTGGCCTCGTAGCCGCAACCCACTTCACCGGCCGTGACGACGTGGGTCGTGAACTGCTGCTTCAGCTGCTCGCGGGCAGCCGCATCGCCGCCGTTCCAGGCCAAAAATCCAGCCGGGTCACTACTGGGCAAGTTGTCGTCTGGGCGTACCGTAGGCAGCAGGCGCCCCATATCGTTCTTGGTAGGGTTGTACGGCTGAGGCCCGTCCGGTGCGCAAATGTTACCGCCGTGGCCACCAAGCGACGAGGTGATCACACCAATGTGGATGTCATCGACGGGATTGAACTCGATGATGAAATCACCTTCGCATTCACCACTCGCGGGCGCGGGCTGGCGATCGAGCACGTTGCCATCCATGTCCTCGAGCACACAGTCGGGGTTCACCAAGCGCTCCACGAGCCCGGGCACCGCGACCGCGAGTATGGCCTGCTTGTCAGCCATGGAGATCGAGTTGTCGATCACGAACAACAGGTCGATCTTGTCGATGGAGGTTTGCCGAATCTGATCGACGAACACGTTGCTCGTCTGAGGGTCTTGCTCAACGACCGGGCGATTCAGGCAACCCGCCGCCATGGCCATACCGACGATGGTGGCGGTAAACGCGGCGCCCACACGCCGCAGCCGACGCGAGCTCGACTCGCGCAACGAAGACCAGAATTTCATCGACAAGCTCCTTGAGTTCCAACTGATTCCCCGATCGCCGCGCGAGCGCGGCATCGAGGGCTACGGCAATGAGGCATAACGGCGCCGACCAATAGTAGAGTGAGGGTCTTTCAGCCAAGCTAGAAGACCGGCTCCGCGAGGGTAGGTGGCTGGCATGACCCTGTCAATCGAACCTCCCCCGCGGCGAAGTGCGACAGCTATCCTGCCGGAAATAGAGAGATTTTGGAATTCTCCAGGATGGACAGACAGGGAGCGCACGCCCTACGGCCAGCAAGCCCTGTGCCCGTGTGTTACTCAGGCAAAGCCCACGAACTCTGTCGCTATAGTCAACTTGGTTGACACCATCTGTCAACCAAGTTTACGCTTTTGACCTGGGAGACACGTGCTGTGTCGGGCTCCATTTCGTGTAGGAACAAAGCCCGGCTGATGGACTGGTCATTGAAGCGCGAGGCGAAGGGCGGCAGCGGTCTTGCTGCGAGGCGTCTACTAGGGCCTGTCGACCTCCGGCCGCGTGAAGGTCCGGAAGGACCACTTGATTTCGCCAAGCAGCAGGCGGCTTCCATCTTGGGAAATGCTGACAAGGTCCCACTCGGGGCTGTTGCCCATCCACCAGCGGATGCCCGGCCCCCACGGTCCCAGCCGGGCAAGCGAGGTTCGACGGTCCAGCTGGGGCACCAACTGCCGGCGGAGCTCCTCCCACGCAGCCGCCACGAGCGCGGGCCAGTGTTTGCGTAGGAGGGTGATGCGATCTCTGCGCTGAGGCCATGGCCCTTCTTCCATGGCTCAGCTACGCCGTTCCGTGCGCGGCACCCGGCAGTCGGCGGCGGAGGGGGACGTCGCTAGATGTCGGACTCAGGCCGAGCGAGTTGCGCGCGCAAGTGGTTTCTCAGAGCGTGGAGCTGACGCTTGCCCACTCCTGGAACCGCGAGGATGGCTTCGTCGCTGGCTTCTCGGATCGCCTGCACCGAGCCGAGCGCGCTGAGCAGCGCCGTGCGGGTTTTGGGCCCGATGCCGGGCACCGAATCGAGCTCGGAGCTCAGGCGGCGTCGCTTGCCGACCCTCAGACGACCGCGATTGGCGAAACGGTGCGCCTCATCGCGCGCGTGCGCCAGCAAGAACAGCTCGGGACTGTTCGGCCGCAGAGGAATCGGGTTTTTCTGGCCCGGCAAGTAGATGCGATCGACGAGCTTTTCGGCGAGGGGCTTCTCGCGCTCTTTGGCTAGGCCCACCACCGTCAGGTCGAACAGCCCCAAGTCGTGAGCCGCTGCCAGCGCCACGCTGAGCTGCCCTGGGCCTCCATCGACCACGAACAGATCGGGAAGCTGCCAGGAGTCGTCGTCGGGGGCCTCTTCTACGCCACGCTTGAAGCGCCGTGAAAGGACCTCGTACATGGCCCCGTAGTCATCGCCTTCTTCGACGGTCTTGACGTTGTACAGCTTGTAGCGCCGCTTATCGGGAACACCGTCGCGAAACGCAACGACGGAGCCCACGGTGTCTTTGCCGCCGAGGTGCGAGATGTCACAGCATTCCAGACGGCGCGGCAGCGTCGGCAAACGCAGGCGCTCTTGAATGCGCGCCAGGCGCTGATCCATGTCTTCTTGTTCCCGCTGCTTTTCCTGAAACGCGTGTCGCGCATTCTCGGTCGCCAATTCGAGCAACTTCTTGCGAGTGCCGCGTGCCGGCGCATACAGCTGACAGCGACCTACCCGAACGCCGCGGGCACCTGCGGCGAGCTCTCGGCGCTCGGTAAGCCACTCGGCCACGCCGTCCGCCCCCTCGGGGAGCACCGGCAACACCACCTCGTCGGGAATGTGCGGCGCGCCGGGGCCGCCTTCGCCGTAGTGCTCGCGCAAAAAGCTAGCCACGAGCTCGTCGTCCGGCACCTCGACCCCCTTGTTGGAAAAGCTCACCACGTCGACCACACGCCCCGCGCGCACGATCATGACGCTGAGCTCGACCAGGTCGGCTTGCCTGAACAAGCCGAGCACGTCTTGGTTCTTGTCGGTTACAGAAACCACGCGCTGCTGTTGGCGAATCGACTCCACCGCCCTCAATTGATCTCGATAAATGCCCGCTAGCTCGTACTCCAGCGACTCGCTCGCCTGCTTCATGCGCGCCGCGAGCTCGCGTGTCAGCTCGTCGTGCCGCCCGTCCAGAAACAGCGCCACGGAGTGAACCTGCGCGGCGTACACGGAGCGATCGACGTCGAACACACAGGGCGCGGGACAGCGCTTGATCTGATACTGCAAACAGGGCCGTGTGCGCTGCGCCAGCTCACGGTCGCTGCACGTCCTGAGCTGAAAATGTTTTTCCACCAAATGCAGCGTCCGGCGTGCCGCGGTCGCCGAATGATAAGGCCCGAAGTAGCTGACCCCGCTTCGGTCGGGCCGGCGCACCAGGTTCAGTCGGGGCCAATCGTGCTTCGTGTCGAGCTCGAGGCTCAGGTACTCTTTGTCGTCGCGCAGCTTGACGTTGTAGCGAGGCTTGTGCTCCTTGATCAGGCTGTTCTCCAGGATCGCAGCCTCCTTCTCCGTCCGGGTGACGACCGTTTCCAGATCGGCTACGTGGCGCCTGAGCAGCGGAATGAACGCGCGAGTGTCGCTGGTGCCATCCTGGAAGTAGCTGCGAACGCGCGCCCTGAGGCTCTTCGCCTTGCCCACGTACAGCACCTTCTGCCGCTTGTCGCGAAACAGGTAACACCCCGGTGTAGCCGGCAGAGATTTCAGCTTTTTGTCGAGTACAGACGGGTCCATGCTATCGAGAGAGCCCACTGGCCCGGGCTCCGGGCTCAGAGCTGCAACGGAGTCTAGCAGCTGACGCCCGCACATACCCCCCCCGACGCGCATCGGAAACGCCTGCGATGGGGGACATCACTATGCCGATCTAGGTTCGAGCGCGACCACTCCTAGGAACGCTTCACGAAGCGTGGAAGTCATAAGGGCCTGGGGCGCAGGGTTGCCTCTCGGCGCTCTTGGTCTAAAACCGGGGCTCGAGCGATGACCGCTTCCGCGAATCCATCCAAGAAGGGGCTGCGAACGGCGCTGGCCATCGGCGTGGCGGTCTTGGCGGGGGCAGCCATCGGCGTGCTCATCGTGCCGCGCGCGCCAACCCCGAGTGATCGGAAAGAAGCAGCGCCGAAAGTGATTCTGCTGGGAGCTCCCCTGCCCTTGGACGCCAAGGCCCATGAGCGCGCGCTCGAGCGCGTGCGCCATTTCGTGCGCGCGCCGTTTACGCTGAAGCTCCCGGACCAGCGGGTCAAGAGCTACTCGCTCGGGCGTTTGGGAGCGAGCATCGATCGCGTGCGCCTGGCGCAGCTGGTGCGCGATGCGGGAGACGCCACCAGCCCTCTCAGGCGCGTGTGGCGCGCCAGCCCGGAGCGCGGCAGTCTCACGCTGCCCAATCCGGTGGAGCTCGAGCTCGAATCCACGGTCGTCGAGCTGTTGAAGTTGAAAGACGCGTTGGACCGCCTACCGGTAGACGCGCGGCTGAATCTGGAGCGACGCGAGCTGATTCGCGAGGTGCGAGGCAGACAGCTCGACGTCGACGCGACCTTCGCAAAAATGCAGGAAGCCATCCGGAGCGGGGAGCGCAGCGCGGAGGTGGTGTTCGCCTACAAGGAGCCCAGGCGCCGGGCCAGTGAGCTCGACAACGTGCGCTTCGAGCGGGTGCTCGGGCATTTCGAAACACCTTACAACCGTGCCCAAAAGGCGGAGGCCCGCACGTACAACCTGCGCCTGGCAGCCTCCAAGCTCGATGGCTACGTGCTCATGCCGGGCGAAATCTTCGACTTCAACGAGGTGGTCGGGCCGCGTGACGAAGCCAACGGCTACAAGGTTGCCCACGTGATCGCCGAGGGAGAATTGGTCGACGGCATCGGCGGCGGCACCTGCCAGATCTCGGGAACGCTGCATGGCGCAGCATTCTTCGCAGGCCTCGAAATCGTCGAGCGCTATCCCCACACGCGACCCAGCTCGTACATCAAGATGGGTTTGGATGCGACGGTCGTGTATCCGACGATCAACTTCAGAGTGAAAAACTCTTACGACTTTCCGGTGGTTTTGCACGAGACCGTGAAGAACGGGAACGTGCGCGCAGAAATTCTCGGGCCTAACAAAACGCGCACGGTGACGTTGATTCGCAGCATCGACGCCGTGATTCCCTATCAGGAGCTAGAGCGGCCCGACAAAGACCTTCCGAACGGCGTGCGCTTGCTGCAACAGCGGGGCATTCCGGGGTTTCGCCTGCACCGCTACCGCATCGTTCGCGAAGGCATGCACGCGGTGCGCGAGCGCTGGAACGACGTGTACCCACCGACCGCACAAATCATTCGGGTGGGTACCGGCAACGTATCGCCCGAAAACTTCAAGGGCAGCTCCGACAACACGCCCGAATACGTTGCCGACGAAGTGCTGATTCTGACGAATGCCGTGGACGAGGCGGAGCTCATCGAAAAACGGGAGCCGGGCCGGTTCGGCCGATACGGCTGGACCGAGAAAGAAGGCATGCCGGTCTGGTCTCGCCAGGACTCATCCGAAGCGCAGTAAACGAAAGGGGTCGAGATCAGGCCGGCCAATGACTGTTTTTCTTGCCGCGGGCCTGATGCGATGGTGGATATCGGCCAGAGTTCCACGCCCCCGCAGTCTTAAAACTTAATTGATATTAGCAGGTTACAAGCACGAACCGGTTCAGCTGAACGGCGGGCTTGACTATCGCGCGAAGCTGGGCAACAACGCCTCGCTAAACGGAGGGCTCCTACTTCAAAAGGTATTGACGCCCAATACAGCCGTTGGCTAGGGTTCGACCGCTGGGTCGGCTAGCCGACCTTCGAGGAACATGGAAACTGCACAACCCACTGTCATCGAAAACAACCGGTCAGACAACGGCACCGCGCCTCGCGCAGTCGACTGGGAGAACCCGCGCGTGTCGGCGATTCTCTCAGCCGCAGCGAAGTGCTTCGCCCGCAAGGGATTCAGCGCGACCACGCTCGCTGAAATTGGGAAGGAACTCGGCCTCAGAAAGAGCATCGTGCACTACTACTTTGCGAGTAAGGCGGCGCTCATTCACGAGGTTCAGAGTTTCACCTATCACAAGTACCTAGGGCGCGTAAAAGAAGCCCTGGCCAACGACACCTCGACGGATCGCATCAGCTCGGCACTTCAGTCGCTCTGGGACGCGATCCAAAACAACAAGACCGGCACCGGCTTGAACATCGAGGTGTGGAGTGCTGCACGTCGCGATCCAGAACTCAAGCGTCGCGCGTCGGCTCTGCACAGCGACGCCCACAAGCTGGTCAACGAACACATCGTTCAAAGCCTCGGCTTCACCAACGGTGATACCCAGCGGGGCGAGGCGTTGGCGACGTTGATCTTGGCGGTGCTGAACGGCCTGTCCGTCACCGAGTACCTCGAAGGTGACGAGCAGCGAGCCAAGCAGGCTTACGACGTCTTCGTTTCCCTGCTCAACCAGAGTCGCTCGGCCAGCTCGAGCTAAGGCCTTCGTCGACTCGTTCTTTGGCGCTTTCGCGCGCCTGTCATTCGCGCCTGTTCAATGCGCCTGCCTCGAGCAGGCGCACCCGTGCCGAGGCGCACGCCTGAAGACCGTGCCGAGGCGTACGCTTGAAGACCGTGCCGAGGCGCACGCTTGAAGACCGTGCCGAGGCGCACGCTTGAAAGCTGCGAGAAGGGCGCACGCTTGAAAATGGTGGCGAGCCGGGGCATGGTCCGCGCCATGGCTAGGCGTCTGGTCTGGATGCTGTTGGCGGCGGCCGTGGTCATACCGAGCCTCGGCCGCACCGCTGCCGCCGCAAGACCTGGCGCGCATGCAAACGCCGTAGGCGCCCCGCTGGTTTGGCTCGATGCTCATCGGCCGCTGACGGGTACGGCCTGGGTGCTGCATCACCTACTCGAAAACCACAAGGTCTCCATCGAGCCGCGAGCGGTAACCGCCACTCTCGAGCGCTTTTATCGGCCGTGGCTGTCCGGGCTTCCCGATGCAGCGTGGTTCGAGCGCGGTAGGTTCGGCCCCCGTTCGTGGCAAACGCATCCGCCGCTGAGCTGGAACGAAAACGCGTGCGACCAGGAGGAGCCGGCTGCTGGGGCTTGGTCGTACCCAGCTTATTCCGTCAGTCTGGCAGGCGGCCTGAAACGACCCGAAAGCGCGCGCCTGGTGCACGCCTGGCTCAGCATGGCCAGCATTCCGGAGCCGGAGCTCTTGCAGCTCACGACCGCTCGCGGTTGTCCCGCATACCAGATCGCGCCGCAAGTCACCGTGATTCGCACCAGCGGCGAATACGATCGCTTCCGGCTGTTGGAATGCGATGGTTCGGTTTCTTCCGATGCGCTCGACCGACTCAGCGTGCTGATGCGCCCGCCGGGTGTGCCTCGTCCCGAGCTACCCTTACCTGCCGAGCCGCCCGCGAACGAACACGGCGAGTGGCTCGAAGGGATCAAGCTCGCTCACCCGCGCCTGCTCTGGGCGCTAGCCAAGGTGGCGCAGGCTTTCGAACGGCGTGCGATCACCATCGTGAGCGGCTACCGGCGCGACGGGCACGGCTATCACCCACGGGGCCGAGCGGTAGACATTCAAGTGCAGGGCGTCGACAACGCGGCACTGTTCGCGTTTTGCCGCACGTTGAATGACGTCGGCTGCGGATACTACCCGAACAACAAATTCGTCCATTTGGACGTTCGCGAGTACGGCAGCCAGCACCCGCAATGGGTCGACCTGGCCGAGCCGGGCACGCCATCCGAATACGTGCTCTCCT
>CBFGRJ010000284.1:0-9698 GCA_965651135.1 uncultured Myxococcales bacterium
CGACGCCAACACGCACGCGTCATTGCCGTTCGAGCGGCCATGCACGCCAACATACTGAACGCATGTCAAGCTCACAAAGTGTCCACAGGCCCTAGCGGATGTCGTCCGCGCTCACGCCGAATCGCTGAGCATAAAGGTCGAGCGTGCGCTGCCATGCCGGGCGGGAAAAACAACGCTCGTAGTAGGCCCTTATTCTCGGGAAGGGCTCCATCAAGTCGGTCTTGCGAATGGTTCGCAACACGCCCGCCATCACGATGTCGGCGGCCGTGAAATCGGCGCAGGCGATCCAGTCGCGCCCGTCGAGGCGGCGCTCGATGCCGCCGAGCCAGCGATGGGCGAGTTTTGGTACCTCGGTGTGGAGCTCGCGCGCTGTCTTGCCGCTGTCGAAGATTCCGAGCAGATCGAGGCACGTCAGGGTTGGCTCCACGGAGGCGACTGCAGCGAAGCACCACTGCACGACGCGCGTGCGGCCGTGCGCATCGTCGGGTAGCAGCTTGCCGGATTTTTCGGCCACGTAGAGCACCACCGCGGCGGATTCGGTGACCACGAAGCCATCGTCATCGATGACCGGGGCCTGCCGAAAAGGGTTGAGCTGGGTGAAGGCCTCGCTGTCGAGCTCACCGGCGATTTGGTCGAGCGCGTGGACCCGATAGGGCAAGCCCGTCTCTTCCAGTGCCCACTGGGCTCGGAGATCTTTTGTCTCGCCCACTCCGCCGGGAAAGATGCGTCCAAAGCCGTAAAGTGTGATCATCTTTCCTCCAATGGGTGGGGTCGAACGCCACAGCTAGAGCGGTAGCTCAGTCCAACCTGGTCAGTACCAGGTGGCGCACTCCGTCGGTCATGCGCAGCGAGTCGCCTTGAACGCAGTAGTCCATGGAGTTCGATTGGCCGTTGACGATTCGTCCGTGGTGGATGCGATAGCTGTCGACCTCGTCCACTCGCACGGTTCGGGTGATTTCGCAACGACATTGGCTGGGCAAGACTTCGCAGCTCGCGGCAGAACCCGCCAAGCCCAAGCACGACGCTTCGGTGACGCGTGCCGGCTGGCCAAGAATGGACGACAGGCAAATGTCGGTGTAGTTCATGACTTCTTTGGTCGTGAGCCAACCGCTGATCGTCCAAGTGTCCTCGGTGAATTCGACTGTATAGTCGTCGGGAGTAAAGCGGACGGACTCGACGAGATCGTCACAGCCCGTCACCTCGGGCGCGAGGGCTTCGGTATCGGCGCACATCGCGCTGACGCGCCAGCGCCCCACCAGGTCTCCTCCACAGGTGGTTTCGCCCCAACACGCCGCAGCTCCACCGTCGACGAGCTTGGTCCGATTCTCGGGGCCCGGGCTCGAAAAGCCGGTAACGTCTTCCCGACCGCCGCTCGGCGCCATCGTTTCGGCCGCTGGCTCGGCAGCGGGGTCCGGTAGGTCATCGAAACCCTGGCTCGAATGCCGTTCGTCTGAGCCGTCACCGCAGCCTATCGAAATCAAGGCAAGCGCCGCCGCGACTCGAGGCCACATCCTGCGAGTGTAGCGGGTCGTGGGTGAATGTCCGGCTGAAGCCTACACATTCCGCCAAAACCAGCGCGAGCTATCGCCTCGAAAGAAGTTTGCGCTGGAGGTCGAAGGGCCGTTCCCGTGGCAGCCCGCAACAGCTGGCTGATCACATGTCCCAGACGTTGCGACCCTTCTCGATCGGATGGAATGCGCGCGAAAGGGCTTCTCCATAGTCTCGCTCGAGCGCACGCCACTCGTCCGTCGAAAGCCCCGCGAACGCCAAGGTATCTGCACCTAGAGAGTCAGCGGCTAAACGCAGCTCGAAATCAGGCGCAAGCACGCGGCCGAGAGCCAGCAGCGTGCGGTGCTTGTCCGCGGGATCGTCGCGCCGCTTCATCGTCGCGCACCTTCGGTCGGTAGTCACAGCTGCCAGCCTAGATCGAGCGACCACGTCGTCCCGGGGCCGTATTGCCCGGTCGTGAAGAAATCTCGGGGAAAGTAGATTTCGAGGAGCGCGCCGCCATGCACGTTGGCGTCTTGCGTGTTGGCGTTCTGGTCGTTGGCCACGATGCCTTCGAAGTACATGCCGGTGACGATGGGTCGCAAAAAGCGCGGGACGATGCTGTCGAGCTCGAAGCCGGCGCGCACTCGGGTTTGTTCGGTGCCGCCGCCAGGCTCGACCATCAAGATGGGCGCGGCGGCGCCGAGCTCACGCCGGGCAGCGGTAGCGAGCACGCCAGCCGTGAGGCCACCCACGAAGTTTTTGGCTTGGTCGCCGGCTGCATCGGGGTCTTCGTT
Organism: uncultured Myxococcales bacterium; assembly: GCA_965651135.1. Taxonomy (GTDB): domain Bacteria; phylum Myxococcota_A; class Polyangia; order Polyangiales; family Polyangiaceae; genus JAICQQ01. The sequence goes on from CBFGRJ010000284.1 coordinate 2,286, forward strand.
CGAACGCTGCGAACCGAACAGTGCCACGAAAGCGTCGCCCGCCGTGACGATGACGTCGTCCACGAAGAACGTCAGCACCGGAGCGGAGCCACGGCCGGTGATTTGAACCTTCACGCTCTTGCCCGAACGGCGGTTTTCGTGTGTGGCGCGGATGTTCAGAACCGGGTTTGGCTCGGGCGAGCCGATGAACTCGAGCTCGCTGCCCCGCTCGATCTCGAAGACTTTGCCGAACAGTTGGAGGTAGCCCCGGTCGATCTCCACGTTGCCTTCGACCCAAACGCCTTCGCCCTCGATGCGCGCGGTGATCAGTGCCGCGAGCTTCACTGCGAAGTCGTCGCGTTTGACCCAAAACTTGTCGCGAGCATCGAGCTTGATCTCGGTCAGCTGGCTTGCCGCGGGTTTGCTCGAAGCCTTGGCCGATACCCCGCTCTGCCGCGCAGGCTTGGCTCTTTTTGCGGGCTTCGACTCCTTCACGGCGGGTTGTCCGTTCACCACCACGTCTCGATGGCCCGCGAGCGCAATGCCTTGCCGTACCGGTGCGGTTTCGAGCCAAGTGTCGACCTCTCGCAGCAGGATGTGCACCTGGCTCTTTTGGGGGGTGAGTGTGCTCTTGATCCGGGCGTCGACGTCGGTGGTGGCGACCACCTGACCCTGTTGACGCAGGGGGAATTCCGTCGCGCGCAATCGAAAATCGCCCTGAATCTTCTTCAGGTTCGCGAAATCGAGCGAGCCGTCCAACTTGAGCACGCCGTCCTTGTCGTGGGCCTGAAAGCCCTTGAGCTCTACGCGCTGCTCGGTGAAGCGCACTTGCCCTTCGACGTTGCGCAGCGGCTGCGCCATGTCGGTCGCCGTGAACCCGAGCTTCTCCAAGTCGATGGAGCCTTGGACTCGCGGGGCCTTCAGGGTGCCGCTGACATTCGCTTGGCCGCTCAGGGTGCCGGTCGCGTACGAAATGGCGCCTTCTGGATCCAGAAAGGGTTCGATCGGAAGGTGACGCAGGCTCAGCGTTCCGCGCAACGGCGCTCGCTCGTCGATTGTCAGGCGGGCGTCTCCCCATTTCACCGGTACGCGAGCCGTCAGGGTGGAGGTGTTCACGCCGTGGCGAACCTTCGCGTCGAGTCCGGCCTCACTCGGGCGAACGAACGCGTCCAGCGAGGTGTCGACACTGGTCTTCGAGCCTGCGGTCAGGTTGCTGATCTTCAAGCTCAACGCAACATCGGGTTGGTCACCCAGCGGATCGTCGAGGTGTGCCTCTAGGTTCACGCGGCCGCCGAAGCGCTGGCAGACGAAGGGTAGCGTGCGAAGCTCCAGATCGTTGGACGCGAGCGCGGCGGTGATGCGGCCGAGCTCCAGTTTACCGCCGCCGAGAGCTTTGGCCAGAAGCACACGGGCTTTGGCGTCGAGCTTGACGAGCTCTCGCTGGGCTTGGTCCCCGAGCAGCCGGAGCGCTATCTCGCCGCGGGCCATCGACAGGTGTGTGTCGAGGCGGAGGTCTTTGGCGATGCATCCAGGCGCGGTCTCGAACCCGTGTTTCTGGCGTAGTGCGAGTCTGAGGTCGACCTCCGGCTCTGCTTCGGGCTCGTGCGCCGCATGGAGCGAACCCGCTAAAGTCGCCTTGGGCAGCGACTTTCGTCGCTCCTCGGGGAGCGGCAATTGCTCGAGCTCCCGCTCGGCCAGCTCTACTTCGAGTTGCCAGCGTTGCTGCTGGCCCAGGCGCGCGGCGTCTTGGGACAGTTGTTCGAAAGGCGGCAGGGAGGTGGTGGCTTGCGCGTCGATCCAAACCCCAGCGGCGTCGTTGACTCGGAGGTCGGCGTTCAACCGACCGCTCTCCAGCATCAAGTCGTGGGTCACGGCGAGCCGGCGCTTCGACCAGGCCGGGGTGAGCTGGGCATCGACGTGCAGCGCCAAAGCCGGCGCCGCGGCGCGACCGCTGAGCTCGAGCTTCGCGCTCAGATCGCCCGTAGCAGGCAAGCTGGTTTCGCGTGGCAAATGGGCTTGCACGAACGCGAGCTCGAGCCGCTCGAGCTCCAGGAGCCCCCGGTATTCCGCGCTTTCGAATGCTTGCTCGAGGGGAACGTGCGTCGCGAAGCGTGTCTCCAAAGCCAACGCGGCGTCCAACTGGTGCTCGCGCCGTGGCGCCTCGAGCTCGTCCTTTACTTTCAGCTTCAGCTCACCCACGCCCTCGGCCGCGTTCAGCTGACCCGAGAGGGAGACATCCAGCGCGGGCCGTTCGCCAAACGCCACGCCACGCCCCTGAAAGAGGACCACGGCCTCGGGCCGTCGCCAACTGCCACGCACCCCAGCTTGCAGCGAAGCCTCACCTCGCAGCTTTTCTTGCTGCGCCAAGAGCTGATTGAACGCCGCCAGATCGATACTGCGTGCCTCGACCTCGAGGGCGGCCTCACGCGGAGATGCGCTGCCGCGCACCTCGAGCTCTTGCCCGGCCACGCTCACGCGTATGCCTTCTGTAGCGACGCTGCCCGCCGGGCTGATCGTCGTCGCTCGCACCTCCAAGCGGGCGGGTTGGCCACTGCGGGTGCCGGTCGCCTCGCCCTCGACCCACACGTTGCCTGACCTTTCGCGTGCGAGCCGAGCCGTGAGATCGACGTCGCCTTGATTCGAGCGGGCAGAGAGCCCCACCGTATAGCGCTCCGGCCCTCCGCGCACGTTGAGCGCCGCCCTCGACACCAGCGCCTCACCCGCTCGGAGTCGTTCGAGCTTGAGGTCGATGGCGCCGCCGAGCTCGGGCGGTTGACCCTCGACGTCGATATGCATCGCCAACAGCGCGAGCGACAGCTGGTCGAACGCGAGCTTGCGCCCTTCGATGTCGCCCTTCGCGGTGACTCGACCGTTCGGGTTGCGGGTCACGTCGACATCCATAGAAAAGGTGCCGGCGATGGGGCGTGTTTCGCCGGCGAGCCGCGCCAAGCGGCGCAAGGTTGGCGCTTCGAGCCGCGCGAGCACATCCAGCTTGGCCGAGCCGTCGAACCCCGCGTCACCAGCAACGGTGATCCGAGAAACCTCGTCGGCTGCTTCGAGTTTCAACTGTTTGAGGTCGCGCTGAGACACCAGCGCCGACACCTCGAGATGGGGCAGCTCCTCTTTGTCTAGCGTCGCATTGCCGAGCGTTAGCTCGTGCACACGAAACGACTCGGGCGCTTGGCTGATATCGACGCGCCCGCGCAGCGCGGCAACGACGGTGTGCGGCGGCACCTCGGGTCGCAGCTTCGCCGGCGTGAACCCCGGCGTCGTGAGCGCGAACCTGAGCTCCGCAAGCTTCTCGAGCGTCGCGTCGAGCTGCAGCTTGCCGGCGTTGCTGTTGAGCTCGAGCTTCGCCGCCAGCGCCGCCATCGAGCCGGTGAGCCCGAGGTCGAGCCCGGCTTCGCCGTGAAACGCGTCGCGGAGCGCGCTATCGGCGGCGAGCCGAGCCATGCGCTCACCGGTAACCCCCAGCAGGCGCAGGCGCGCGTTCAGGGGAGCCGAGCGCCATGCCTCATCTGGCGGCACCACGCCGCTCGCCGACAGCTCGAGGCGCGCGCCCGCGAGCTCCGCCGCCAGGTCGAGGGTCGACGCTTCGTTGCCTCGACCGAGCAGGGCTTTCAGCCGCGTCAGCTTGGCGATCTGCTGCGAGTCGCGCTGGACGGCGAACGAGAGCGACTCGATGCTGGCGCGCGGTGTGCGGTCGAGCTCGAAATCGCCGCGCAGGCGGAGCCGTTCGATCTTCTCGGGAGCGGCTGCGCTCGGTCGCGGCAGCTGGAGTGCCACCCGGTCGAGCTCGATGCCCTGAACCCTCACGTAGGGCGGAGGCTTCGTACTCGGCGGCGTTGGAGGAGCGTCGGGATCGACGAATGCTGCCACCAGACCGCGGCGCTTCTGCTCGACATGGCGCAGATCGACGAAACCGTCGCGCAGTTGCGCTCGCGTCAGTAGCATTTTGTCTGCACGCAACGCGACCCAGTCGCCCTCCAGGCGCAGGGTTCCGAGCGAGAGCACCTGGACTCCAGCAGGATCGAGGATGCTGATGCCCTGGAGCTCGAAGCTGGTGAACGACAGCTCCTTGAAATCGACCACGCGAATCTGCCCGGGAATCGCGTCGTTGACCAAGGGCAGCGCCTGCGCCAAAAGCAAGTTTCTGCCGACGCGCGTGCCTAGAGTGAGCACCACGACGAGCAGCAGCGCCAACACCAGAGCTGCTACGGCGACGAAGGCTCGTTTCAAAAACTTGGAGAAACGCGGTCGCCAGCTCAAAAAGACTCCCCGATAGTGAAGTGTAGGGCCCCGGGAGTGCGTGACCAGGGCAACTTGTTCGCGTCGGACTCGATTCCATCCGAGCCATCGGCGCGCTGCCACTTGCGGATGCGAAATCCCAAATCGAGTCGCAACACGCCGATCACGGTGTGGTAGCGCAATCCGCCACCTGCGCTGGAGTTCAGGTAGCCGAAGCGATACTGGTGACCATCGTTGACGTCACCCATGTCGAAAAAACCAACCAGCCCGAACGACTCGCCGAACGCGAACCTGAGCTCGGCGCTCGACTCCCAACGCCGGAGGCCACCCTGCACCCCGACACCCAATTCGCCCGGCAAGAATCCGCGGTTGGAGTTGGCGCCGCCGCCACGCAGACGGTAGCTGGTAGGCCCGAGCTGTCGCGACAGCTCGTCCAGTTCCGTGCTGGCTTCGGAGATGAAGATGGCACCCAGCGCAACACGCGCCGCGAAGACGATATCGAGCGGAAGGGGCAGATAGCCCCGCGCTTCGGGCACCAGACGAAATAGGGTCCAGTCGGAAGCGCCCCAGCGAAGCGACTCGGTGACATTGAAACCCAGATAGGCCCCGAGCCTCGGTCGCAGCCGGTCGTCGCGCAGGTCGAGCCGCAGATCTTGTTCGAGAAACTGATACGCATACGGTGCCGGCGTTTCGCTGCCATCGCTCGTCACATTGTCGGTCCGCGGCACGATGAAGAAATCTTGCTGGAGCGCGAGCGTGCCCATCAAACGCCGTGTGAAAAAGCCGCGCCTCAAACCCAGCCTCACGAAAATGTCGGAGCGATGAAAGCCCAGAAACGGATCGGGACCATAGTCCCATGCCGAGCTGGTGAACGCATCCGTACGAGCTTCGACCAGCCCTGGCTGATTCAGCCGCACGCTCAAGATATTGCCGAAGCTCGGATCGGTGGTGGTCGGGAACGACTCGTTGAAAATCATCCTGGGCCGCTCCTCGATCCCCAGGCGACCCAGCGTGCCGAACACGTGACGCTTCTCGTAGTTGCCGAACACGTGCAGGTCCCATTGCGGAATGCTCACGAGCTCGCCCGTATCGGTACGACGGCTGGCGCCGCTGAGCACTCCGAACCCCACGCGCAATTGATCGGGAGCGAGCGGCGTCACCCGCAGCGCCACGTTCACCACGCCGCGCTTCACATCGACGGCCTCCTCGACCTCTACAGCCGAAAATGCCCCAAGCGCGAACACCTCGGCTTGGACCTCCTCGAGCACAGCGGGGTCGTAACGAGCCCCAGAAGGCAGCGCCGCTGCAGCGACAATGGGAGCCTTGGGCAAATCTCCGTGCCCGCTCACGCTGAGCGACCCGAAACGGTAGATCGCGCCGGGCTCGATCTCGATCTCGATCCTTGCGGTGCGCTCCGCCGTGGCGATGTCGACTTTGCCCTCGACCTTCGCCGCCGCGTACCCGTGTAGTTTGAGCAGCTTCTTCAATGCCAGCTTGTGCTGATCGTAAATGGCTTCGTCGAAGCGCGCGCCTTCTAGCGACGCCAGCTCTTGCCGGAGCTCGCCCAACAGCTTCGCCTCGAGTCCATCGACCCCACGCAGCCTCGAGCCCTTCACCGTCACGGGTAGCCCCTCGTCCACCACGACCACGATGTGCACCAGACACTCCTCGCGCTCCGGGTCGCAGTCGCCACGCGCACCCGGCGTCGCCGCCTCCGGCGGATCGTACCGCACCTCGACGATACGCGCGTCGTAGAACCCTCGCGCGCGATACCAGCGCAAGATGCGCTCGTGATCTTGTTTGAAGACGGCTTGATTGAACGTGGGCCACTCCTTCCACGGCCAGCGCCAGAGCCGCAGCGTAGGCGCACTCGTATCGAACGGAGGCTCGTTGCACTTCGGCCCGCCCACACCGAGCCTGAGCTCGAAATACGGCCGCTCGAACGTGACCAAACAAGCCTGGAGCGCCGCCTCGTCGACCCGTTGAGTGCCCTGAACTTCGAGCGAGCTCACTCCATAACGCCCCCGCTCGACCGACGCACACCCCAACGAGCTTGCGCCCATCACGAACACAGCGATCCACACTCGTGTGGACCAGCTCGCTGCGGCAATGGTGCGCCCTTTCATGAGTGTGACATAAATCGCGCCTTTTTGTCGTAAGCTAGGGTGGGTCGCGAGCCGAAGAGCTCGAATCAGTGCAGGGCGCGAAACAAGGACGTGGAGGAGCCGGTCATGGCGAGAAACTATCAAAGGCCAAAGTTTGCGACAAGCCGTGCGATCCGCTTAGAGAGCGCTGAGTCACCCGCCGCGTGGACCAACACCAGCCCTCTCCCGAGCAACTGCAATGCTCGACGCAAGCAATCCTGAAGCGACCCAATCGGCGCCAGCAGTGGGTCGCACGTGATCAATTGCCTCACTCGCCTGGCTCGCGCGAAACCCGAGGCCGCGAAGCCTGAAAGACCCCTGCCCATGGCTCCGTCACTTGCGGACTCGCTGGTTCCCCATAGCTCGAGCCGTCGGCATGCCGAAAGCGAAGCCCCGTGGTCCATTCACCGTGACCTGATCATAGCAGGTTGCCCCAACTCGCAGGAAACTCGCAGGTGCTCGGCGCTTCGGCTATCGACCTGGTTGTGCTCGCAGGTAGCCTCGACATCTTTCACATGGGGAGGTGACCGCCGTGCTCGACTGCGGTCGTGTGCGCGAGGGGTTCGCGCGAAGAAGCGCCGCTGCTCCCAGGTGAAGCGGCCGAGAGCCACGCCGTCCGATGCCGGCGCAGCGCCAGTCGCAGCGAGACGGTGCGCCAGCAGAACCGCGCCGGCGCCAGTCGCAACGAGACGGTGTGCCATCAGAACCGCGCCCGGCGCCAGTCGCAACGAGACGGTGCGCCAGCAGAACCGCGCCGGCGCCAGCGCCAGTCGCAACGAGGGGCGCGGAGCGATGAGTGGGCGCGCCGCGCCCGGCAGCGCTGTCTAACGGTGACTGGCCGCCAGAAAATATAGCGGATCGCCGCTCGAGCACCCGAAGGCCGCACGAATTGAAGCATGGCGAATCCGCCCACGTGCGGTTCTGACGCGCAACAGTTCCCCACCGGGCTGCACCCCGACCTGCACCAGATGAAACGGCTACGCGCGGGCCTATCCCCTGCGCGTGATCGTCGATCAGGAGTCGGATTTGGCGTCATAGGGGC
>CBFGRJ010000285.1:0-9675 GCA_965651135.1 uncultured Myxococcales bacterium
GTGGGATGCTGGGTTCGCTCGGGGCCGGGCTCTCGTTCGGCCTCTCCGGCTTTTCCTTCTGGAGTCACGATGTGGGTGGCTTCTTTCCAGCCACGCCCCGGGACTTGTACCTGCGCTGGCTCCCCTTCGGGGCATTGACGTCGCATTGCCGCTGTCACGGGTTGCCTCCCACCGAGCCCTGGGAATTCGACAAAGATTTTCTCGACGCGTTTCGGCGAGTCATCGAGCTCCGCTATCGCCTCATGCCCTACATTTGGGCGCAAGCAGCGGAGTGCAGTCGGTTGGGGCACCCCATGCTCCGCCCGCTGTTCTTCGAATTTCCCGACGACGTAGGCAGCTGGCGCGTCGATGATGCCTATCTCATCGGACAGGACATTCTGGTGGCGCCTTTCTTCGAAGAAGCGGCGACGCGTGACGTCTACCTTCCTCCGGGGCAGTGGGTCGATTTGGACAGTGGCCAAGCCTACGCCGGAGGTGGCTTCCAGCGCCTGCCACGAGGCTCGTGGGGAGCTGTCATTTTGGGGCGCGGCGGGCGCGTGCTCCCTACGGTCGAGCCGGCCGCCCATACTGGGGCGCTCGACTTCACTCGAGTGGAGCTCTGGGTGTTGGGTACCCAGACAGCGGCGCATGGCTTGTTTTGCGCACCTAATCAGACTCGCGCCGAACCGCTCGAGGTACATGCCACGCCAGAAGGCGCAAAGCTCTCCCGAGATCCGAGCGGCGGGCAGGTAGCGTTCACGCTGCGACGCCTCGGCGAGCGATAGCGCCAACGCGATTGGCAGCCGCAGCGCGCGCCGTCGCTACTACCCGCGCCTACCTAACCAGTCACAACTCTGCAATTCTCCGGTAAAGCGGCGGAGGTGGGCTATGCTTCAGTTCCATGCAACGGCAATCATCATTAGCGCCCTTCTTGATGCCTATCGTGTTCGCGGTCGCGGCCGTCGGTTGCGAAAGCCATCCCGAACTGATCCGTGGGGGAGGCAATGTCATAGACGAGCCTGGCGACGGTGGTGAGGGCGGTGAGCGCCCAACCGCTACCGGCCAAGGTGGCTCGGTAGTGATCCCGAGCTCGACGGGCAATTCGACAGGAGGCAGTGCGGGTGAAATGCCGGTCGATCCGTGCGACGCGAACCCTTGTAATCCAGGTCAGCGCTGCGAACTAGAGGCAGGAGAAGCCGTTTGCACCGACAACGACTGCAGCGATCTAGACTGCAGCGAGCTCGAAGAGTGCCTGCCCGCGAGCGGCGGTGGCCATGTTTGCTCCAGCATCGCTTGCGACAGTGACGTCGATTGCGCAGCGTCGCGCTACTGTGATGGAGAAAAATGTGTCGACGATCAGTGCGAACCGGGCGTGCAGCGCTGCCAGGGGAATCAGGTGTTTGCATGCGCCTCCAACGGTAGCGAAGAAGAGTCGCGGTTTTCTTGCGGGGGCGACGCCTATTTCGAGAGCAGCTGCACGGAATCCGAAACCAGCGGCGTCGGCTGCACTTGCGAGGACGATTGGGACTGCCCGTCTTTCACCAACTGCGAAGTGGGCACCTGCAAGGGGTCGGGTGTCGAGCCCACCTGTACGCTGCCCGCCGTGCCCTTCGAGGAGGTACTGCCGAGTCTCGAGTTCCGCTGGGGCGGCGACAGTAAAGACGACCCCAATGCCGAGAAATCGCCATTCCCGAATTCGACGCAGGTGCTCTCCACGCCGCTGGTCGTCAACTTGACCGACGACAATGACGATGGATTCATCAACGAGCTCGACTTCCCTGAGGTGGTGTTCATGAGCTTCGTCAGCGATCCGCCTCACTCCAATGGAACGGTCAGGGCGGTGCACGGCGGTGGAGAAAACAAGGGCATGGACTATTTTGCCCTGTGCGGGACCGACCACTGGTTCGAAGGCGACGATCTCGACACCGGAAACTGCGCGAACAGCTCGTCGCTCGGCAGGCCAGGTGGTGGGCTGGCGGCCGGTGACCTCGACTACGACGGGGTACCCGAAATCGTGGTGCCGCTAGAAACCGGTCGGCTGCAAATTCTGAACAACCGCGGCGAGATCATCCACACCAGCGAGCAGTTCTTCCCCGCTCAGGGCAGTGACAACGGCACCTGGAAGTATCCGCAGGTGGCGCTGGCCAACATCGACAATCGAGGATTGGTCGAGATCATCCTGGGGCACTTGGTGTTCACACTCACCAAAGACGACATGGGCGTGCTCTCCGTGCTCGACGTATTCGCAGGCGAGAACACCCAAGGAGCGCAAACCCACGGCAGCGAGCCCCGCCACCTGGGCCCGAACGTCTGCATCGCCAACGTCATCGACGACGATCCGAACGACGACGAGGTGTCCCAAGAAATCGTCGCGGGCACCACCGTGTATGCGCTGCCTGCTCCCCCCTCGGGCGTTAGCCAGCGCTCGGAATGCCCGGGCGACGACACCAGCGACTTCTGTGAAGGCAGGCTGACCGAGCTGTGGAATGCTCAGGACGTCAACGGCACCGACGAAGACGACGGGGTGCCGGACCCAGAGGCCTTCTGCGCAGTAGCCGACGTATGGGGAGCTACCAATGGAGTGGCTCCAGGGCCGGACAATCCGTTGGATGGCAATCCCGAAGTCATCTTGATCTCCGAGGCTAGGTTGCTCGTGCTGGACGGAGCGAGCGGCAGCCTGCTCCATAACGTTCTGGTCGACACTGCGTCGGGTGCACGGGGCGGCGGCGCGCCCAACGTCGACGACTTCGATGGCGACGGCTTTCCCGAAATTGCTTCCGCATTGCAGTACGTTTACGCGGTCGTGGACCTACAGGAGCCCGAGGGTACTCACTGCCCCGCGTGGCCCGACGAGCTCGATCAGGGCGAGCCCACGCCGGGGAGCAACCCCCAGCGCGATCCGGGAGGAAACTGCACGAGCGACGACGACTGCAACGACGGTGCCGTGTGCGCCGAAGGCACCGGAACCTGCGTTTGCCTGCACAACGGCTGGAAGCGCGCCACCGAGGACGACTCGAGTTATGCCACCGGCTCGAGCGTGTTCGACTTCAACGGCGACGGCGCGGCGGAGGTCGTCTACAACGACGAATGCTACTTCCGAGTCTACAACGGCACGGACGGCGACATCCTGTTCAATCCTCCTTCGATCAGCCGCACCGCGGTCGAAAATGCCGTCGTGGCGGACGTCGACAACGACGGCAACGCAGAGATTGTCTTCGTCACCAACAACGAAACGATTCAGTGTAACCAGACCGTCTTCGACCTAGATGGTGAAGAGGTCAACAAGAATTCGCTGCCAACGGGCATCCAAGTCTGGGGCGATGCCAGCGACACCTGGGTCTCGGCGCGCCGCATCTGGAACCAGCATGCCTACCATGTCACCAACGTCACTGAAGGAGGCGGCATCCCCTTGCGCGAACCGGAAAGCTGGAAACCCTATGGCAATCGACTGTACAACACCTACCGCTCACAACCGCGCTCCTTCGGCGTTGCGCCAGATCTGGCGCTCACCGCCATTCAGATCTCCTCGCCCGATGTGGCCTGCGGCGAGCTGAGCGATGAGCTTTTGATCGCGGTGGAGGTACGTAACGAGGGTGATCTGCGCGTGGGCCCCGGAGTCGAACTCACGTTTTACGGCACCTGGGACGGCGAGGAGCAGGCCCTGCTGGACGAAGACGACAGTCCCCTTACCGTGACTCTGACCACCAGCCTCGAACCCGGCGCTTCCATCATCGTCACCGCCGAATATCACGCCGAAAACAACCAACCGGGCGAGCTACCAGAAGTAGTGACCGCGCGCATCGACGAGAACGACCGCGAACGCGAATGCGGTGACGACAGCAACAATGAGATCAGCGACGACGTCGACGGAGGCGAACAGGTCGCCGACTTGCGGCTGGAGCTAGGCGCCGCGACCGGCCCCTGCAACGGTAAGAGTGTGGAGGTAACCGTGTACAACGACGGTTCACTCGCGGCCAGCGATGTCTTGGTGCGATTGTATGCCGGTGATCCCAGCGCCGGCGGACAGCCCATCGGCGAAGCCACCATCGACGAAACCATCGAACCCGGTGAAAGCGTGACGCTCGAGATCGAAATCGACCCGCTACAGCGGACGATCACCGTCTTCGGCATCGCCGACCCCCTCGGCACGATCACCGAGTGCAACAACGCGAACAATCGCGCTCGCGGCCCACGGATCAACTGCGGGGAAGTCCACTGATTCAGCGAATCAACGCATCTACTTGGCCTCAGCGCCCGGCGTCGCTAGGGACGTCACGGCCTAGCGCGTGACGCAGGGCCACCTGGGCCATGTACTTGGCGGCGCGCACGTTGACCAGGTCGATACGAGCCTGCAATAGGCGCGTTTCGGCTTCGAGCAGCTCGAGCGAGGTGCCTCGCCCGTTTTCGTAGAACAGCTGCTGGACGCGGTACGACTCCTCGGCGGCTGCCAGGTTGCGCTGCGCCGTGGCGACCCCCACCTCCGCCTCGTTGAGCGAGGTGTACGCTTGGAGGATCTCCTCCTGAATGCGGTCGATCACGGTCTGGCGCTGCGCCATGAGCTTCTGTCGCTCTGCCTGGAACGACCGCGTGTCGGTGGTCGACGTCCCCCAATCATTCGGGGACCAGGTGAGCTGAACGCCGACATCCCAGGTCGCGCGCCACTCATCCTGCGGGGGAACGACGCGCTGATTGGGACGCGAGTAGTAGGCATTGCCGAACGCCTCGAGTTTCGGGACCCCCCGCATTTCCGAAACGTCGGCCTGCTCGTCCAGCGACTTGCTGGCTTCGGCGAGCGCCTTGAGCTCCACGCGCTTCTGCTTGGCCTCGGCCAGCATTTGGCCGAAGCTCTGAGTCCGAATCGGCTGAGGATCTCGAAACAGATTCTCGCCGATTTCGTAGGTCTTTTCCGGTGGATCATGCATCAATACCCGCAGGCGTTCCTCTGCCATGGCTGCCTGCGTACGGGCTCGCTCGGCACGGAGCTCCGCACTGGCCAGCAGGGACTCTGCATTCAACACGTCGGCTTTCGATACTCGACCCGCCGAAAAGGCAACCTTGGCCGTCTCGAGATTGGCTCGGACCTGTTCGATCGATTTTTCGGCTACGACGACCTGCAAGCGGGCTCGTACCCACTCGTAGTACAAAAGCCGGGCTTGGGTCGCGGCCGCCAGCTTCGCCGCCACGATATTGAGCCTTGCCGATCGCTCGTTGGCATTGGCAGCATCTACCGCGCTCGGCGTGCTGAGCAGGTAGTCCGAAAGCGGAACGATGAGGCTTGCTTGAAGCAGATACTGGTTGAGATATTCGGGGAACGCGAACGCGCTCGCGGGAATGCCGATCAGCGGTGCATCGTCGTCCAGAGGTCCGGGGGGATCAGTCGTGGCTACCAAGGCGCCGCTACCAGGGCCGAATGCCTGCGTCCCGACGGGCGATAGACGCGTGTAGCGCGCCAGCAGATTCAGGCGCGGCAACGAGGTGTATAGCACGCGATCGGTAGCGGCTTCTGCCACGCTGACTTCGCTTTCTTTGACGCGTACGTCGCGGCTGGTGGCGACGGCACGTCTGGCCGCTTCGTCCGCGGTCAATCCGCCCGGCTTGCTCATCATTTCTGCCAACTGGCGCTCGATGACGCTGGACGCGGGAGCAGCCGGAGCCGGGGTAGCGACGGGTTCCGCGGCTTGCGGCGCTGGATCCGTGACTTCTGGCACTGGCGCTTGTTGCGGTGGGACCGCGGGTTCTTGCGCCCAGGCAGCAGACGCCGGCAGCAGCACTGCCGCCAACGCCGTGCCAATGTTCTTGGTTTGGTTAGCCAAAGACCGCATAGAGCACCACCAATTTCCAGTTCGACAACATCAACGACCGTTATTCTGCGCCGGCCTCGACGGGCTTGTTTCGGCGAAGCAGCGCTACCCCGCGCGAGATCAGCGCGCGCGAACTTTCCAGCAGACTATAAGCTACCGGTACGAAAACCAACGTCAGCAACGTTGCGAACGCCAGGCCAAACACCACCGCAACCGCCATGGGGCCCCACCAATCACCGCTCTGAGTGCCCATCATGACCTTGAGCGAAAGAAAGTCGATGCTCAGGCCAATCGCCATGGGAACCAGGCCCAGAATCGTGGTGATGGCCGTCAGCATGACCGGGCGAAAGCGCGTCATACCCGCCTCCATCAAGGCGTCGTAGGTATTCATACCCTCGCGTTTGAGCTGCTCGACGTAGTCCAAAAGCACGATCGCGTTGTTCACCACGACGCCTGCCAGAGAAATGACACCCACGCCGGTCATGACCACACCAAACGCCGTGCCCGTCAAGATCAATCCCCACAGCACACCCACCAAGCTCAATATGACGGATCCCAAAATGATCAACGGCAGATCGTAGCGATTGAACTGCGAAACGAGCACCAGCGCGATCAAAAATACGGCGATCAAAAAGGCTCGGCTCAAAAATTCCTGCGATTTCCTTTGCTCGTCGTCGGCGCCCCCGAGGCTCAGCGCAAAGCCCTGTGGCAGCTTGGCTTGAGCGATGTACTCGCTGACTTTCGTCCGCACCTCGTTTTCGTTGAACCCCTCGGCCACGTCACCCGAGATGGTGACCACCAGCTTCTGATCTTTGTGCCTTATCGCTCCGGTTCCACCGGCCAGCTCGTAACTGGCCACGGCAGAGAGGGGCACGGCGAACGTGTCAGGACTGGTGTCTTCGCGTCCGGGAATGGTCAGAGCGCTGACCGCCTGCAGATCGTCCCGGAACTCTGGTGCTAGCCGCACCACGATGTCGTATTCGTCTTCGCCATCGCGGAGGGTGCTGGCTTCGGTGCCGTTGACGGCCGTGCGCACTGCGCCAGCGACCTCCTGAGTGCTCGCGCCAACACGCTTGGCGGCGCCCCGATCGACGCGCAAGCGCATTTCGGGTCGGCCGACGCGAAAGTCGTCGGTCAAGTCCGCCACGCCATCGATACGCGCAAGGTCTCGCCTTACCTTCGCGGCAAGCTCGCCAACGGCATAGAACTCGTCGCCCGTCACCTCGACCGCCACCGGCTTGCCCACCGGCGGCCCCATGCGTTCCTTTTCCACGGTGATCTCGGCGCCTGGAATTTCCAGGAGCTTCTCGCGCAACCGCGCGATCACCTGGCGTGCATCTTCTTTGCGCGGGCGATCGCCGTTGGCGGTATCCGCTTTGGTTCGGTGCGGCAAAAAGTCGATGGTAATGCGGCCCATGTTGCTGGCCGACTGCGAGCCCTGGAGCGGATCGCCACTTCCCGCCACACCAGACTCGGCAACGAAGACGTCGACGTCCGGCTCGGCTGCCAGAATAGTCTCGACTTTCCGCAAGATCTTGTCCGTCGCCTCCAGCGCCGTTCCATCCGGAGCCCGAACGGTCACGAACGCGCGGTCCGGCTCGATGTCGGGGAAAAATTCGGTTCCGTGATTCAGAGCGCCGTAGGCCACGAATGTGCCGACCAGCGACGCGAACAAGAGCAACGCGGTCGTCACGCGAAAGCGCAACGCGAATCTCAGCGTGGCAGCATAGGCCTTCAGCACGGGGTGCTCGCGCACCTCGGCGTGATGCTTGGTGCTTTTGCGCATCCAGCGCGAGGTCATGACCGGCAGAATCAACACCGCGACCCCGAGCGAAGTCATCAAGATGATGACCACCGTCTGCGGGAGGTAGACCATGAACTCGCCCATGATCCCCGTCCAGAACAAGAGCGGGAAGAATGCCGCCACGGTCGTCAAGGTCGACGAGGTGACTGCGGTTGCGATTTCACGCGCCCCGTCCACCGAGGCTTCGACCAGACCTTTGCCAAGCTCGAGGTGTCGGTAGATGTTCTCGACGAGCACGATCGCGTTGTCCACGAGCATACCCAGCACCAAGATCAACGCGAACAGCACCACCATGTTCAACGTCGTGCCGATCAGCGCAAACAGTGCGATGCCACTCAGCATCGAGAGAGGGATCGCGATCGCGACGAACAAGCTGTTCCTTATGCCGAGAAACAGCATGATCACGCCGACCACGAGGATCAAAGCGGCTAGGATGTTGTTCTCGAGCTCGGAGACCATATCGCGCACGTACTTCGATTGGTCGCCCAACACGCGATAGCGGACCGCCTTGGGCCACTGCTTCGACTGCTCGGCGACCACTTGCTTCACGTTCGTCGCCAAGTCCAGAATGTTCGCGCCAGCACGCTTGGTCACCGAAATGCTGATCGAATCCTGCCCGTTCATGCGCGAGTAGGTTTCGCGATCGCGGAAGCCGTCACTGACCGTGGCCACGTCGCGAATGAACACAGGCCGGTCGCCGATCCGCTTGATCGCGACATTTTCAAGCTCAGCGGCCTGCTTCACGTCGCCGGGAACGCGAACCAGGTAGGCGGCGCTGCCGGCACGCACGTCACCCCCCGGAATGTTGACGTTCTCGCCCCGGATGGCGTTCTGGACGTCGACCAGCGACAGCCCGTAGTGCATGAGCCGGTGTGGGTTGACGTTGACGTGGATCTCACGAGTGCGACCGCCGCTGATTTTCGCGTCGAGCACGCCCGGAACGCGTTTGAGCACGTCTTGCAAATCTTCGGCGTAGCTTTTCAAGCGAACATCGTCGACCGAGCCTGCCAGAGTCACGATCATGATTGGAAAATCGGAGAAGGAGATCTCGCGTACCTCCGTCTCCTCAGCATCGGCGGGCAGGTCGGGACGAGCGCGCGCGACCCTGTCGCGCACGCGCTGCAGCACCTCCGAAATGTCGACTTCCGGCTCGAACTCGAGCGAAATCAAGCTGACGCCTTCGGCAGAAATGCTGCTCATCCGCTTGAGATCTTTGATCCCGCTGAGCTCGCTCTCGATCGGCGTGGTGATGAGAGACTCGATATCCTTCGGCGCCACGCCCACGTAGGGGGTCGACACCATGACGAACGGGACTTCGACGTCCGGAGCCGACTCGCGAGGCAGCGACTGATACGAGAGCATCCCGAACAGAAAAACGCAGACCACGACCAGCATGACCGTGGCGCGGTTGCGAACCATGAAGCGAATCATCTGGGGCCTACTCGAAAGCGACGCGACCGTCGTTGCAGCACACGCCCGAGCGCGCGATCAAAAGTTCATCGCCGTCAGCCAGCTCCCTGTGCCCGGTGATCACCAAGCGGTCGCCCTGCTTCAGGCCCTCCTCCACCACGACCTGATTCCTAACGACGGAGCCGAGCTTCACCGGCCGCCACTTCGCCACGGCATTCTGCTCGACGAAGACCCCGACTTCGTCGACGCCCGTCACCAACCAGTCTTGTGCGATCACGATACGCTTGGTGTTGGCTTCGCTCGCCAGCTCGACCGACGCAATCATACCCGGCAACAGCTTGCCGGCCGGATTCGGCACTTCGACCTCTACCAAGAAGCTGCGCGTCTTGGGGTCGGCTGCCCGCTGGATGTGCGCCACCTTTCCGGTCAGCACACCTGCCGCGCCATCGGTCGTCACTTGAGCTGGCATGCCCTCGGTCAGCGCCACCACGTCTCGCCCAGGCACCGAAACGGTCACCTTGACCGGGTCGAGCTTGACCAGGCGCAAGAGCGGCGCCCCCGGCGTAGCGACTTCGCCCACCTCGGCCTCGACCTGCGCGACGGTGCCAGAGAACGGGGCTCTGATCACGGAGTAGTTCAGGTTGACCTGCTGGGCCTTGATGGCCGCCGCGGCAGCATCGA
>CBFGRJ010000286.1:0-9658 GCA_965651135.1 uncultured Myxococcales bacterium
CGAATCCGCCTGGGAGGCTTGGGTCGAGAGCTTCCGCCGTTTGTACGAGCTGTGGGACAAGCGCGGCTTCGTGCACGCCATGCAAGCCTTGAACAGGCAGCGCGACGTGAGCGCGCGCACCCTCGCTCTGATCGACGGTGAGCGGCGCTTGACCAACCTGCGACACCTCACCGAACTGTTGCACCACGCCGAAACCGAGCTGCACCTCGGCGCCACGGGGCTGCTTTCGTGGTTCGACGATGTCTTGTACAACCCCCTGGCCCGCGAAGGCATGGCTCCCGACGCCCAGCAAATTCGTCTCGAAAGCGACGACTACGCCGTGCAGCTCACCACCATGCACAAGAGCAAGGGCCTCGAATACCCAATAGTGTATTGCCCGTACCTCTGGCGGGACGCCAACTTGTTTCAGCAGGAGACTCGGCATCTCAAGGTGCACGATGCGGCGCTGGACAATCAGCTCGTGCTCGACGTCAGACCGGCGCTGGCCAAGGCCGAAGCGCTGGCTTTGGCTCAGCGCGAAGCGCTGGCCGAACACCTGCGACTTTTGTACGTGGCGATCACTCGGGCCAAACACAAGACGGTGCTGGTGTGGGGAGCGTTTCACCGAGCCGGAGATTCGCCGCTCGGGTACATGCTGTATCAACCCGGCCAAGAACTCGGGGCCCTCGCCGAAACCCCCTCCGCCCGCATCGCTCACATGAGCGACGCCGAGCTGCTGCGTGAGCTCGATGCGCTGAAAGATGCCTCGCAGGGCAGCATTGGAGTCTACAAACTGCGCCCTCCCGAATCGACGCCGGCGTATCGACGCGACGCGATGGACGATGGACCCCTCAGCGCACGACGCTTGACGCGCAGCATCGACACGAGCTTTCGCATCAGCAGCTTTTCCCAGCTGACCCGGAGCGCTCACCGGCTCAGCTTGAGCGCCAGCGTCGGCAAGGACATCGATGAAACCAGCAGCGCCGAGCCCGAACCCGCGCCAAGCGCCGGGACGGACCCGCTCGTCACCTTGCACGACTTCCCTCGCGGCGCGCGCGCCGGAGAGCTGCTCCATGGCATTTTGGAGCACCTGGACTTCGTGACCCAGGCCGAGCTCGAAACGCTCACCGACAGCGAGCTTCACCGCCATGGGCTACCCATCGAGCGCTGGCGCGCACCCGTAATGCAAGCTCTCTCCGAAGTGCTGGCAGTGAGCCTACCGGGCGCCGAAGGGCTCAGCCTCGGCAGCATCGAATCGTCGCAGCGCGTGAGCGAAATGGAATTCACGCTCCCCGTTCACACGCCATCCGAGCGCACTGCGTACCGGGCGCAGTCAGCCTGTAGCCAACTCGTGACTCCGGCCCGGCTGGCACGGGTCTTCGAGCGGCACGGCGTCAACGTCTCGCCGCGCTACCTCGCTCAGCTCGAGCGCTTGGGTTTCGCCCCGCTGCGAGGCTTTCTGAGGGGCTTCATCGATCTCGTCTTCGAACACCGCGGCAAGTACTACGTCGTGGACTACAAATCGAACCACCTGGGTGACCAAGCCAGTGACTATGCGCCCAGCCGCCTGCCCCCCGTGATGGAGCAGCACCACTACTACCTCCAGTACCACCTCTACGTGACAGCGCTGCACCGATTTCTCGAAGCACGCCTCCCCAACTACCAATACGAGTCGCACTTCGGCGGCGTTTACTACTTGTTTTTGCGTGGCATGTCGCCAGCGCACCCAACGGGCTCCGGCATCTACTGGTCTCGCCCGCAGCAAAGCGTGATCGAAGCACTGTCCCGTCTCTTCGACGGGCAACCGGAGCGCGAAGTATGAGCTTTCCGCTCGAGTTCTTGTACGAGTCCGAGCTACTCAGCCCGCTCGACTACCATTTCACTCGTACTCTGTCCGAGCTGAGCGGCGAGAAGAACCCGCACGCGCTCGCGGCGCTCGCGCTATGCAGCCGTCAAACCCGTGCCGGCCACGTGTGCGTCGCGCTCCAGGCCATGGCCGACACACCCATCGTAACCGAAGCGGGCGAGCCGCTCGTCCACGACGGCACCGCTTTGCGTTGGCCGGTGCTCTCCGCCTGGATCGACAGTCTGAGGAGCAGCCCACTCGTTTCGTACGGCGAGCGTCGTTCACCGCTGGTGCTCGACGCAGCCCACCGCCTCTACCTGTACCGGTATTGGGAGCACGAGCAACGCGTCGCCGAGTGCTTGCGAGCTCGGCTGAGCCCTGCTCAAGGCGACATCGACGGCAAGCTGTTGCGCGAGGGACTCCGCCGCCTATTCGGGCCGAGCGATGGGCACCCTGCACAAGACCCTGCTCAAGCACCTGCTCAAGGGCCTGCACAAGGGGCTGCACAAGGGCCTACTCAAGGGGGTGCTCAGCGAGATGCCCAACGGGACGCGGCACTGTTGGCGGTGACCGGTCGCTTCTGCACCATCAGCGGCGGCCCCGGCACCGGCAAGACCTTCACGGTCGCCAAAATCCTCGCCCTGCTCACCGAACAGTCACTCGCACACCATGGTCGCGGTTCGACCAGCTTGCTGGTCGCCCCTACGGGCAAAGCCGCCGCGCGCCTGGTCGACTCGATTCGAGCGGCAAAAGCCAAGCTCGATTGTTCGGAAGAAGTGAAGAACGCCATCACCGAAACCGCGTCGACCATCCACCGAGCGCTGGGCAGCAGGCGAGGGTCTGCCACTCGCTTCTACCACGATCGGGAGCACCCTCTTTCGGCCGATCTCGTGCTCGTCGACGAAGCCTCGATGGTGGACGTCGCTTTGATGCGGCGTCTGCTCGAAGCCGTTCCAGACGAGGCGCGTTTGATTCTCCTCGGCGATCGCCACCAGCTGGCCTCGGTCGAAGCTGGCTCCGTGCTCGCCGACCTGTGCGGCAGCGGTGAACACCCGGGCTATAGCGACTCGGTCGTCACGCGCGTCAAAGAGCTCACCGGCCACACCCTCCCGCTGAGAAGCGCTTCAGGCAGCGCGATCCTCGACAGCGTGGTCGAGCTGACCCAAAGCTACCGCTTCAGCCAAGACAGTGCCATCGCCCGCTTCGCCCAGGCGGTGAAGCAAGGGCAGAGCGACGCGGCGGCCGCTTTGCTTGCGCCATCGTCGAACCCAGCCAGCGCGAGCTCCGAGGAGCTCGCATTGGTCACGGGCGGCAACAGCGACCCCGAAGCCCTGCTGAGACAGCTCGAACGACACGTCGTCGAGCGCATGCGCCAATTCACCGAAGTCGACGATCCGGTGCGTGCCCTCCGTCAACTCGACGAATTCCGTGTCCTGTGCGCCCACCGCAAAGGACCCCTCGGTGTAGAGCTGATCAATCAGCGCCTCGAGGCCGCGCTACAGCGAGCCGGACTCATCGACAAGAACACCGAATGGTACGTCAAGCGTCCCATCCTGATCACCCAAAACGACCACCAGCTGAGACTGTTCAACGGCGACGTCGGACTGATCCTACGCGACGCGAGCGGCGCACTGCGCGCCTTCTTCGACGCAGGCGCCGGACAAACACGAGCCCTGTCTCCCGCCCGCCTCCCCTCGCACGAAACCGTGTATGCCATGAGCATCCACAAAAGCCAGGGATCGGAGTTTTCCGAGGTCGCCATCGTATTGCCCCGCGCCGATTCCCCCCTGCTCACACGCGAGCTGCTCTACACCGCCGTCACCCGAGCACGCCGGCGCGCCGTGCTGTATGGCGACATCGAAAGCATCCAAACGGGAGTAGCCCGCCCCGTCGCCCGCGCCTCCGGACTCGGCCAGCTCCTCCACGGCCGGTGAAATCCCCTGCTCGGGCAGAAACCCCGTTGCCTGAGCCTATCGCACTGATGCCAGGAGGTCGTAGCGGTCGGAAGCACCTATCTCCAGCGCCAAGCCGCCAGGCACGCCAAGGGCTGCCAAGGATCTTCAGTTTGCGGCGACTATTCACGACGCTGTGCAACCGAGCAGATAGGTGACGTCTCTGACCGGGCACGTGACGGCATCGGTGCTCGTGTGCCGCGTTCTGAACACGACTAATCGCAAAAACACAGAATCCGCAAAACGCATTTCCCGATCCATAGGCTCAGCGTGTCGGGAATGCTGACGGTGGACGCGAGCTTCGAATCATTTGTTTTTTGCGTGTTTCGCGGTTTTGCGGTTGATTGAAAATCTCATCAGCGACTAGCGCTACTGGAGCCCGCAAGGCTCACCTCTGTGGTGAATGCGATTTCGAGGACACGCGAGCGCAGCATTCGCCTGCTCGAGCACAAAGCTCGCTACGCACCCAAGCGCGCACTTCTAAATCCTTGGCGAACTTGGTGCTCTTTGCGCCTTGGCGGTTTTCTGGCGTCTCGAACCGGATCAGGCTGTCAGAGCCGTGGACCTGCTCGTCCCGCTCCTGCGCGAAGCCTACCGGCTAAATGCATTACCAGACAATGGCGTCGATTTCGAAAATCGTCGTGTCGTAACTGAAGCTTGGCGGGCCGTTCTCGTCTTCCCAGAACTTGGTGTCGAAGCGAACGTTCAGCTGTCGAACCACGCTGGGATCGAAGTCGCCCTCGGGAGCGCTAGGGAATGTGTACGACCACTCGTAAAAGTCCTCGGTAGCGTCGAAGGTTTCACCCAGCGACGGCCCAACGTAGCTCCAGTCGTCGTCGTTCGCCTCGAAGTAGACGTTGAAGCCGTTGTTGTCCATGTCGCTGCCCGAGACCCAGCGCACGCGCACGGTGACGGTCCGCCCCGACAAGTCCCAGCGCTCGTCGCCCTGGGCGTTGATTTCGGCAATGGCCTTGAGCGTGCCCATGCTGGCTTCCTCCGGCCAGTTCGCCGTCAGGATCATGGTGCCGCAGCCCGCTTCCAGTGTCGCGTCCTCGATGCAACTGTCACAGTTCGCGACTGGCTTGATGTTCCACGAGCTCACCTCGGCTGGATCCGTGAAATGATACCCTTCGTCAATGCCGGAAGAGGGGGCACCCGCCGCGCCAGCTGCGCCAGCGCTGCCGTCATCTGTCAACCCGGAGTCTGGGTCTGGATCGCATGAGCCGTTCTCTCCGGCAGAGCCTCCGTTGCCGCCGCCGGTCCCACCGCTGGACTCACCCGCGCTGCCGCCCTGACCCGTTCCCCCGCTGCCGCCCATGCCAGTGCCAGTGCCAGTGCTAGCGCCTGTCGTACCGGTGCTCGTCGTCGACGTACCCCGGGTGCTGCTGTTGCTGTTCGTGCTGATGGGCACGCCGCTGAGCGTGCTGGTAGTCGGGGCCGGGCCGTTGTCATCGTCGTCGCCGCTGCTGTTGCCGCAAGCCACCGCCATGGCTACGGCAATGCCGACACACATCACTGTTCGCGGGTAAGTCAGTGCACGCATAGTCACCTCCAAGAGCGCGTTACCATACAAGTCGAGCTGCGGCCCTGGGAAGAGCCAAGTTCGTTGACGCGGTGAGTCCAGATCGGTTCCACCAGACAAAAAGTAGCGCAGTCAAGCGGGCAGCCTGCCAAGGCTTGCTCGGCACCCGCGGACGTCAGATACCTTGCACTCGTGAGCTCGGTCAGCACGCCTCATCCAGCGAACTTCGCATACTTGACTTCGATTCGCGGCGGTGCGGCGCGAGTTGGGAAGCGTGCGTTCCTTACTCGTATCACGAGTTATACGAACGATGTCGCCCGGTTAACGGTGATTTCCAAACGCAGAATTTCCGAGTACAAAGCCGAGCACGCCTCGGCAAGCTTGCTCACGCCCGAGGCAGAAGGACCCAGTCGCCTGCGATTGAGCTGGGTGGGGCGCGGCGCGCTCAGTTTCGGGCTGGTCGGTGACGAGCCGTTGCTCCTTGGCGCACCACGAGAATGCTATGGCGTCTGCGACTCCGCTTGGATCTTGCGTCTTGCAGTGCAAGGCAGCGTTCGCTGCTTTGGGTTGGGCGAAAAGTGGGGCCCGCTCGAAAAGTCGGGAGCTCGAACGGTCTTCTACAACACGGACGTCTGGGCAAAGTTCGATGCCGACGCCGTACGCGCCGGGCGCTGCGATCCCCTGTACGGAAGCGTCCCCTACGTGTTGCTCGAAAGAGAGGGAGACTACTTTGGCGTCTTGGTGGATACGGCGTATCCGGCGTTCATCGAGCTACCCGACGCGCACACGACCGAGCTCTCGCTGGGTGCGTGGGGCGGCGACACTAGTGTGTACTTCTTGGCCGGTCCGAGCCTTTCTGAGCTGACTCGCAAGCTGCAGCGACTGGTGGGTGTCACGCCACGCCCTCCACTCTGGGCGCTCGGGCACCATCAGTCGCGCTGGGGGTACGGAAGTGCTGGCGACCTCGAGGAGTTGGACGAGCGATTCGAGCGGCACGCGTTCCCCTGCGACGCCCTTTGGCTCGATATCGACTACATGCGCGGTTTTCGCGTGTTCACCATCGACTCGAGAAAACTCCCCCGCCCCGAGGCCACCCTATCGGCGTTGAAGCAACGCGGGCGGCGTGTCGTCGCGATTCTGGACCCCGGAGTCAAACGAGAGTCTGGTTACGCGATCTACGACGAAGGGCTGAAGCGGGGTCACTTTTGTAAAACGCCCGAGGGCAAGCCGTTCGTTGGTCTGGTGTGGCCGGGGCAGACGGTATTCCCCGACTTCTCGCGCGAGGCAACGCGGCGTTGGTGGGCAAGTCACGTCGCGCGCTTGCGCGCACGCGGTTTCGGCGCCTTCTGGCTCGACATGAACGAGCCTGCCTGCGGGCATGTCGATGAGTCCGCAATGCTGTTCGATGGTGGGGCTCGCTCGCACGAGAGCTATCACAATCACTACGCGCTCGGGATGGCCCAGGCAAGCCGCGGCGGCATGCTCGAGCACGCTCCCAACGAGCGCGCCTTTCTGGTAACACGCGCGTTCGCCACTTCGATCAATCGCTACGCAGCCGTATGGACGGGGGACAACTACTCCAACGAAGCGCACCTCCGTCTGTCGATCCCTACCGCCCTGAATCTGGCCATGTCCGGGGTACCCTTTCATGGTCCGGATGTCCCAGGGTTTGGCGGCAACGCCACCGAAGATCTGCTGCTGCGCTGGTACAAGGCAGCGTTTTTGTTTCCCTTTTTGCGCAACCACTCGTGCGAGGGCACGCGGCGTCAAGAACCCTGGGCCTTCTCGAGGAGCGCGCTCCGCGTGGTGCGGCACTACGTGCGCCTGCGCTACAAGTTGCTCCCGTACCTCTACTCGCTGTTCATCGAACAAGAGCGTCGAGGTGAGGCCATCTTGAGACCTCTGTTCTACGATTTCGATCGCCAGCGTTTGAGCAAACGCGCCAGACAACGGCTATTCGAGCGCGATGACCAATTCATGGTCGGGCCAGCGCTGCTGCAAGCACCGCTCTTGCAACAAGGCCAAGCCACACGTCGAGTACTGCTTCCTCGTGGACATTGGTTCGAAGCACACACCGGGCGCTGGCGTGCGGGCGGCACCTTCGTCGTTGCCCATGAAGATCGCGAGAGCACTCCGCTCTACGTGAGGGAAGGCCACTTGGTCCCGATGTGCGTCGGAACACCGCGCGACAACCGGACCAACCTCGGCTCGATCGAGCTACATGCCTTTCTGCGCCCCCACTCGCGGCTGCGCGCACGAATCGATTACGAATTCGACGATGGTCTCAGCTTCGACTACCAGCAAGGTCAGAAGAGTCGCGTCACGTTCTCGGCGCGCGTACGGCGAGGAGAGCTTCGCTTGGAGCTCCACGACTGTGATACGACCTTCGCAGCGCTCGAGGTGCGCTTGGTGTTGTACGCCCCCTTCGAGCGCGTGGTCGTGATCGGAGCAGGCAAGCCATGCGAGCACACTCCACGCCCCGGAAGCTGGCGTTTTGCGGGAGCTCCGCTTAGGGTTTGGCGCACGCCGGCGTTCGTCGTACAAGCGAACGCATGATCGTGCGCGTCGTGTTGATTCAACTGAAGCCAGCCTTCAGGAGCTACGGGCAAGTGCGCCTGATCGCGAAAAAGACGCGCGAGGTGCTGCCGAATGCGGCGCGTGTCATGGATCTGAGCATCCAGCTCGCTTGCGACGGTCGGACCGAAGATGAATGGGACCTGTGTCTACTGGTCAAGTTCGCGTCGATGCAAGACACCGAGGTCTACCGAAAAGACCCCGTGCACCGCGCGTACGCCGACGTGTTCCTCAAGCCGATGCTAGAGCGGATCTACGTTTATCATTTCGAACAATTCGCCTGAACCGTTCGACTGATACCGTAGTTGCCGTGACCGTAGTGACCGCAGTGACCTGCGGGCTCGGCTACTCGTCGACGATCAGCTCGAAGCCACCCCAGAACATGCGCTTGGAATCGAAGGGCATGTCGGTGTTGCCCATGCTAGGGTCTTCGCTCATCTTCTTGTTGGCTGCGTCGCGCGTCTTTTTGTCCGGATACTCGACCCAGCTGAAGATCGGCACCTCGTCGTCCTTGGCCTGAGTCGCCTTGTAGAAGTCGGTCAACACGCCCTTGGGTACGTCATCCCCCCAGCATTCTACCAAGCGCGTCGCGCCGAGCTTTTTGAAGTATTCCGCAGCCTTTTTCGCTTGCTTCACGTATGCGTCCTTGTTGGCCTTCGGTACGGCGGCGACGAACCCTTCGATATACATCACAGTTCTCCTGGTCTGGTGGTCATGTCTCGGAGTCGTCCTGGACATAGAACGAAGCGCGCTCGCCAGCAAGTGGAAGGACCGTCGACGAAACGACGTGGCGTGACGGCTCTGATAACCTGCGCAGTGCAATGATGGCCGAGCTCATCGATCACTACGTCCATGTGCGAGGTCTATGGATGTCCGAGCGGTTGTGGTCTATCACTACGACCCCTTCGACGAACCCCCCAACGATCAACGGAGCCACGCCATGTCACTCGTTCGTATTCAGAGCTTCTCCATCTCGCTAGACGGTTTCGCCACGGGTGAAGGGTTAAGCCTGGCCGAACCATTTGGCCACGCCGGCGAACGGTTGCACGAATGGATGTTCGCCACGCGGTGGTGGTCTCAAATGCATGGCACTCCCGGCGGGAGCAGCGGCATCGACGACACCTTCTTGCGGCTTTTCGCTACGGGGGTGGGGGCCGAAATCATGGGCGCCGGCAAATTCGGCTACCCCGGGTGGCACGAGAACCCGGATTGGAAGGGCTGGTGGGGTTCCAACCCGCCGTTTCATACACCAGTATTCGTGCTCACTCATCACACACGTCCTCCCCTTTCGATGGAAGGCGGCACGACATTTCACTTCCTCGATGCATCGCCTGCCCAGGCGCTCGAGGCTGCCCGCGAGGCGGCTGCCGGCCAAGACATTCGCATCGGCGGAGGTGCCACCGTCATCCGTGAATTCCTAGCTGCTGGGTTGGTCGATCACATGCACGTCGTCGTCGTCCCGATCTTACTGGGCCGAGGCGTACGCCTCTGGGACGGACTCGACGGCTTGGAGAGAGACTACACGATCGAGGCCACCTCGTCCCCCAGCGGCGTGACGCACCTGACGTTCACGCGTCCGCGCCAACATTCTCAGTCTTGATGCAATGCGAGGCTCGATTTTCTATTTCACAGGAAGCCGAGAAGACAAGAAAGATTTTTTGTTGGACCCGACTAGACCGTCCTGCAGTGATGCAATCTTGTGAACCGGTTCTCATCCGAAGACCGGGAACGAATTCTTTTCTTCCCGTCCTTCCCGTCTCCCTGTTTTCATGGCCCGGTCGCGCT
>CBFGRJ010000287.1:0-9623 GCA_965651135.1 uncultured Myxococcales bacterium
GGAGCACCAGGCGGTCTGGTGGAGGTGAAGGGAGAGGGCGGAGCGGGCGCGGGCGGAGGAGGGCCTGAGCTTCGGCCTACCTGAGGCGGTACCGGAACCGAGGAACGCGCAGGTACCGGCGCAGGGGGTGGCACTCCAGCGGCAGGTTTGGGTGATGGAGGGCGCGAGGCAGCAGGAGGAGGCGGGGCCCCCAGCGGGGGCGCGCTCGGATGGAGGAGCGCTCGCGCCGTGTCTTCGCCGACTTTGTCGAATACCGTAGTCTTCTCGTCCTCGTCGTCCCAGTCGATGTCCATCGGGGCGCCGGGCGGCGGTTTGGCGGCTGCGGTCGAGGTTCTGAGAGGCGTGGGGATACGCCCTGGGCTCGTTTCGATGTCGTCGCTATTAGCGGA
Source organism: uncultured Myxococcales bacterium (assembly GCA_965651135.1). Lineage (GTDB taxonomy): Bacteria > Myxococcota_A > Polyangia > Polyangiales > Polyangiaceae > JAICQQ01. Next base: position 390 of record CBFGRJ010000287.1, read on the forward strand.
TTGCGCGGGCACCGGCGGTGGCGGGACCTTGCTGGGTCCGGCGAGTGGCGCGCCGGGCTTGGGGCTGGGGGGAGCCCCGGGGCTCGGTGGCGGCGGGACCTTGCTGGGGGTGGGAGGCAACGCCACCGTTCCTGTCGGGCCCGCGGGCGGCGGAGCGGGAACCGGCGGTGGCATGCTCGCTGTGCCGAGCGGAGGCGCCGACGCGCTCGGTGGACGCGGCGGGGGTTTGCTCAAGGATGGCGGGGGGGGTGGTGGTCGACTGGAGCGCCCCGACAGATCCCCGGTCGGTGCTCCTGGTGGTGGGGGAGGCGGGACCTTGCTGGGCGGGGCCGGCGGCGGTAGCGCGCCGCGTGACGGAGGAGGTACCGACGTCCGGCTCGGTGGCGGAAACCCCGGCGCGCTACGACCTGCCGCCGCCATCGGGCTTGCGAGACCCAGCAGGGTTTTCTGGCGCGGAGCCGAGGGCGGAACGCCAGGCCCGACGCTGGGGCGTGATTTCTTCGCAAGTCCCTCGAATACGTCTAAGTCGGATCCGCCCTTGTCGCTCATTGTGGGTTTACTCTCTCCAGGTCAGCCCGGCCGCTTTGGGCCAGCTTGCATTGCATCTCAACCCGCAGCCGGGTTACCCGCCGCATTCGAACCAATCAAATCAGCAATGCGTGCGAAACCCCAGGTAAGGGTGTGACCGCAGGTCTTTTGAAATTCAGGTAACGTTACAATAGCGCCCATTGTGGGACAAGGCGAGGGCAATGGATCCTGCGAATGGCAGAATTTGCCGCGCGTGGCTCGCGCGCTGGTGCGCTCTGCACGGATGAGACACTGGCTATCAGTTTCGCGAGAAACCTTCGTCATAAACAGAATTTGCGTCGTTCGAGTTGGCTCATTCTGAACCGGACGTCGCGCTTTTTGCGACGGAGCTGCCAGCAGATGACTCGGTGCTGGATTCGATACCGGTACCGGTCTCTGTCTTTGGTTTTCTGAAGTAGCGGACGCGCTTGCGCTGCAAGGCGGCCCAGATGTCCGGATGAACGACGGGGGTGTCTTCGAAGATGCGGCGTGCGCCGGGCGCCTCCCCCCGCACCAGGCGGATGGTGTCGGGTCCCGGCGCGGGCGCGGCGCGGCCGTCGAGTGTGCGCACGCCGCCAAGGGCTACCGACAGACCGTGCTCGAAGAACACGACATCGCTGCAGCCCAGTTCGGACAGTACGGAACCGATCAAGCGCATGTCGGTAGCTCGCTCGTGCCCCGTCATGATTTCCAGATAGACAGCCATGCGCCCCGCGTCGATGCCGGCACCGGCAACCACGACTCGGCCCGCGGCTTCGGTCTGTGAATAACCGAACCCAAGGGGTGTGGCGCGACCCTCGGCCTGTTTTGCGCGGAGCTTTACGTCGTCAGGCGCTGCGATCGAAAAGCCGGTGTCGGTCCACCACAAAGCTCGCGAGCCAGCTTCTTGCTTGGAGGCATGCAACGTGAGCACGGTCGTGTCGGTCGACGCCTGCTCCTTGGACGAGCCCCGTTTCGAAGAGCTATCGGGCTCGAGCATGCGGGCATCGAGCTTGATCAGTTGAACCTGCGTGTTGGGTCGCTTCGGATCGGGTGTCAGCTGCGCCGTCGCGATGGCGAGTGGCCAGCCATGCTGAGGTAGACCTTTGGTGCGCCAACCCTCGCCGGCGCCCAGGTGAGCTGGAATGGCAGGCCCCGGCAAGACATGTCGCAACGTCAAGTAAAAGAAATCGCGCGACTCGCGATTGATGTAACGAGGGAAGTTCATGAGCGCCATGTATTTGATCATGCGGCGACCCATGTATTCCCAACCCGGCATTCCCGGAACCGCACCGCGCGCTTGCCACTGACCATTGAGCTTGCCTTCGGGCGGCGGCAGCTGCCCCGCTGGGGCCACATGGTAGAACTCGAGCCCCGTATGACCGGGATTCATGTCCAGATGGATGGCGTAGTCGCAGCGGGCGGCTTGTGCCGCTTTGATCAGGTGGTCGGCATCGAGTGACGATCCGTAAATGTAGGCGGCGAACTTTTCTTTGGTCATGCACAGCGCACTGCGGATAGTGCGGGATTCTTCCTCCCAGCCCGGTGGTGTTCCACCCCACCAGCTACGTTTGTACGGATTGACTTCACCGTCTTCGATGAGTGGAGTCATATTCTGACGGAAGGACACCACGTTGTCGGGGACATGCTCATCGTTCGGCCACGTGCCGAACCCCGTGAACCCATCGTCCAGCTTGGCGACGGTAGCGCTGTAGGGTTTGGGTGGCAGGTAAACCACTCCCTCGGCCATCATGCCGAACTCGCCATGGGTGGCTTGGAAACCGCCATTGAAGCCAGCCAGCAGGCGATCGATGACACCGAGCTCGCGTGGGACTAGCCCATCGCCCGTTTCTCCGGTTGCGGTTTTGGGCTCCTGCGTTCCGCTCTGCGCGTGAAGCTCGACCTGACGCGGATCCCACAAGACGACGTATGTCTGGCTGAACGAGCGCTTGTGATCCGTACGAATGAAGGAGAACATGAATGGCGAAGGCGCGCCGGGGTTCTTCTTGATGTAGGGATCATTCTCGAGCGAAACCCATTGCCCTTCGCCTTCGAGCGGCACCTTCAACAAGGGCTTCATTGGTGGTGGCGGCCACCCTGTCTGTGGATCCGTGTACGTCACGGGTTTGACTTTGGCGAGCTCGCCCAACTCTTCGGCAATCTCTTCCGAACCATCGCTGCCCGTGACGGTGCCGACGAAACGCTCCAGGTAGTCCAGCCCGGCGAACCCGATGGCTTTGACCCACTGCATCTTGTCTTTGCCGAACCACGGGCTGGCTCGCACGCGATCCACCGCCCACGTGATCAGATTGCCGGGGCGCGAAAGGTGGTGCGGCTGCTCGACCACGAAGCGTAGCGGCTGCCGCTGAGTAGTCTCTTTCAGAGGGATGCGGACGTGCTGGGCATCGGCGTCGAGTAAGAGCTCGTCGTTGCCGAAACCGATCACCAGGTGCGAGGCGGCGGGATCCAACTTGAACGATCGGCGCCCTATGCCCGCCAGCTGACCCGTGGCCTGCAGATTCGCGAGCTGCCTCTGCAGTCGTTTGGTGCGGGTCCACGCGGGCTCGTCGGGGATGACCTCGCCGCCCAGATCGGCGAGGTGCACGCTGTAGAACCTCTCGTCGTCGCCGATGGCCCACGCCGCCCAGCGCCCGCTCACCACCAGCTGGCGCTCGTCGACCGCCGAGGTCTCGGTGAGGTTGTACAGATCGGTAACCGACAGCACGCGCCCCTCGGGCGATAGGTAGACCCGAGCTCGATAAATGTCGTCGGGCTCGTCGGCGTAGCTCGCCAGGAGCAGCGCTTCTGGTTGCTCGAAGACAAACCCGTGCCCGGCGCTGCCGAGCCAGTGGATATCGCGGGGCTCTGTACGCAGACCACGGGCGCGCAGGATTTCGGATAGCGCCACGGAGATGTCCCGGGCCTCTGGCACCGGTGACTCGGGGAGCGTCAGAGCCTGCAGTGCACCGGCAGCCGCCAAGACAGCGGGCAACGGGCGCGCGACTCGCGCCAATCGTGACAGACGACGGCGGGCGAACGGGCCGAGCCGCGGTCGCCGCAAAGACCAGAGCTCCGAAAAAGTGAGGCTGTCGGTCACGTCTAGTCCAGAAGTGGGGTCACGGTGGCCAAGCTCGCATCGAATCTACCGAACCGGCTAACATCATCTTCGAATCTGGACCAGAAGCCGGTCATTTTCGAGCGACAACTCGGTTGTCTTGGGCGAAAACTGCGTTGGCTGGGACGTTCGAGGCCCGGGTTCCAGCGCTTCGTCGCTAAGCCTAGTGATTTCTTCGGGTTATGCCACGAAGCCCCATCCGGCACGTCACATGCTATGGTCATCGCGATGCCGCGTGTTGGTCGGAGGAATTTCCTGGCGCTGCTCACCGCCTTGGCAACGGGTAGCTGCCTGTCTCCGACGTTACCGTTGCCGCCACCCGAACAGCCTCAGGTCGATGGCCCCGATCCGGAGACGGGCGAAGTCCGACTGCGCGGGTCGGTGCCGCCCAGGTCGCAGGTGCATGCCATCAACTTGAGGACCATGGATATTCGCGGTCAGGTGGTCGGCGGCGACGGTAAGTACGATTTCTGGTTGCCCGCTCAGGTGGGAGACGAAGTGTCCATGTACTATCGCCAGGGGACCACCGAGAGCCAAAGCCTCATTTTCATGATTCGAGATCCGGACGCGCAATAGCGCTCGAGACTCGCCGAAGAGTCGCTACACGGTTCGCAGATGTACGCGGCGACCGTCGCTCGGCCGGTGGTGCAGGGGCGACTCCCGGTGCTCGGTGCTCGGCGCCGCCGGCAGCGGTGCGAGGCTGACGTCACCGACCAAATCGTAGTCAGTGGCTTGAATGATCGAGGCTTGCACCATGCGCCCGGGTACGACTTCGCCTCCCGAAAGATAGACGATGCCGTCGATCTCGGGGGCTTGCCCGGCATGGCGCCCGACCATGACCAATTCGCTCTCTTCGCTGGGCCCTTCTACGAGGACCTCGAGGGTACGGCCGACGAGCTTGCGATTTTTCTTTCGGCTGATTTTGCGCTGCAGACTCATCAGCTTCTTCATGCGGGCCGTGGCGATCTTCGCGGGAACCTTGTGCTCGAGCTCGAACGAGCGAGCCGTGGTTTCGTCCGAGTAGCGAAATACGCCGACGCGATCGAACTCCGCCCACTTGACGAAGTCGAGCAGTTCCTCGAATTCGGCTTCGGTCTCGCCGGGGTGGCCTACGATGAAGGCGGTCCGAAACACGAGATCGTCGACCTGAGCCCTCAGGCGCTCGACCAGCTGCCGCAGACTCTTGCCGCCGTGTCCTCGTCGCATGCGGCGCAGCATGTCGGTCGCGGCATGCTGCAGCGGCATATCGACGTAAGGCAAGACTCGCGGGTGCTGACTCAAAAGCTCGAGGAGCGCGTCGGACAGGGTCTCTGGGTACAAGTAAAAAAGGCGCACCCAAGCGATGCCTGGCACGTCTGCTACTTGACGCACCAGGTCCGCCAGCGCCGGGCGATCGGGCAGATCGCGCCCGAAGGCGATGGTGTCTTGAGAGACCAGGTTGATTTCTTTGACTCCGGCGGCGGCGAGGCGCTCGACCTCGCGCACGACATCGGCTGGTTCTCGCGAGCGCTGTTTGCCGCGAAGCGTGGGGATGATGCAAAACGCGCAGCTGCGGTTGCAGCCCTCGGCAATCTTGACGTAGGCGCTGGCCCCGCGCGTGCTGATGGTGCGCGGATCCTCGGCGCGGATGATCCAATTCGCCGGGTGACCCACCAGCATGCGTTCGGCGGGACCTCGCAAGATCTGCTCGAGTCCGAGCATGTCGCTCGAGCCCAAGAAATGATCGACCTCGGGCATACCCTCGGCAAGCTCCTCGGAGTGAGCCTGGCTCAAGCAGCCGGCCACCACGAGCTTCTTGTGAGCATCGGTCTCTTTGCAGCGCGCGACGTCGAGGATCGTCTCGATCGACTCCTGCTTGGCGCTGTCGATGAAACCACATGTATTGACCACGATGACCGAGGCTTGCTCCGGCTCCGCCACGCGGCGATAGCCGGCTCGTTCCGCCACCCCCAACATGACTTCGCTGTCTACCCGATTTTTGGGGCAGCCCAAGCTGATGAAATGAATGGTCTTGGGTTGGTCCGGCATGGTGGCGAGCTGGGGCGTGTCGATTAGTCGCTCATCAGACGCACGAACCGATCGAACAAATAGAGCGAATCGTGCGGGCCGGCGGCCGCTTCGGGGTGGTACTGCACGCTGAACGCCTTGGCATCCGGCACTTCGAGCCCTTCGCTCGTGCCGTCGTTGAGATGCAGGTGTGTGCTGCGAGCGCGTTGGCCAACGGATGCCACGTCGACCACGAAACCGTGATTCTGAGTGGTGATCTCGACCTTTCCGGTCGTGAGGTCTTTGACGGGTTGGTTCAAGCCGCGGTGGCCGAATTTGAGCTTGTAGGTGTTGGCTCCGAGCGCGCGGGCCAAGAGCAAGTGCCCCATGCAGATCCCGAACATGGGGTAGCGCCCGAGCAGCTGTTCGATGGTCTTGACGGCGTAGCCGAGCGGGGCCGGATCACCCGGTCCGTTCGACAGAAAAATGCCATCGGGCTCGAGCGCGGCGATCTGCTCGACCGAAGCGTTGGCGGGTACGCGCGTGACGCGGCACCCGCTCTCGCAGAGCAGCCGCAAGATGCTGCGCTTGGCACCGAAATCCATGGCGACCACGTGTTTGCCGTGCGCCATCGCTGGATCATCGCCACCCGTGGTTTTGGGTGAAGCCTTGGGGTTCCAGGTGCCCAAGCTCTCCGCGAACGGCTCGGGCTTGCTCGGGGTGACCCGGTGCACCAAGTCCAACCCCTCCATGGAGGGGACCGCGCGGGCTTGCTCGATCAAGGCCTTCGGGTCGCCGGTGCCGATGCAAGCGTTCTGCGAACCGCGATCACGCAAGTGTCGGGTCAAGCGGCGCGTATCCACTCCGCAAATGGCCACGATGCCGTGCTTTTTCAGGTACGCATCCAGTGACTCTTGCGAGCGCCAATTGGATTCGACCGGGCTCGGATCGCGCAGCACGAAGCCGGCCACCTTCGGCGCACCGTCGATCGACTCGGGGTCTTCGTCGTTGATTCCGGTATTGCCGATGTGGGGCGCCGTCATGCTCACGATTTGCCCGCAGTAGGACGGATCGGTGAGCACTTCTTGGTAGCCGGTCATGCCCGTCGTGAACACGGCTTCGCCCAGAGCGCAGCCTTCGGCGCCCAATGCGAGGCCCGGAAACAGCGTGCCATCGGCGAGGGCGAGATGTGCCGGAGTCGTCATGTCGGGCCTGCATTTAGACCATCGAAGGCGATAGCGCCATCCGCCATCGTGAAAAGCACGCGCCCACGCAAGGTGCGCTGCATGAATGGGCTGTTCCTGCTCTTGGTGGCGAGTCGTGTTTCGGCGGGAACCCAGCTGTGGTCTGGCGCGACCAGTGTCAGCTCGGCGCGTGCCCCCTCGCGAATACTAGGGGGGGTGAGGCCGGCGATGCGCGCCGGGCGGGTACTGAGCGCATCGATCAGTCGGTTCAGGGTCAATGACGAGCGTTGGGTCAGCTCGAGCAGGAGCCCGAAACACAGCTCGAGCCCCATCATGCCGGGCGCCGCTTCCTCGAATTCGCACTCCTTTTCCAGCGGAGAATGCGGCGCGTGGTCGGTCGCAATCGCATCGATGCTGCCGTCCGCCAGCGCTTGCACCAGGGCCTCCACGTCCCGGGCTTCTCTGAGGGGTGGATTGACCTTGCACACGGTGTCGTAGCCAATCACCGAAGCGTCGGTCAGCAGCAGATGGTGGGGTGTGACCTCGCACGTCACCGGCAGGTTGCGCGATTTCGCTTCGCGCATGATGCGTACGGCACCTTCGGTGGAGATGTGAGCCGCATGGTAGCGCGCGCCCACGTATTCGGCGAGCAGCACGTCGCGCGCCAAGATAACGTCTTCAGCCACGCGCGGCCAACCGCGCAGCCCTAGACGCGTCGAGGTGACGCTCTCGTGCATTTGCGCTCCCTGTGTCAGCTCGTGGTCTTCGGCGTGTTGGATCACGGGCAGGTCGAAGTTTTTCGCGTATTCGAGCGCGCGCCGCATCACCGCGCTGGACATCACACAGACTCCGTCGTCGCTCACGGCGACGGCTCCCGCCTCACGCAATTCCGCCATTTCGGTGAGGTCCTTGCCCTTTTGCCCCAAGGTGATGGCGCCGATGGGGTGCAAGCGCGTTCCCCCGACCGCCTCGGCGCGGCGCAACATCAGCTCGGTGACGGCGCGGGTATCGTTGACGGGTTTGGTATTCGGCATGACGCAGATGTGCGCGTAGCCACCGCGCGCCGCGGCCCGGAGGCCCGACGTGATGTCCTCTTTGTACTCGTGTCCCGGCTCGCGCAGATGCGCGTGCAAATCGACGAAGGCCGGCAACAGCCAATGGCCGCGCCCATCGATGAGCCGGGCGCCCTGAACCTCTCCGAGCGCACCGGCGGCATTTCGACCGCAGCGGGTGATGGTGCCGGACTCGATGACGACGTCCAGCTCTTCGTCCAATCCAGACGCGGGGTCGATCGCGCGCACGTTCGTGAAAATGAGCAGCTCTGAGGAGTTAGGCATCGGCGGCGCGGGTGATACCACGGCCGCGCCCGAGGAAGCACCGCCCCGGCGGCCCATTCGCGGCCCACTGGCCGATGAGCGGCGGCGCAGCGCCGAGGCGCACAGAGCGGGCGTGTCCAACTCCGGGGCAGCAAACTCCCTGTGCTTCGTGTAAGGTCACTAAACCAGACGTTTATGGCCGACAAAAGCACGACTCCCGACGACGCCTCGGACACGGGGCCGAAGCGTAAACAGCGACGGCAGAAAGGGGCAGCGTCTGCGGCGACGACGGAGGGCGCGCCAGAAAACGAAAACTCGTCCGAGTCGGCGAGCAGCACCGGAACGGAGGCGGCAGTGGGGACCACGACTGAGCTCGGCGAAGCAGCTGAAGGCGAGGCACCGGCGCAGAGCAAGGCCGAGGGGACCGGGGAACCCGAACCGGAGCGGCAACCCGAGCCGTCGAACGAAGCCGAACACCAAAGCCAGTCCGGTAATCCGAAGCCGGAGCGGCCTTCGGGGTCGGTGCCGCCGCGGCCATCGTCGGCACCGAGAGCATCCGTTGCGCCGAGGCCGTCGTCCGCGCCGAGGCCGTCTTCAGCACCGCGGCCCAGCGCGCCCAGCCTTCATCCAAAGCCGCTGACGGACAAGACGCGCTCAGCGCCGCGCGCTTCCGGCACGCCATTGTCGGCACCACCGAGCGCGCCAGGCGCCTCAGGCAAACCCGCGCTTTCGCGCCCGCCATCTCCGCCGAAGCCGCACCCGAAAGCGCCGCCACCACCTCCTCCGCCACCGACGCGCGGCAGCGCCGCTGCGCGTGTCTTGCCACCGCCTCCCAAACCGTCCCGGCCCGCTCCACCTGCTCGGCCAAGCCGACCGGTCCCTTCGAGGCCACCGAAACCTCCGTCACCTCGCGATCGACAATCGCGCGCCCCTGTCGACGAGATGCCGACGCTGGAGCCGGAGTTGGTGGAGGCCGACGACCTGCTCGAGGCGCCGACGCTGATCCTCGACCCCAAAACCAGCGGGCGGGAGCCGAGCGCAGCGGCAGAGGCGGCCGCTCCGCCCCCACTGCCAGACTTACCCGTTG
>CBFGRJ010000288.1:0-9598 GCA_965651135.1 uncultured Myxococcales bacterium
GACAAGTACCATCTCAACGAGACGTGGAACAACCTGGGGAACGTGTACTACAGGGACAACCGCATACAGAAGGCCAAGGGAGCTTGGGAGAAGGCGCTCACCTACGCGCCGCGCGACGAAGTCGCTCGCAGAAACCTGCGCGAGTTCATCTACGACAATGAGGCACTCTCGGACGAACTGCGAAAGCCGAGCCCTTTCGTAGCGCGCCTACTGTTGTAGCCGTGGGGTGCGGAGCGCTTTGGGCAGAGAGAGACATGGATGAGAGAGACCGCATGGATGAGAAGAGCCGAACAGCCGCTAGCAAGTTTCTGAGCTACGTGCTCAGGCACGAGCCCGCGGCCGTGGGTATCGCGCTCGACGCTGCTGGTTGGGTCGCCGTCGATGTCCTGCTCGACGCATGTGCTCAGCACGGGCGCCGGCTATCCCGGGCCGAGCTCCAGATGGGTGCAGGGATCGAAATTGTACCAGCACCCACCGCGCGGGGCGTCTACGCCGAAGTAGCGGTACTCGTGGTCGAGGGTTCCGGGCCCGCCTCATCTCATCGAGGTCACGGATCTGCGCGCCGATGCGCTTCTCCCAAGCGACGTAGCCATCCGTTGCAGCAGCACCCGGCTCGGCTGCACTCGCGGCGGGTTCGAACGCGCCCCATAGAAGCTCCGTGAATTCCTGCGGCGAAAGAACATCGCGCACCCGCAGGTTGTGGCCGGGCAGGCGCAGATTCGTGAGGTAGCTCGGAGCGTGCAGCGGCACTCCGATCGCTGCTTCAAGAGTTGTGTGATGGAGCAGTAGAGGTCGCTGTTGGTCGCCATCTCAGCCATTGGCTGCCGCGGCTTCGAGCGCTTTCCGCACCAGCGCCCGCAGGTCTTCGCTCACCAACGGAACGTCGTCCACCTCAGCCGCTCGCAGCCATCGCCGTTCCCACGTGCGCTCTGGAAGGTCGCCCAGGGTCGGCTCGCCGGAGGAGCGCACAAGGTAGTAGCGGACCCTGCTTCAGCCGGCGCTCGATCCCCTCTCCGAGGAAGTACTCGAGCTGCCCAAGCTCTCCCACAACGCTGGACTCCTCGCGTAGCTCTCGAAGAGCGGCTTCTTCCCAGGCCCTCATGTCAGCCGGCATCACCCGGGCCGCAGCTGCTTGGCTAGCTACGGCCCGTTTGCCGCTCCCCCTTCGATCAGCTTTACGGAGCTGCGCCGCCCGCGCCACCCTCACCGCCGGCGCCGCCCTCGCCACCGCCGCTGGGAACCCAGGGGAGGTCGACAACGTTGCCATCCTCGTCGAGCCACGCGATGTCGGAGACGCAGAAGCTGTAGGGCCGCGTCTCACCCGGCGCCGTGACCATCTGGAATTGCAGCGAATGAATCCTGGTCGGATCGAAGGGGTACATTTCCTGCTCGTCCGTAGAAGAATCGCCGTCGAAATCGGCCCACTGAGGCAGCTTCAGATCGTCGAATTGAACAACGCGATCCGTCGCGTCCGCCTTCAGGTCGTTGGCGTCGCCACCGCTCACGCCACCGCTGTAGTCGACATACCCTTGGCTCTGGAACTCCACCTCTTTCGTATTCGCCAAGGTGATACCCATGCGCACGGGCGCCGAGGCGGACACGCCGGAAATGCTGAAACGAACGGCCGCAACACCAGCGTCCGTGGCATCCCAACCCTCATCGCCACCCAGCTGGACACCGATGCCCGCACCCCAATTCGCATACTGATTGACGCCGTCGTCGGAGTCGGCTCCCAGCCCTTGGAGGCACACCTGGTTCATGCCCTCCGTGGAGATGCAATGCGTGCTCACACCATCGCCGTACGAGTAGACACCGATGGCCGCAGGGATCTCCGCTTCCTCGGGCGCCAGGCCGTCGTTCCCGGTATTCGTACACTCCATGGTGCTACCAGTGGTGCCGGTGCCCGTGCTGGAGGTGCCACCCGTACCGGTGTTCGTCGCGTTGCTGTTCGTGTTGCTGGCGGTCGAAGAAGTATTCGTATTCGAAGGTTCGGATTTGTCGCCGCCGCAAGCGCCGAGCATGCCCAGACTGGTAAACGTCGCCAAAGCTGCAAATTTGATTCTTCTCATGTGAAAGCTCCTCAAGCCGGAGGGGGTCTAACACCTCGCCGTTTCGGCTGCCAGCTTCTCTTGACCAACCTAGGCCGCGCGTTCGACTTCGACCGATTCCCAAAGTGAGAGCTTTCACCGCCAAAGGCAGCTGGGAATCGTTTTCGAAGCTCGGACTGACGTCTTGCGTCAAGCCCTGGGCTCCGTTTCAGAGCCCAAACGGCTGCAAGTGACCGCTCACAGCGAGCCAACAGACCAGATACAGCATTCCCTGGTAATAGCGATCGGTGCCTTCTGGAATGGGTTCATCCACCAGCGCCTGGAGGAACACGTCATGGTCCGCGTTCTCGCTGGTGGCCGCTGCCGTTGCGACTAATGCCAAGTGGGCCGGAGTATTCTTGGTACCACGAACATCCCCGTTCAAATAATACGACGAGACGTACTCCGACTCGGCGCTTCGCTCGAGGAAAAATTCGAGAAGTAGGCCGTTCGCTTCGCTGATCGCTGCGCGCTCGTCGAACCAGGAGAAATCGAGCCAACGGTTCAGCAACGTTCGGGCGGTGAGCTCATCGTAGTAGTCGATGATGGGCGCGGGCGACCCTTCTGCCGTGATTTGAGCCGGAATGAGCCCCGTGTCTTCCAGGAAAGCCAGCTCCATCAGGTCGCGGCTGTTCCGCGCCGCACGAAGCCAGAAGCGCGCATCTTCGGAACGCCAGCTCGCCCAGTATTCGTAGAAAGCGGGCATCAAGTAGTCCGGCTTCAAGTACTCGTCGTCGCCCGCGCTGCTGGTCTTGCGGGGCAACGCCGAAGAGATATCGAACAAGTTCTGCACGTTGTCGATGATGCCGTTGTTGCGCTCCTCGGTGAGCACCATCGCATCGACGACCTGGTTGGCATCCTTCGCATAGTCGTGCGTGCCCTCGCCTCCCCATACGGCTTCGGCCATGAACAGGGCGGTGGCAATGACGGTCGTGGCATCGGTTGCTCCCACTCCGGTACATTCGGTCCCCTGGGTACTGCACCGCCAGCTGAGAATACCTTCGCGCGGGGGTTCGGTTTCGAGCATGTGTCGCTTCGCCCAGGTCCAGAGCTTGTCGAAGATCTCCTGCTCGTCGAGCTGCACGGTCACCAGCATCCCATAGCCAATCGAGTCCGTGCGCACGTCCCCCATCTTGACGTTTTCTACGTATGCAGCGTCGTCACCGTCCACACGGTAGACAGCCTCGTTGTCATAGTCTCCAAAGAAGAGCTGCTCGAAAGCGCTGCGAATCGCGGCCTGCGACTCACTCTCGGGCACCCCCAAGCGTGGGCCGAGCACATCGCCCGGGTTGGTCGGGACTTCGGTCGAGCTCTCGTCAGAACGAGATCCCACGATATCGGTCGTCTGACCGCAACCGGCGAGGGCAATCAGCAAGACCAACGAAGCGCACGGCCGCATGGTGCATGAGCATAGCGCCGAACGCGCCACGGAACCGTCTCCTTGTCGGGACCCTCGCGGCGAGGGTGCGAACAGTGAAAATCAGTAGCGCGGGAATAATCCGATGCTGGATGCATTCGCGCATTCCGAGGCGGTAGGTTTTGCTGATCACAGACACCTCGGGTGGGAATGGGTAGCACCCCGATTGTCCTCTTCGGAGGAAGGAGAAGTCGCTCGTGCGCGGTGAGGGTTTTCCCGAGTCCATTGTCGATCACGTCAGTTGCAGGGCGAAAAGTTCACCACGACTTGGCCGAGCAGTTGCGGCCTCGAAGCGTGCTGGAGCAGATCGGCAAATGGCCGTTGCACAGCGACGTCTCCGTTAGCGGGGGGGGCCGCCCAGGGCGCGGGGGGCGCCCAGGCGGGCGGCTTTGTCGCCAGCAGACTCTTGGAGACGCGCGACACGCTCGCGCGGGAAGACTCGGAGCGAGCGCGTATACCCTCGGGCGCGCCCAGACTGTCGTCTATGAAAATGCAACTGTATCCATCGGGCTCATGATAGCAGCAGCGCATGGGCTTCAGCGCCAAGGGTAGCGAGGTGTTGGGCGCCGTCGAGGTCACTCACCCGGGGCGGGTATGGCGCAATAAGTCCCTGAGCGACGAGGCGAAAGCGCAGGCCAGCTGCTGGTTCGTCGGACTCATGCTGTACCAACCGCCCAAGGAAGACTGAGGCGCTCTGGCACACCGATTTTGCCTTCGACGCGCCAGGGACTTGAGGGTAGTGGTCATCGTGGACCATGCGCGCCTTTCTCGGCCCCGCTGTTCTGATGGCTGCCCTGACGGGGGCTCGCGTGAGCCATCCACATCCCGCCACTGACGCCCCGAGCGCTTCCCAGGCACCAGCCACCGAGGCCCAGCAAACCGACGCCGACCTGGTCGGGGAACTGTTGCGAGGTGATGAGCACGCGGACGATCTTGCTTGGCTCTACTCGAACGCGGACGAATACACGCCCACCGACATCGCGGGCACGCCGATTCCCGCACCCGAGCTGCCCGGACCCGGCCGCGGCTCCCCACGCACGTGGAACCCGAGCTGGCGCAAGTTTGACACCGGCAACTACGTGCTCACGGGCGTGGGCTTCGGCGTGAGCGGGCTGTCGTCGGTCATCCCGCCAGCGCCGGGTCGGTGGCAGGGTCGCAACACGCTGGACGAATGGGGGCGGGAACACCTCGGCATCGACGATTATGATCAGGGGCGCTGGGCTCAAGATACGAGCGACGTACTCCTGTCGGTGAACGTCGCGTTCCCCTTGATCGTGGATGCGTTGATCCTGGCCCATTGGTATCGACAGAGCCCGATCGTCGGCACGCAGATCGCGCTCATCACCTTGGAAGCGATTGCCGTCTCCACCTTGGCACAAGGCCCGACCGCCGGCTTTGCCAGTCGCGAGCGCCCCTACGGACGAGACTGTGGCAAGACCATTCCCTCCGATCTGAACGACTGCGCGGAGCGCAAGCGCTACCGCAGCTATTTCAGCGGGCATACCTCCACCGCCTTCGCTGCGGCGGGCGCGACTTGCTCGCACCACATTCAGCACCAGCTCTTCGGTAGCACAACCGCAGATGCCGTTACGTGCGGCGTCGCAGTCACCAGCGCAGCTACCGTGGGCCTGATGCGAATCATCGGGCGCCAGCACTACGTGACCGATGTGTTGAGCGGAGCTTTCGTAGGCGCGTTGAGCGGCCTGGGGGTTCCCTGGCTGTTGCACTACGCCGACTTCGCCAGCAATGGGGCTAGCTTGAGTTTGACGGTGGTGCCTAGTGCCCAAGGCCTTTCGGTGGGAGGTGCGTTCTGAAACTGCGCGCCGTATATCTTGGCTTCATGATGACCGGCGTGGGTGTGAGCGGCGCTTTCGATCACGCGCGCGCGGCTGAGACCTTTGGCGTCGACGTGCCCGCGCCAACGCCGCCTGCCACGACCGGTACCGAACAGTCCGTGGTAGCGCGCTTTTGGGAGCTCGGGCGAACCCGGCCATTCTTGGCAGCTACCGTCGAAGCCGGCATTGTCTACTTGAAGCCCCAATTCGCCGCGGGCTATGGGCGTCCACACTGGTCCTGGCTAGGCGTAGAAGCCTATCCCTCGGTCGGGCTTGGAGGCCTCGGCCATTACACGGGCCTCAGGGCGTCGTTGCCATGGCTCAGCTTGAGAGCGGGTAGTCGTTACTTTTATCCCTATTCGCACCCGCTGCTGCGGCCGCGCGATCGTTTCACACAGACTCATCTCGATCTGGTCGGAGGCCCGGCGGGTGACTACGTGGCCTACGAAGCCGAAGCAGCTGCGGCCACCGGGCTCGGACATGGCAGCGTGTTTGCGGTGTTGACTGGCATGCGAACGGCTTTGGTTCCCGACGGGTACTACCTGTACGAAGAGAGCCTGAAGGTCGTGATGGCCCCACCCCATGTCTGGCGCGCACGCGCCGGATACCTGCTGGCGTTCGGCGAAAATGGCGCCATCCGCTTGGGTGCTGCCGCGGAGGTCATCGGCTTGCCAGGCCGCGACGAGTTCGTGGTCCGGGGCGGATTACTCGCGTCCGTGTTGATCGACGCCCAGTTGGAGGCGCAGGCGTCGCTGATTCCCGTCCTGCTCAGTCCCGACAGTCTCGGGCTCGCGGGCAGCGACTTCGGTCAGCTCGGGATCCGCTATCGGTGGGCCACCGATGCCAAACCGGACCCACGGCGCGTCGAGCGCGCCGTCGAACGGACACGTCACGCACAGCCGTAGCGACTCTCAGCGCTTGGACACGGAGCGCTCGCCGGATTGACGGGTCTGAAGCTGAGCGAAGCGCTCGTGATGCTCCACGTCGGAGATGCTGAGCACACCGTCTGCATCGGCGTCGAGGCTGGCAAACAGATGCCGGCAGCGCTCCAATGCCTGTTGCCGCATGACTTGAGCCAGCTCCCATACCGTGAAGGCACCGTCGTCGTTCAGATCGAAGCGTGCAAAGCGAGCCGTGGACATGCGCGGCACTTCGGCACGCGTCACCTGACCATCGCCATTACTGTCGAGCTTCGGTACGCGGCGCTCGACTTGACGCAACACCTGGTACTGTACGAATCGCTTGAGCTCCAACTCACTGACTCGGTTGTCTTCATTGGCATCTGCTGCGCGCAGCAAACGCACCGTCGCGGAGTATGGAATGGTTGAGGCCTTGGCCTTCAGTGAGATCACGGTCATCGACTTGGCGCGCGGCGCAGATCGCTGAGCCTTTGTCTCGGCGTGGGCAGGTAGCGCCGTCAGTCCCAGGCCCGCCGACATCAGGAGTGCCAGCCGCCAGTTCACGGTTCGACCCTTTCTACGGTGAACATTGCACCGCATAGCCTGACACAAAACCCGACCGCCGGCCTTGGTCCACGGCACCGGTTGGTCTCGAAATCCCGCCATTTTCCGCCCAAACTAGCAAGATATATCCGCCAATGTAGGTGTTCTGGGCGTCCGAGCGGAGTTTGTCGGGCCCGCCGTTCTCGGCCCCGGAGCCCGGAGTGCCCTGTCGCTCCTGTGCTCTGGTGTGGCATGGTCGTCGGGTGACCGGATCCTTCACCCTCCGCCTGGGTCATCTGCTTGGCTCGACGCTGCTGCTCACGGGCTGTTCGTTACTGGACGCCCCGGCATCCACCGAAAAGCCCACGAGCTTTCCGGTCGTGCTCAGCATCAAGAGTGACGACAAGCCCGTAGCGGGCGCCAAGGTGCTCAACGGCAAACAGGTGCTCGGATCGACGAACGAATCGGGTAAGGTACGCCTCGAGCTGAAAGGCAAAGAGGGGGAGACGTTGCAGCTCACCGTGCAGTGTCCGGAGGGGCTGGCCTCGCCGGAAAAGCCCATCGCCGTGGGCCTGCGTGTCATGGCTGCCGGCTCTCCCGAGCCGAGCTTTCAGAGCGAATGCGTCCAGCTCACCCACGAAATCGTGGTTGGCGTGCGCGCGGAGCGAGGGGCAAACCTACCCGTTTTGTACTTGGACGAGGTCGTGGGGCACACCAACAGCGAGGGCGTCGCTCACGTGAAGCTGAAGGTGGCGCCAAAAGAGCAGATCACGCTACGGCTCGACACAACCAGCAACCCTAGCCTGCGGCCTCAAAACCCAACGCTGACTTTCGTTGCGAGTGACAAGGACGAAATGGTCCTGCTCGAACAGAAATTCACGGTGCTGCAAAAGAAGGTGAGCAAACCCAAGCCAAACATTCCGCGGCCACTCTGAGGTGCTTGCGTGCTCAGTAGCAGCCCACACGCGCGCTGCTCACGGCAATGTCGTCGACGTACACCGTGCCGGTAAGGTTGGACGTCGTCGAAAACATGCCAAGCCTCACGTGGTTGACGCGAGCCGTGACTCCGGTTGAGTCGATGCTTTCGGTCGGCTCTTTGCCAGTAGAAGAGTAGGTCAACGCCTCGCCGTTGATGTAGCTCTTGACGCTGACGCTTCCGCCACCCTGATTGACATGGGCTTCGAAACAGTACCAGCTTGCCTGCGGTAGCGGGTGGTTGCCGTCGCAACCGGTAGACTCGCCGCTACCCAGACCGATAATCGTGATCTGAGCTCCACCGTTCTGGGTGCACGGTTCTTTCGTCCGAGAGCCAAAGCGAATCGCCGGGTCGTCGGCGGTCAGATTCGTGGCAGGCGCGAGGTCGATGGCCAGCACTTCCTTGTTGCTGAAGTCGACGTCGTTTTCCCAGTACAGGTTGGCCCGCACCCAAAACTCGTCGGCGTCGCCGAAGTTGGCCGCAATACGACATTGAGCCCAGCTAGCGTTGGTGATCTTCAGCGATTGGCTGCCACTGTAGGCCTTGTCGGCGCTCACTCCCAAATCGAAGTTACCGCTGGCGCAAGCGGCATCGTCGATACCCAGCCACTGAGCGCCCATGGGCAGGCTGCCGGCTGCAGCTGTTTCGAAGTCGTCGCAAAACAGGTCCGCACCGTCGCATGGCCCGAGCGCTGAGCCGCCCGTGGTGGTGCTCGTATCGCCGGTAGTGGTGTTTGTCGCGCCGGCGCCGCCAGCACCGCCCATCGTGGTCACCGCGGAGCCGTCAGTCGTGGCAGGCTCGCCAGTGGTCGTCACACTGGAGGTGACGGAGCTCGGCGTTCCAGTCGTGGCCGCCGCAGTGTTCGTTTGGGTATTGGTGCCACCACTCGTCGTCGCGGCACTGGCGCTGGCGGTGCTCGCGGCAGTGGTCGCGTTGGTCGCGCCCCCTGCGCTGCCAGCCGTGCTACCGCCGCCCGGCGTTGCCGCGGGGCTTTCGCCGCAAGCACAGAGGCCCAGGCACAGAAGGCCCAGGAACAAGCAAGTCAATGATGATTTCATACGAAGGGCTCAATCCAGTAAAGTAACTGATTTGGCGAGCCAGACACGCGCCAAAGACAGTGGCGGGACCGGCGAGCCAGCGATTTTTCTGTACTTCCGTGAAAATTGGCGTGCACACTAGAGTGGCTCGGTGATTCGAAGGCGCCCGAAACCTGCACCGTACATCTCAGTATGCGCCTTACTCGGCGCGTGCGGGTCACAGGTTCCGCAGGGCGCTGCAACGCCGACGCCGGCACCGACACACACCTCACCCACCAGCACGCTGGCAACCGACGCGTCGCCAGGAGCGGACAGCAGCTGTCAGCTTCTTTTGCACACCTCGATCGAACGTGCTGGGGCGGGCCCCTTCGAGCTGGTGGTACGCGCCGAGAATCGTGCCGACACGTCGCTATCGTTGTTGCTCCACACTCGCTGCCCCGGCGGGCCCGCTGTCTTTCGAGGGCTTCCAGAGGGCTACGATTACGGAGGCACCTGCAGACAAGGGGCTTGTGCCTCTGGACCGACAGCGCGCGAGGCGCTGACGCTGGCCGCTGGGACGGCTTTCGAGCTGACGCGCGTGGCGATCGCGCCCGAAGGCGATTCCTGTAATGCGGCCCTACCCAATGGTCGCTACGTAGTCTCCGCCAGCGTCGACATCGAAGGTGCGCGGGTCTGCGGGGGCAGCGAAGCGGTGCTGACCGTGGCCGGGCAGAACGCCCCCGAGCCGCCGGCTCCCACTCAACCCCAGAAGGAGCAGGAGCAGGAGCAGGAGCAGGAGCAGGAGCAGGAGCAAAAGCAAAAACC
>CBFGRJ010000289.1:0-9514 GCA_965651135.1 uncultured Myxococcales bacterium
AAATCGAAACCGCTGGTGCGAAATTCGGCACCCAATTGCGCGAGCAATTCCGGACTCGAATGGGGCTTGCCGTAATACCGCTCGTAGGCGAGCGGCTCCTTGAGCCGGAACGCCCCCGATAGATCCAGCACGCGAACACCCTGGGGCCGAGCTTCTCGCATCACTTCTACGCTGACGTCGTGAGGTAGCCCCATGATCACCACGTCGACGTCCTTGACGGCTTCTGCCGGGCTCAGCGCCTCGAACCTCAGATTGGTCATGCCTTCCAAATGCGGGTGTGCAGCGGCTATCGGCTGACCCAGGTGATCGGCAGCCCCGACCCTGACGACCTCGACCCCTGGGTGTTGCAGCAAACGGCGCAGAATTTCGGCGCCGGCAAAACCGGAGCCGCCGAGCAAGTTCGCTTTGATCATGCCCTAGCTTAGCAGAGACGCTGCGGGCGGGCGCGGCAGCGCTATTCGCTGAGCTCGATGGGCACCCAAAGGGCGCGCACTTTGGTGGCGGTGCCTTGTCGTGTGTAGCCGGCCAAGCCGAACAACAAGTTCCACCAGTGCCCGTCCGGGGTTTCGCCATAGCTAAACAGCGGAAAGAAGTGGAGCTGCCAATCGAGGCCGTTTTTGTACTGCCGTTCGCTGTAGTAAACGTTGCCGATCAGCTGGGACAGCGAATCGCGCTTCGCGAACCGCCAATAGAAGGGAAAGGCCACCGTCGATCGCGATTCCGGGCCGGCAAAATCCCAAAAAATCGGCGCGACCACGGTGTGCGTGTTCCTGCCGTCACGGCCCAAGTACAGGATCGGATGGATGTTCGTCTGCCAGCCCCTCAGGTCGTGTTTGTGTTGGAAGAACGGCGTGATCCAGATCGATTCGCTCACGCCGAAGCGCTCGAAATGCCCCCAAAACGGGAAAAACACCGTATCGGATTCGCGTGGGCTGGTACGCGTGTACAGAAACGGAAACAAAAGTTTCTGATCCAGATTGATGGTGGGGTCTCGATAGTGCCAGTAGAGCGGCGTGATCATGTCGAGCTCGGTCCGACCCCGGTGCCGCGCGTACAACCAAGTGACGAAGGTGTTGTCGCCGTCCGTATTGTGATGCGTCAAGTAGAGCGGATTGACGAACAGCGTCTCTTTTTGGTCATACCCGTAGTGGAAGAACGGAAAGACCGTGGTGTGGCGCTCGCCCTTGCCCCAAATGCTCCAGTAGAGCGGCAGCAGGTGCAGGTAGTCCCGCTTTTGGGTGTGGTGACGATAAAAGGGTCCCCAAATATTGGTCCACGACAGATCCCGGTCGTTGTAGCGATAGTAGTGCAACAGGGGCGGGATGACTTCGTACTGAGTGCGGGCGTTCTGTCCGAAGAAGTACAGGGGGAACACGCCCAAATCGATGTCGTGTGCGGTGCGAGTGTCGCAGTTTTGACCGCCGCTCCACGAACAAAACGCAGGCCCCAACATGTTGAACCCGCCGTGGGCATCGTTGCTCAGGTAGGTGAGGAGCGGGGGGATCAGAGTATAACCCCCATGGGGACGCTGGCCGGTCGCGTACAACGGCAAGAGCCAATCGTCGCGTTCGGTCTTTGTCACTCGATTGACGAAGGGGCCCACGATCGTCGTGCGCGAGTCTTCGAGCCGGTCGTTGAGATTCCAGATCAACGGAAACAGCACGTCGTCGGCACGTTCGGCGCTGCGGCGGTTGTAGTAGAGGCCCGCGAAGAGCGAGGCGCGGTCGGTCACCGCCGGGTCCGTGCGCGACGGTTGAAGCCGCTCCGCCCACACGGGGAAGGCGACTCGATACCGATGCTCGCCGCTGCGTTCGTCGTAATAAAGCCCGTAGAAATCACGCTCGGTGCGCTCCCCCATGCCTTGGGGCACATCCGACAGATCGAGGTCGGTACCAATCAACGCGCGGGTCTTGTCGCTGACCTTCAGCGGATCTTCGGGAAGCGCGGGCTCGTTGCCTTCGGGCACGATGCTGTCGGTCGCGCCGGATGCCGCATGTGTTTCAGGAAGATCCGAGGGCTTGGGCTCGCCTGATTGCGCAGGAGGAGGACCGCCAACTCCCATGGGCGCCACTCCCGGCCCATACGGGTCCTGAGCTAGAGCCGTCATGCTGAAGGCTAGGGCCGAGACGAGCAGCCCCAAGCTTGCGGACCTATTGCTCAAGCGTGATCCTCGCTCTCTTGTCCTGTGTCGGCCCGCGCGAGCATCGCCTGCAGTGCTTCGACCAATTGGGACGGGGCCACTTCTTGCTGATCGTGCCGGAGCAGGTCTTTGACTTGCACGACACCGCGGTCGAGCTCCGCATCTCCCAGAAGCACGCAAAAGCGAGCCGAGCCGGCATTGGCGCGGCGCAACATGCTTTTCAGAGAGGTACCGCGACCGTCCACCTCGGTGACGAAGCCGGCGTTGCGCAAGGGTTTGGCGAGCTTCAACGCCTGCTCCAACGCTCGCGCTCCGAGCGGGGCGACCGCTACCCAGGCCGGGCGAGCATGCGTCTGCTCGCCGAGCGCCAGCAAGATGCGCTCCAGTCCGATCGCGAAGCCGATGGCGGGCGTGTCCGGCCCGCCCAAGCCCGCTATCATTTCGTCGTAGCGTCCACCACCGAGCAGGGCATTCTGCGAGCCGAGCTGACCTGAGTTCGCCGAAATCTCGAACGTGGTGCGCGTGTAGTAGTCGAGACCGCGCACCAGCCTAGGCTCCACCGAGTAGGGCGTGCCGAGCGCATCCAGACATGCCCGCAGCCCCTGCCAATGCGCGCGATCGTCATCCGAAAGCACCTCCAAAATGCTGGGCGCGCCGGCGGCAATCTCGCGGTCGCGCTCGTCCTTGGAGTCGAGCACCCTGAGCGGGTTTTGCTCGAAGCGCTCCCGAGCGTGCTGGCTGAGTGAGCCGGCAAGCGGCTTCAGGTACGCGAGCAGCTCTTGCCGATAGCGCGCGCGGGTTTCGCGATTGCCGAGCGAGTTGACGCTAATGGTGAGCCCTTCGATGCCCAGCGCCGTGAGAAACTCGTACAGCATGTCGATGATTTCGGCATCGCACGCTGGACCCGGATCACCGTAGATCTCACAACCCGCCTGGTGGAATTGGCGCTGCCTGCCCCGCTGCGGCCGCTCGGCACGGAACATGGGGCCCAGGTAGTACCAACGGGTCACGGGTTGACGGGCGTAGACTGTCTCGTTGAGGTAAGCCCGCGCACAGCTCGGGGTCCCCTCTGGGCGGAGCGACAAGGATTCGTCGTCTCGCAGCAGGGTGAACATTTGCTTTTCGACGACTTCGGTGGTTTCGCCGGTGGAGTGCTGAAACAGCGCCGTCGCTTCGAGCAGCGGTGTTCTCACCTCCTGGAAACCATACAATTCGACGATACGCCTAAAGCGCTGTTCAAGCGCCTGCCAGCGGCTGGCTTCTGCGGGGAGGATGTCCTGCATCCCCTTGACGGGCTTGAGCTTCATCGACTTTTGAAGGGGGCGAGCCGACGGCGGGGTGCCACTGCTCGTGGGGGCTTATGCAAAGAGGAGGCGGGCCGGTCAAGCGCGCCGTCCACACAGCGACAACTTCTCGGGCTCCACCTGGAACGTGCTAATCCAGACCGGATGAGAGCCGCTGCGATCGACCTCGGAAAAGCGAGGGTGGGGCTTGCCGTCTCGGACGAGCTCGGGATGATGGCGCACCCAAGACCTTTCCTGAGTGGCAGCGACACGGGCCGGCTGATTGGCCAACTGATTCAACTCGCCAGCAGCGAGCACATCGAGGTGTTTCTGGTCGGCTTGCCCCAGACGCTCAAGGGGACCGAGGGGCCAGCAGCCCGCCGTGCCCGGCGCTTCGCCGAGCGGCTACAAGAGCGCTCTCAGCTCACGGTGGAGCTGATCGACGAACGCTTCAGCACGCGCGAAGCCATGCAGCGGCTGCGCGAGCAAGGTCTCAGCGAACGACAGGCGCGCGCTCGCGTCGACAGCGCAGCTGCCGCGGTGCTCTTGCAAGGCTGGCTCGACCGCCGACGCTCGGCGCACGAGTGAGGATCGTGAGTGAGCAAGCCCAAGCCGAGCCCAAGTCGCCCGCCGAGCCCACGCCGCCCGAAGCGCTCGTCCAAAAAACCTCGCGCGCGAAAGCGTGGCGCGCAGAAACGATTTCAATGGCTGCGAGCGACGCTCATCGGGCTGTCGCTCACGCTACTGCTGGTCATCAGCGCCGGGGCTCTCATCTGGTCTTGGGCGGGTCGACCGGGTCGAGGGCAAGGCCAGCTGATCGCGGTTACCATCGAGCCCGGCTCCGAGCTCGAAGTAGGCGAGCAACTGCAGGCAGCCGGGCTGCTCGATCGACCCTGGCTCTTTCGGGTCTACCTGCGCTTGTTCAAGCCAAAACTGACACTCGAGCCCGGCGAGCATTTGCTGCTCGATTCGCTGGCGCCGCGCGATCTGGCCGTGCTCCTGGGGCGTCTGAGAAACCGGCCCAACGCGCGAGTCACGTTGCGCGAGGGCTGGAACCACCATCAGATCGGCGCTGAGCTCGAGGCCCGAGGCATCTGCAGCAAAGAAGCCTTCATCGAGGCCGTGAGCGACGCGAGTGTGCTCGGGCGCGTCGGCCTGAGCGCTCGGAGCGCCGAGGGCTATCTGTTCCCAGAAACCTACGAATTCTTGCTCAACAGCAATCCAGAAGCGGTCGTCGTCGTGCTGGTACGACAGGCGAAAGCCGAGCTGGCGCGCCTGACCAAGGACCACCGGGAGGACAGGGAGCAGCTCGAGGAGGAGCTGGGCTTCTCCGAGCACGATTGGGTAACGTTTGCATCCATTCTCGAGCGGGAGGCTACCAATCGGGAAGAACTGCCCATGATCGCGAGCGTCTTTCTGAACCGCCTCAGCGACCCTGACTTCCGTCCACAGCGGATGCTGCAGTCGGACCCGACGGCGGCCTATGGTTGTCTCGTCGAACCGGAGCGAGCCAAAACTTGCCAGAACTTTCAGGGCAAAGTCGAACCGGCCATGCTGCGAGATGCTGACAATCGCTACAATACGTATCGCCACGCCGGGCTGCCCCCAGGTCCGATCTCCAATCCTGGCAGGGCAGCGCTCACGGCAGCCCTGAAGCCCGCAGAGTCGGACTTCTTGTTCTTCTTTGCCGATGGCAAGGGCAACCACACCTTCACGCGTACCTTCGAGGAACACCGCGCAGCGATCCGACGTCGGCAGCTTCGCTGAAAGGCCCCTTTTCACGAGGCGCGAGTAGCGCTACTAAGCGGGCCATGGATAACGACGAACAGGCCGTGCGCGCCGTCAAGTTTCTCGCCATCGATGCGGTCGAAAAGGCGGCATCAGGCCATCCCGGCACTCCCATGGCGTTGGCCACCGCCGCCGTGGAGTTGTTTGCACACCACTTGCGCTACGTCCCCGACGTTCCGGACTGGCCGAATCGCGATCGCTTCGTGCTGTCGTGTGGTCACGCCTCGATGTTGCTGTACACGATGCTCCACCTCACCGGTTATGACCTGCCCCTCGACGAGCTCAAGCGCTTCCGCCAGCTCGGCTCCAAGACGCCCGGGCATCCGGAATATGGGCATACGCCCGGCGTCGAAACCACGACGGGGCCGCTGGGGCAGGGGCTCGCCAACGCCGTCGGCATCGCCTTGGCCGGTAAGATCGCGGGCGCCCGTGTGAACGAGGGCGACAGTCGACCCATCGACTATCATGTGTACGCCTTCGCGTCCGACGGCGACTTGATGGAGGGCGTGGCTTCAGAGGCAGCCAGCATCGCTGGACACCTGGCGCTCGACAACCTGATCGTGTTGTACGACGACAATCAAATCACGATCGACGGCCGCACCGAGCTCAGCTTCAGCGAAGACGTCGCCGCGCGCTTCGAGGCTTATGGTTGGGACACGCAGCGCATCGACGGACACGACCGCGCGCAGGTGAGAGCGGCTTTCGAGCACGCCAAATCGAGCGCCAAGCCGTCGCTCATCGTGGCCAAAACCACCATCGCCATTGGTGCGCCGAACAAGCAGGGAACCTCCGAAGCGCACGGCGCCCCTCTCGGCAAAGATGAGGTGCGCGCCACCAAGCAGGCGGCAGGCTGGCCTTTGGAGCCGGACTTCATCGTTCCCGACGAGGCGCGCCAGGCGTTTTCGGCACGCATCGCCGAAAACAAGCGCGAGTACGAGCGTTGGCGCCAAAGTTCCGCGCAGCTGCCGGGTGAGCGCGGGCAAGCCCTGCGCACTTTGCTGGAACGCCCGGTTCCAAGCGACCTGTTCCAAAAGCTGATGGCAGGGCTCGAAAGCAAGCCCGACGCCACTCGTTCGCACTCCGGAAGGTTGATTCAGAAGGTCGCCGAGCTCGTGCCGGGCCTGTTGAGTGGTTCTGCCGATCTCAACGCCTCGACAAAAACGGATATCAAAGCCACGACGAGCATTCGGGCAGGGGACTACGCCGGACGCAACCTACACTTTGGGATCCGCGAACATGCGATGGCCGGGATCTGCAGCGGGCTCGCGCTATCGGGTTGGTTCTTGCCGGTGTGCTCGACGTTCTTGGTGTTTGCAGATTACATGCGTCCGAGCATTCGGCTATCCGCGCTCATGGGGCTGCCGGTCACGTACGTGTTCACCCACGACTCGATCTTCGTGGGCGAAGACGGACCCACGCACCAACCCATCGAGCAGGTATGGAGCCTGAGACTCATTCCCAACCTCGACGTGGTGCGTCCGGCAGACGCCGCGGAGTGCGCGGCTGCATGGGCTCATGCCATCGGCCGCAATGACGGTCCGACGGCGCTGTGCTTGACTCGCCAAGGTGTTCCGGAGCTCAGCCGCCCCGAAGGGTTCGACTCCAGCACGATGCTCAAGGGCGCCTACGTCCTGCACGCCGAAGCGGAGCCCGATCTGGTGCTGATCGCTTCGGGCAGCGAAGTCGGCGTCGCGGTTGGCGCTCGCGAGCTTCTGGCTCAGCGTGGGCTCAAGGCCTCCGTGGTTTCAGCGCCCTGTTGGGATGCGTTTCGACGCCAACCCGACCACTACCAGGACCAGGTCCTGCCCAAAGGAGTTCGCCGCGTCACGATTGAAGCCGGCGTCACCACGCCGTGGGCAGACGCCACGGGAGCGGATGGCATTCGCATCGGCATCGATCGCTTCGGCAGCTCCGGCCCTTACAAAGAGCTCGCCAGTGTGTATGGCTTGACTCCGGAGCAAGTGGTCGATTCCATTGTCAGGGAGCTCTGAGCCAACCCCACGCGCAGAGCCCAGGAGCAAGCCTTGGCCCTACCCATCGTCCTAGTGCCGCATCCTCACGTGCGGGTCGACCGGCGAATCTTGGGTGGTAGCCCGCATGTCGTGGGTTCACGCGTGCCCGTGCGGCGACTCTTCAGCTTCTACCGAAATGGAACCCCCGTCGAGCGCCTGCTCAAGCGCTACCCTCAACTGGAACCTGCCAAGATTTTCGATGCGCTGGCGTTCGCGCTCGACAATCCCGAAGTCATGGAAGCGGACATTGCGCGCGAGTCGGAGCTGCTCGCTCAACGCGAACGCGACGCCGGCAAGGGCGCCAATCCTAAGCAAATCGAGCTGCCATTCGCTGGCTCACCTGACTCGGAGTCGGGCTCTGGTGATTGATCATCGCCCGCACCGCGTGGCTCGCCGGGCACCCTTGGGCGATCGCGGGCGGCCGAGCGCCTGGCCGGGACTGAGCGTTCTATAAGGCCTACACCGGCTCCATTCGCGCCGGGCTGCTGAATCCGTCAAGACTGCACCGTGAGCTTCACAGACAGTTTTTTTTTCGAGAATCGCGGGTTTCAAATTGATCACGGTGGGTGTAGCGTCCTTCGCTGGGTCGGCCCGGTGAGCGGGAAGACTCGAGGAGGTATGAAGGTATGAAAAGCCTTAAATGGCGCAGAATGATGAGACCAGTCTCCGGAGCAGCAACCATCGTGGCTGTTCCCCTATTGTTAGCGGATTGTGGTAAGGGCGGACTGCCCGGTGCGGACAGCTTGCCCGGTGGCGGTTGCCCCGCCAACATCGCCGATGCTTCGGCGATCATGAGCGCTAACTTCGGGCTCGAGGGTGAACTGGAAGGGAAAGTCAAGGCTGCGCTTGCTGCGGGTGCGCACCTCCAAGAGATCGCCGCGGAAGTCGAAGGAGAGGTCACCACAGCTTGCTCGAACCTCGCCAAAGACTTGGGCAAGTCCGATGCCGACCTGGCACCCAAAGAAGAGGGACCGGGCAAGAAGGCAGAGGCCGCTTGCCAGGCTGCCGCTGCGGCCATTGGTGAATTCAAGGCCAAGGCCAGCGGCTCACTGACGGTGGACGTTCAGCCGCCGGAGTGCAAAGCGTCCATGGATGCCATGGCCAATTGCGCCGCCGAATGCTCCGCCGACGTCAAGCCCGGCGAAGCCAAGGTCGAGTGCGAAGGCGGTGAAGTCAGCGGCAAGTGCAGCGGCGAATGCCAAGGCACCTGCACCGTCGAAGCTGGCGCCGAGTGCAGCGGCAGTTGCACCGGCAGCTGCAAGGGTGAATGCAGCGGCAGCTTCAGCGGCAAGTGCGACGGCACCTGCGAAGGCACTTGCGACGGCAAAGACAGCAAGGGCAATTGCGCCGGTCGCTGCGAAGGCACCTGCAAGGGCAGCGGTGAGGGCACCTGCTCGGCCGACTGCAAGGGTACCTGCTCCGCCGACTGCAAGATGCAAGGCAAAGCCGACTGCTCGGGTTCGTGCTCGGGTGGTTGCAGCGTCGAGCTCGAAGCCCCCAAGTGCTCCGGTGAAGTCAAGCCGCCGGAGATGTCCGCCGAGTGCAAGGCCAATTGCGACGCCAAGCTCAACGCGGAGCTCGAGTGCACGCCGGCTCGCGTGATGGTCAAGCTGCAAGGCGCCGCCGACGCAGAGGCCGCTACGAAGCTCGCTAGTGCTCTCGAAGCGAACCTGCCGGCCTTGCTCAAGGTCAGCATGGGCATGAAGGGCAAGCTCGAGGGCGTCGTCGGTTCCGTGCAAGCATCGCTCGAAGGCGTGCAGGCAGCGGTCACCGGCGGTGGCGCGGCAGCCATGAAGGTTGCTGGTTGTTTCGCCTCGTCGCTCGAAGCTCAGGCCAAGGCCTCGGCGTCGATCAGCGTCTCGGTCGAAGCCAGCGCCTCGGCCAGCGGCGAAGCCAGCGCGGGCTAACCTACCGTATCCAAACACGATTGCAGCCTCGCCTCGGACCTCGAATGGGTTCGTCGCGGGGCTGCGACGCGTCCAGGCCCCCTTGAGGGTGGACGG
Source organism: uncultured Myxococcales bacterium (assembly GCA_965651135.1). Classification (GTDB taxonomy): domain Bacteria; phylum Myxococcota_A; class Polyangia; order Polyangiales; family Polyangiaceae; genus JAICQQ01. The sequence goes on from CBFGRJ010000289.1 coordinate 9,227, forward strand.
CCGCCGCATTAGGTGGGGGGTATGCTAGCGCAGGTTCTGGAGTCTCCTGGAGCCCCATTGGTTCTCGAACAAGTCCGCTCGCCGGAGCCGGGCCCGGGCCAGTTGCTGCTCGGCGTTAGGGCTTGCGGAGTCTGTCGCACCGATCTGCACCTGGTCGACGGCGAGCTCCCCGAACCGAAGCTGCCCGTCACCCCGGGCCATGAGGTGGTGGGCATGGTCCAGCGCGTGGGGGCGGGCGTATCGGGCTTTTCACCTGGGCAGCGCGTGGGCGTACCGTGGCTCGGGTTT
>CBFGRJ010000290.1:0-9505 GCA_965651135.1 uncultured Myxococcales bacterium
AGGGATGAACGAGAGCTCGAGTGTGTGACGAGCCTTCGCCATTCACCAAGCTTAGCGGTGGCGCGTGCGACGAGGCCAAGAATTGGCCAAATGGGTGCTGCATTGTATGAACCCCCGCGTTACGCCGTCATTGCAAGACGGTCGGCGGATTCGACGCCGGTGGTTGTGAGTCGTTGCGAGTAGGCATTTGTGGTGCGTCGCGGCGACAGTGTCGCTAGCGGGTTGCTGTGACGTGGGATTCGATTCACCGTATCATGGTGGTCGATGTCTAAACCGGCGCTTTCCCACTTGTTCGGTGGGGTGCTCGTCCTGCTTGCCGTATCGTTCGGGGGTACCGCTTCCTGCACGTCGCCGTCGTTCGAAATCCCAGACGGAGACAGCGGAGGGCATGGCGAGCTCTGCAAAAACGGCGAGCTGAACGGCGGAGAGACCGACGTCGATTGCGGTGGGGTCTGCGAGCCCTGCGAGAATGGCCGCACTTGTGAGGTAGACGGCGACTGCCGAGAGGGGTCCTGCATCGAGCGCGTTTGCCAACCGGAGACCTGCGTCGACAAGGAAAAAAGCCCGGGCGAAACGGGGATGGACTGCGGCGGCCCCGACTGCCCTCGCTGCGAACCCGGCGGCGGATGCTTGCGTGACGACGACTGCACCAGTGAGGTCTGTTCGAACGAAGTGTGCGTCGAGCCGAACTGCGGGGACCAGAAGCACAACGGGAAGGAAACCGACGTGGATTGCGGTGGCCCCGACTGCGAGGGTTGTGCGGCAGGGCAGACGTGTGAAGACGATGACGATTGCATTAGCGGGGACTGCCGTGACGGTACCTGCGAGATCGTTTGCGCGTCGGGCAGCGGAGATTGCGACGAGGACGGGGTATGCGAGACGAACACCACGTTGGACGCCGATCACTGCGGTGGCTGCGATCAAGCCTGCGATTTGCCCCATGCGACGGCCCAATGTGTCGGTGGCACGTGCCTGGTGATGGAATGCGAGGGCTCTTGGGAGGACTGCGATACCGATCCTGAAAATGGCTGCGAGGTCGACTTGGACGCCGACCCCGCGCACTGCGGCGGCTGCTTCAAGGCATGCCTGGAAATCAACGGCACGGCCACCTGCGAAGAAGGAGCCTGCGGCATCGAGTGCAGCGATGGATTCGACGACTGCGATCGGCAGCTGGAAAATGGCTGCGAAAGAGACCTCACGCGCGATGTGCGTAACTGCGGAGAGTGCGGCAACGAGTGCGAACCTTCGGGGCCTGCTGTCACCGTATTCTGCAGTGCCGATGGGTGTGGCGAGACCGAGTGTGAACCCGGCTTCGGAGACTGCGATGGCGACGGTGAGTGCGAGACGGACTTGAACGACAGCATCACGGACTGCGGCGCCTGTGGCAACCTTTGCGTGGTCGCCAATGGTACGCCGACTTGTGATGCGGGTGAGTGTGCGGTCGAGGAGTGCAACGAGGGGTTCAGCGATTGCAACGAAGAGTATGCGGATGGCTGCGAGGCAGAGTTCGCCGTGGACGCGCTGAACTGCGGCAGCTGCGGTACCGAGTGCGGCAGCGATTGTGATGCAGAGACCCGGACGTGTGATGTCGCCAATGGCAGGGGTTGGTGCAGCGCGGGGTCGTGTCAGGTTCGGTCTTGCGAGACGGGCTTCGTGGATTGCAACGGCGAGACGAGCGATGGCTGCGAGGTCGATTTCACCAGTGACGAGGAGAATTGCGGTGGCTGCGCAGCCAACGGCGGGCAGGACTGCAGCACGGTGTTTGCACATGCGACCGCCCATTGCGAAGGGGGCGCTTGTACTTTCGACGGCTGCCAAGGCTCTTGGCGCGACTGCGAAGGAGGCTTGGCTGACGGGTGCGAGTCGAACATCGAATCGGACCCGCAAGACTGTGGCGCGTGCGATACTGTCTGCGGCACTACGAATGCGAGCTCCACCAGCTGCTCGGCGGGTGTTTGCGAACCGAACTGCAGTGGCAGCTGGGAAGCTTGTACGAACCCCCAAAATGGCTGCACCACGAACCTGGCGACCGACGAGGACAACTGCGGTGGTTGTGGATCCGGGTTCGTGTGTCAGAGCACTGGGACCAGCTCGAACAACTGCGTCGATAGCGAGTGCGACCCAACCTGTTCTTCGGGGCGCGGCGACTGCGATAGCAGCCGCTTCAATGGCTGCGAAACGAATACGAACACCAACGTCGAGCATTGCGGCGATTGCGGCGACGAGTGCAGCAGTGCCAACGGTGGAACGGCCTCGTGTTCGAACGGGCAGTGCTCCGTCAGCTGTGGGAGCAATTTCAAGAGCTGCAACAACGAAAACACCGCACGAGACGGCTGCGAAACGGATGTTCGCTCGAGCCTCACGCATTGTGGTGCTTGCAACAGCGGCTGTAGCAGCGCCAACGGCGGCACGCCATCGTGCTCAAACGGGCAGTGTTCGGTGAGTTGCGGTGCGAACTTCAAGAACTGCAACAACGAAAACACTGCACGAGACGGTTGTGAGACCGATGTCCGCAACGACGTGAACAACTGCGGCGCCTGCAATACCAACTGTGTTTTCTGTCAGGGGACGACCTGCCTGCAGAACTTGGACATCGCGCTCGTGAAGACGACGAGCAAACAGGAAAGGAGCAACAGCAGCGGCTGTGGTCAAACTCAGCTCACGATGAGCCACAGTTTGACGACGAAGTCGACGCCGGGTCACGATTATCGTCTGCTGGTGCTCGGAGTGGGCTTTCAAGCGAACGACGTCAACGGCACGCCGTGCGAGGTCAGCTATGGGGGCCAGACGTTCGACTTGGCGACGAACCTGGCATCGAGCGATGGAGCCGTGGGCAAAATCTACATCATGAAGGAGCAGAAGATCCGGGCGGCGAGCGGCAGCACGCTGACCGTACGTATCACCGAGCATCCCTCGTACGGGGTGATCGCGGCACAGCTCTTGGAGCTCACCGGCGTGGACCAAACCGCGCCCATCAACGGAAGCTACACGGTGGGCAACACCAGTTTCACGCTGAATCCGAGCTCCGGCGCTGGCTTGTCGGTAGGGGACCGGGAGTCGTTGGTATACACGCTGATCGCGCGACGCTCCGCCGAGCCGACCGCGAGCTTCAGGACCTTTTACGAGGCCGTGGGCGATGTGCGCGTCGGGGCCGGGCACTTTTTTGCCGACGACAACGATCCGCAGTCGACCATCACCTGGGGCGGTGGCGGGTTTTCGCACCGGCTCAGCGCCATTTCGATACAGCGCGCTGTCAGCGCCTGTCAGACCGGCTGCTGACGGCATTTTCTCGGCCTGCGCCCCGATTGGACAAACGGGACGCTCGAGCCCATACCACTCGCTCTTGTAATGCTCGCCCCCAGTGTACGACTGCGCCAAGGTCCGCTGACCATGCTTGGGGGATATGCCTTGCTCGGTATCGTCCCAGTAATGGTGAAGGGCGTCCGTGCGATCGGATGGACCGCGGCGCACACCGTCGTCGCGCGCTTCGCGATCGCCTGTCTCTGCGTGGGTCTAGTGGTCGCGTTGCGGCGTCGCGGGCTCACCACGAACAACCGCCCGCTCTTGCTGCTTCGAGGAGTACTGGGCGGAGCGGCTGTCTTGCTATTCTTCAGCGCAGTCCAGCTGGCGGGCGCCGGTCCGGGCACCCTTTTGAACTACACCTATCCGGTGTGGGCCAACGTGTTCGGGGTGCTATTCACCAAGCAGCGACCACCATCGGGATTTTGGGTGTTGCTGCTGCTCGCCATGGTGGGCGTCTACTTGATCGTCGATCCGAGATTCGGCGGGCTCAGGTTGGGCGAGCTCTTCGGTGTGGCTTCGGCGATGCTGGCTGGGGGCGCCGTCTTGTGCATCAAACAACTCCGGAGGACCGACGAAAGCTTGGTGATCATCTGGAGCTTCTCCGTCGTCGGTTTGTTGTTTGCATTGCCCGTAGCGTTGCTAGATACCGTGCAGAACCAACGGGCGCTTCCCTGGGGTGATCACAAGGGCTGGTTGTTTCTTACCCTGACGGGCGTCTTCTCGTTCTTTGGTCACGTCTACTTCACGCGTGGCTACAAGCACACCACGCTGCAGCTGGGCTCGGTGTTGGCGCTGACTGTTCCGATCATCGCCGTCGTGTGCGGGTGGCTGTTCTTGGATGAGCCGCTCTCTCCCGCGTTTTTGACGGGTGGTGGGTTGATTCTCGTTTCGACCGCTTGGCTGGGACTGCTGGAGAGTCGCCGAGCTTCCGCCGAGCCCATCACATGAGATAGGGCCCGCAGCGGCCGGCAGAATTGTGGCAAGTGTACTGATTCTCATCGGGGCAATCTGCGGGTTCATCGCAGACACACTCTTCGATCGGGACGCACGCACCCCAACAATCACCATCGACTTCACGCACTTGAAAATCGGGGCACGGTCCCGGTAGAGCCCTGCAAAATGCCCCTTTGGGTACACAGTGCACAGCGCCGTCGTCGCCCGTAGTGCCGTTGCTGTCAGAGCCTGCCGCGCCGCCAGTCGCCGCGTTCGCCTGCGTTGCGCCACCAGAGCCAGAGTCAGAGCCACTGTCAGTTCCAGACCCAGAGCTACCACCAGCGCTGGAGGCGCTCGTCGAGGCGGTCGTGGTGACCTGGCCGTTCGTCGTCGAACCGACCGTGGAGCTCTCGGTGGGCCCAGAGCTCGATCCGCCTGCGGAGCTCTTGGTGCTCGTGGAGGCCCCGACGGTGCTCTCGTCCGCGTCGGATTGCCCACAAGCTCCAAGCGCCAAGCCAGTCAGCATTCCGACAACCCCATGAGCTATGCGCATGCCTTTCAAATAGCATCTGTATCAGCTCGGGTCACCGCCTTCGGTCGCAGACGCGCGGTGGCTGTAAAGAATCAACGCCTGCGAGCGCATTCAATCCTCCCACTACCAGCGGCCACCTTCCACGACCGTGCGGGTGCCATTGGGGTTAAGAAAAGGATCCAGCGGAGCGTAACCACCGTCGGTGAAGTCGATCGTTTGGCTGCAAACTTTGCGTGTCTTGACGCTGTCTTGCGCTCCCAAGTCTTGCTAGACGACGGCCACTCGCACTGGAGAACCGATGACCACCACCCTCGCTGCTAAAGACATCATGACCAAGAACGTGCTGACGGCGTTCGATGATTGGACCCTACAGGAGCTGGCACGCTTTCTGACGGACAATGGTATTTCCGGAGCTCCGGTGACGAAGGGTGACGGCACCTTGGTGGGCGTCGTTTCGCTCACTGACGTGGCCCGTGCTACGGGGCAGCTTGGCGCTGGATGGTTCGAGCCGTTGTCCGTCTATCATCACGATGCGAGGCTGAGTATCGATGAGCTCAGCTCTCTGAAGCTCGAGTCGTCGGAGGAGATCACCGTTCGCGATATCATGACGTCCGTCGTGTTCGAGGTCGACGCCGGCGCCAGCGTGAGCCAAGTGGCGGAGACGCTGCTCAGAGGACGCATTCACCGTGTGTTCGTGGTCGAGAGGGGCAAGGTGGTCGGTGTGATCAGCGCCCTCGACCTGCTACGAGTGCTGTGCGAGTGATGAGCTCAGCGTAATTTTCGACCTTTCGACGCCCGCAACGCACCTCTTGGCTGGCGACGTGGCGCGGACTCACCCGTTTCCGGCGACTCGGTGGGCTCTCGACAACCTAACCGAACGCAAGTAAAACCCTGCGGCGACAGGGTACCACTATGCGCATTTCGACTAGTTTGCTCGTTTTATCGTTGTTGGGCGGCTGTGCCGGAAGCACACCAAAGGCAGATGAGCCCGAAGCACAGGAAGACTCGGAAGCGTCCACCGATGCCGAGGACATGCCTGCGGACGACTCCGAGTCTACGGGCGACGAGGAGTCCGAAGCATCGGGTGACGACGAGTCCGATAGCTCCGCGGACGAAGGCGGCACAAGCGCCTCGACCGAGCCCGCGCAGCGCCTGTTGACTCAGGAAGGCACCAGCTTTCTCTACGATTTTTCCAAGTCGGACGCTGGCAAGCAGGCTGAAGAGCGTTGCGAACAATCATCGGGCGGCGACGCCGCGAAAAAAGCCAATTGCATGAACAAGGCGACCAAAGCGGTCAAGCCTCAGGGGTTCAAGTTCGAACGCGACAAGGAAAATCCCGACGAGTGGTGGTTCGTTCGCTTCGAAATCAAGGGCAACAAGCCCATCGAGCACAATCGTGTGAAGGCCGAGTTTGTTGACGACACCGGCAAAAAAATCACCATCAAGACAAAAGGTCCGGACAAGGCACGTGGTGCCCGCGGAGCGGTGCCGGCCAGCTTCGACATCGAGCTGCCCGATCAGTACACGCTCATCATCGACGAGCCTGGAAAAGGCAAGATGGTCTACGAGCCCAAGCTAGGGCTCTTCGACGAGCCCTGAGCTTCATTCCTCAGCGCTGGTTTCGGTTTCCGAAGAGCCTTCCTCGTCTTCACCCACGCTTTCGATCACCTTGAACTCGACGCGCCGGTTCTTGGCTCGTCCCTCTTCGGTGGCGTTGTCGGCTACCGGCTTGTCGGGGCCGAAGCCTTCGGATTGCAGCCGGCCTTGCTCGATGCCCTGTTTGACCAGGTATTCCATGACTGCAGCGGCGCGCGCACGGCTCAAGCGAACATTGTAATCTCTACCCCCGATGTTGTCGGTGTGGCCGTACACACCGATGCTGATCTCGGGGCGTGCCTTCATCAAAATCACCACTTCGTCGAGGATTGGGTAGCTCACCGGTTTGATGGTGGCGCGGGCGTATTCGAATTGGATGGGTTCGAGCAGGGTGATGCTGCCGTCCTCTTCGAACTTGGTTAGGCCGGGGCACCCGTTCTTTTCGGCAACGTCCGAGCGCGGCCCAGGCTCGTAAGGACAGGCATCTTCTGTATCCGGGACCCCGTCGTTGTCGACGTCGACTTCGGGGCAGCCGTCGTCATCCTGAATGCCGTCCTTGTCTTCGGGATCGTCGGGGCACTTGTCATCCGCATCGAAGATGCCGTCCTTGTCACGGTCCGGCGGCGCGGGGCAACCGTCGCTGGGATCGGGCGGGAGGCCGTCTTCTTTGACCGTCGGGCACTTGTCGATATTGTCCGGATACCCATCTCGGTCGGTGTCTTCTTCGTAGTCTTCGGCGTCAGGCACGATGGTGAGCTTCTTGGCTGGCGAGGTCGGTGCCTGATCTCGGAACGTCCACGAGTATCCGAGCGAGGCCAAGAGCCGGATGTCGGCGGCCCCGTAGCCGTTGGAGAGGCGCGTGCCCCCCGCAATCGTGAAGTGCAGCCGATTTTCCTGGTCCAGCCCCAGCCGAGTTTGCCCCATCCATTCGAGGGCGATGTTGTTGCTGTTGCCCGAGGTCGATTCTCCACGCGCCCCGCCCGGCGGCGACCCTTCGCCGATGCCAATGGTTCCCCAGAGCTCGCCTCCCAGCCGCACTCGCCCTTGCCGCAACGGCAAGTAGGCTCCGAATGCGTAGCGCAGCTCGTCGGAAACGAACAGCGTGCTGTTGTCACCAGGGATGCTGCGATCGGGTCGCCAGTGCGGTCCGATGTTGCCGCTCAGAAAGAACGGCCCGAAGTCGAGCTCGCCGGCACCGTACAGGTACACAGGGCTACCGTCGTCGCTCGCGTAGGCTTCCTGATCTCCGGTGGGAAGGAAGAAGGCAATACCGAGCCCAATCCGTAGCGTCCTGGTTGAATCTTCGAACAGCCGCCCGCGCAGGTCGAGACGTAGGTCTCCCACCGCTGTATCGGCATCGTTGAGCCCGCCCGAGCCAATGCCGCTCGCAACGGGATCGGCGCCGGTGAACTGCTTCCAGAAGATGGGCAACATGAAGTTGCCACTGATGCGATCGAGCAGCTGGAGCCCACCAGTGAAGTAGCTCATCAGCTGACCTTGCACCGGAGTTTCGATGTCTCTCTTCGTGATCGCATCGTCGGCAACGTTGTCGATTCGGAGCGGCCTCAGGGCGCCGCCGGCGAACACTGTTGCATACACACGCGTGTGCTCGTGCATGATAGGGCGCCAGACCATCACGCCATCTTCAGGCGCACCCGAGACCTGCGCTCGATCGAGATAGAAGGTGCGCGTCTGAGCGTTCGCCTGATTGGACCAGGAGCTACACAAGAAACCGGCAAGAAGCGCTAGCAGACTTGCGCCCATGGGGCGGAACACGGGGGCCTTCACAGTGGCGGGACGCTAGCTCGTTCACCCGCGCGAAAAAAGCCCCAGCTTGCGTGAAACCTCAGCGCCCTGTGAGTGGACCGTGCGCGGCCGTTTGGCCGGGAGCCGCTCACTGCAAGTCAGCGAGCAGCTGACAGACCCACCACTCACCTTGCTGGTCCCGCACGGCTCCGATTCCGACGCTGTCGAAATGGGGCGCCAGCAAGTTGGCGCGATGGGAAGGCGACAGCCATATGGCTCGATGTGCCTTGACCAAAGACGGCGCACGAGCGAGATTTTCGCCGACGTCTTTGGGTCGGAGCTGAGCCGCTTGGATGCGCCAAAGCGGATGCCCCTCGCCGAGGTCATGAGCCAATTTACCGGACAGCTGCATTCGAACCGCGTGCGCCTCCGCAAGGCGGTCGAGCTCCCGGTGCCGATTGAGGGGCGGCGCTCCCTCGGAACGACGCGCCGCATCCATCATGGCGAGCACGGTCGAGTCGGGGGGCAAATGCCGATGGGCTGCCGCCTCTCCGGGTGCACGCTCGGCGTCCGGCCGCGTGGGGAGCGACTCGTCGACGCCCACCCAAGCCTCCAGCGCCGCGACCGGGCCCCCTTCGCCGTCGACCATCAACTGGAGCCGATGCGTGCCGGCGGTGTCCAAGTAGAAGTTCGCGGTGACCCTGCTTCCCGAAAGCCCTACCGAGAGCTCTCGCGGACGCCCGTGGGGCCCCAACACGACCAGCTCCGCATGCGTGGCTGGCGCGAAAAGCACTGCGCTCAGCTCGACCTTCTCGCCTGGCTCGATACGCGTCGGAAGCGGCTCGAGGTGCGCAGGAGCTTGCGCGCTCACCATGGCGAGCGAAAACCCCCGAGCCGAACTGGTCGCCGCCGCTACACCGCAGCGGCGAGTCTCGGGTGCGGGAGCTCCGTCGAGCCAGCTCTCGAGGCGCTGCTCCAGCTCGGCAAGGTCGAACTCCGGCTGGCTAACCCGGAGCGCACGCGGATAGACGTAGGGACCCCCAGCGGTGCGCACTGCAAACGTGATGCTGGTGGTATCGAGCGGTTGCTGCTCCAGGTCCGGCTCGAGCAGCCTCTGCGCTGCCAGGTGCAGGGCTTGGTCACCCGGTCCGCAATGCCGAAGCAGGGAATCGAGCGCCGGGTCGGGCGCCCCTGCCGGCTGTGGTGCGCGCGTCTCGGGGGCGATCGGGCTGGCTCCCCTCGCGGCGCTCGCTCCCGGGGTCCTTGCGTGCGCGGCATGGCGCGCTCTCGAAGCGTGCGCAGGCTGGTGCGCTACCTTGGTACCCGAGCGCGACCTCGCGGCCCCCTGGCAGGAGGGGGTTGCCAGCGTCACGCTGGCCAGGGCCAGCGCCAGGA
>CBFGRJ010000291.1:0-9440 GCA_965651135.1 uncultured Myxococcales bacterium
CCCAGCCGTCGCGGTCGTTCCGGTGCCGGTGGAGCCCGTCGCTGTCCCGGTCGAGCTGGAGCCACTCGTGGTCACGGCACTCGAGCTCATCGAGCCCGTCGTCGGGCCACCGGAGCTACCCCCTGCGCCCGCAGTAGTCGTGTAACCGGGTCCCTCATCGCTACAAGCCGACAGGCACGAGAGGAGTGTGATGCCAGCCGATACAGTCGCGAGCGAGTCGCACCACTTTTTCATCGTCAAGTAAGGATACAATATCGCCCTCCGGGGTCGACCTCATTTGCGGTCGACCCTCGGGAGTGCGTGGGGTGGCGATTGGCGATGACCGGCTAGCTGTTGGCCCGGAGCTCCGTGTACTCGCCCGGATTGGTGATGTTCGTCGGAGCTTCGCCGCCGGTGGTGAAGTCTTCGGTGCGGTCGTACTTGCCGTAGTGGGTGACTTCTTGGGTGCCTCCCTCTGCGGGGAAGCCATCCGGACCGGCCTTGACACCGATAGCGTTCATCAGGTTGCAGTAGTACTTGTTGATCGGCATGTTCCCAAACTCTTTGGGAGTGCCGGTTTCCGTGGCGTTGACGTTGCCGCCGTCCGCGCACGGGCCCTCACTGTTGCCGCGCGTGAAGTTGGGGCTGCCGTCTTCGACGTTCACCGCTTGGCCTACTTTGAAGTAGCCGCCCGCGCTTCCCGCCTGGATGATCGGCAGGTTGTTCAGGTTGTGTGCGTTGCCGTCGGACATTTCCTGGAACCAGACGGTGGCGGTATTGTCCAGGAGCGTTCCATCACCTTCCACGACGCTATCGAGCTTGCCGACCAGGTAGGCGAACTTCTGCGCGTAGTACGAATCCATGGTGAGGATCATGTCGTTGACACCATCGACGCAGGTACCACCCATGTTCGCGTTACCGATGCGGTGCGAGATGCCGTGATTCTCGAGCTCCAGACCAAGGCCTCGGAAGATGTAGTTTCCTGGGTACTTCAGGAAGATCACGGGGTTGGCGTTGCAGAGCGCGGCGAGCACCGCAACGTTGGAGTACATGTCCGCGGCATCCATGCCGTCGGCCACGGCCGCGGTGACCCGATCGCCACCCAACATGCCGCCGCCGCCTCCTCCACCAGCTGCTTGGAGGTTCGCGTCGGTCAGGCCTAGCGTAAGCGCCATTTCTTCATTGCATTGGGCCGAAGCAATCGGTCCACCCGTCTCGAACAACAGCTCTTTCCAGGCAGCGAGCTTCTGCTTGTCCGAGGCGCTCATGTCGTAGCTCTCGAGCGTTTCCAGATCGCTTCGAACGAGATCCACGACGCTCTTGCCTCTGACGACCGCCAAGTAGTCGTCCGGCGTCATTTGCTCACCCCCACCGTTCGTGAACAAGCCAGTCAGATTGCTGTAGGCCTGAGCGGGGGACGCAATACCGGGGAATGCCGTTTCTGGCGCCTCGTACGAGATGGCTGACTGCGGGCTGTCGTTCGCGCCGCCGACGCGCATGAAGAGCGGCGTGCCATTGGGGCTGACCTGCTTCGCGCAGACGTGGTCGAGCGAAGGAGCCGTCGGCTTCGCATTGAACTTGGTAGCCGAGTTGAAGTCGAACGGGTTGTCGGTGTGCGGCGTCACCGGCACGCAGGTGAAGAACGTACCGACCACTTGGGTGTGCGGGTCGTTACCCTGACCACGATTGCCCTGGGCCGTCCACTCGTTCATCGCCGCGATACCGCGGGGCAGCAGGATCTTGCTCGCGTAAGGGGCGAGCGGCTCCAGCGTTGTCCCTTGGAAGTCGGTGGCAGAGAGAGGCCCGTGCGAGTTGGCCGGGAACCAGCGGTCGGTGAGGCAACCGTAGTGGGTGAACATCACGATCAACCGCTTGGGGGGACCCGCGGCGGGCATGCCCTGCGCTTTCGCTGCGCGCTCCCAGACGGAGCCCAAGAAGGGGGCAGCAACACAAGCTCCACCCAGGCCGCGGAGGAACAGTCTTCGATTCAGATGCTTGTTCATGTTCTGGTTTCCTGCTCAGTTACCAACGGTTCGCAGACGGAAGGAATCTGCTTGGGTGAGATCCGAGATTAGATTGAGGACGGTGTAGCCCTCCGTGGTCAGCTTGACTTCGAGCTGGTCGACGATGCAAGCGTCGTTGCCGTTCGGGATGCGCCCGGTGAAGTGCGAGACCAAGCGCTCGGTGTAGATGCGCCTTGCCTTCGGCGTGTTGACGATTTCTTGCATCAACTCCAGCGGGGAATTGATGGTCTTGGCGTTGCCGTCGCTGAAGGTGACGGTGGCGCTCGCATTGATGGGGCCGCCCAGCTGGTCCACGGTTTGGACATTTCCGATTGCGTCGAAGGTCTCCATCACGAACCCGGGCGGGTTCACGTAGGTGGCGTGGCACTCGGCGCAGGCGGGCGGCGAGGTCAGCGCCTCGATCTGCTCGCGGCGCGTGGTGTAGTTGCCGGGAGGAATCGGGGTGTTGATGACGTCCGGGTTGGGCGGGCCGGGGTCGGCTCCGATGACGTAAACCGTAATGAACGCGCCGCGTAGGATGGGGCTGGTGGCGTCGAAGTTCGAGAACGAGGTCAAGAACCCGGCGCGGGTCAAGAAGCCCGGACGCTGCGTGGCATCGAGGGTTACCGGCGCCAGCTCCGCGCCATACTGCGAGGGATCGAGACCGTAGAACGGTGCGGTTTGCTGATTGACGAACGCGAGATTGCTCAGGAACAGGTCCTTGAACGAACCGCCGCTGTACGCCACCTCTTCGAAGAAGGCATCGAGCTCTGCAGCCATGGCCGGTTTGGCTTCTGGGGTGTAGGCGGGGAACTTGGTCTGATCTTGCTCGACCTTCCACCAGTGGGCGTTGGGTACGGCCGACCCTTCCATGCCTAGGTAGTTGCGGTGCGCCGCGGCAACTTGCGGGCCCGCCTTATCGCGCACCATGAGCATGCGCTGGGCCTGGGCAAGAACTTGTTCCTTTGTCGCGAGCTGGCCGGTATCGGCGGCCGCGTTCAGCTCGTCGTCGGGGACGCTACCCCACAGCGTGAGGGCGAGTCGGGTCGCCACCTCGTAACTAGAGAGCTTGAAAGCATTACCCTCCATCTCGGTGGCTAATTCGGGAACCGAAATGAAGGAGGGCGAGGCCAAGAAGGCGTACAACAGCGCGTAGGTGATCTCGCTGGGTGTGCCCGGCGGCTCCACGGTGGTGAGGGCCATGAAGCGCGCGACCTCGTCCTCGGTGAGGGGGCGACGGAATGCCTTGCGGCCGAAGCTCCGAATGGTTTCTTCGTAGCAGGCAGCCCCGGTGGCCGGATCGCAGGCCATGAACCGCGATAGGTTGGGGCCCGACACCACCTCGGTCGCAATCTTGTCCGCGGCGTCGAGGTAGGCGTTCCATGCGTAGTGGTTCATGGCGCCCTCGAAGTCGTCGTTCAGCAGACTGGAGGGCGGTAGGTTGTTGTTGCTCGAAAGGCCCGCGACACCCAGCAAGTCGTAAATGACGTTGTCGTATTCGCTATTGAGCAACCGCGGAATCTGAGAAGTTGCCGGAATACCGGGGACGCACTTGTTTGGATCGGCTGGGATTCCACCCGTAGTGCCCGACGTCGCAATGCCGGTGGTACCGGTGGTAGCTGCGCCGCCCGAGCCCGTGGCGGGGCCAGCCGTGCCTGCCGTGGTTCCCGAAGCACCCGGAAGCTCTCCAGGTGGCTGATTCATTCCAGTTCCTGGGTCAATTTCCGAGCTGCACGCGGCGGCCGCGAGGGAAAGGACTCCCAGCACAACCAGTGACTGCTTTTCAATCATGACAACGACCTCACGACAACAACCTCACAACAACGGATTCTCCGCGGGCCGTCTTCGCAGATGTGCAACGCTGTGACGCAACAAATGCCAACATTGCAACCGCTTTCGGGACCGCGGGGCGATGACTTCGTATTGGGGAATGCCCTAGCGTGGGACGCGGTATTTGGATCTGCTCCATTTCCGGCCGATTTCGCTGTGAGTTCGTACACAACCGCAATGTTCCGGTGCCGGCATTACCGACCGAAAAATGCGCCGCTCCCGCATAGCCAAGTGGCCCATTGGAGCGGATCAGCGCGGGCACAAAACTGCGTGGTGACACGACTCCCGAAGCGCCTCGCTCTACAGCACCTTCGAATTTATCCGATTACAGTAAACTAGCCGAGGGCCGCATCGCCGGCGTGGCGGGCCGAACGCGGCTCACCTCGAATCCAGCGCGGACGGAGGTACTTGGTAATTCCGTACCAAGCGATCGTTAGCGAACCTAGAGACAGCAGCTCATGCGGTGAGCACACCGTGTTGCACGAGCAGCGAACGCAGCTCTCGGGCAGGGCTGCCTTCTGGATCGATGCGTTCAGCGTTCCAGCCTACGGTGCGCGCGGCTTGCACGTTGTCCATCGAGTCGTCGAAAAATAGAATGGCCTCGGGCTCACACCCAAAGCGCTCCTGCGCGGCTCGGTAGATCCTGGGGTCTGGTTTGGCCAACCCCAGCTCGTGAGAGGCGAGCAGCGCCTTGAGCTTGCGCACCGTCGGATATTCCACGGCCCCGCCCGCGCGTCCCGAGAGGCGCAGCCAGTGTGCATCGTTGGTATTGCTCAGGCACGCAGTGAGCAAACCGGGAATCGCATTGAGCTCGTCCAGGAGCTCACCCACGCCATCGTATTCGTCCAAGGTCCAGGCATCGTGCACGAGCTTCAGCTCTTGGGCGGTGTAGGTATGCTCCAATGCATCGGCCAAAGCTACGCAGTATTCGTCGCACGAGAGCTCGCCGATCTGATGAGCCTGCATCACCCGTCGTCGTCTGAGCAGCCACTCATTGTCGTCCAGCCTGTCACCATTGCGAAGCGGCAAACCCGCTTGGGTCACCGCCTCGGCAAAGCTGCGACAGATTCGAACCAACACCCCACCGAGGTCGAAACAAACTACCTTTGGCGTCACTTCGACCGGTATAGCACATCGAAAAAGAGGGGTGTTCGGCGGATTGTCGGCAGGAGCCGCTGGTGATAGGGCGATTGGCCATGGCGCATTTCGTTCGACTCGCGCGCCCGGGTGACGAGCAACGGTTGTTCGAGCTCATTTCGGAACTGGCGCGCTTCGAGAATCTGGAACACCAATTGCGCGGGAGCGCCACCGAGCTGGCACGAGCCCTGTTTTGTCCGCACCCGGTGGCTGAGGCCCTCGTTGCCGAGCGCCATGGGCAGATTGTCGGCTACGCGATCTTTTCTACGACATTTTCCACATTTCTGACGCGCCCCGGAATCTGGCTCGAAGATCTCTTCGTGACCCAAGCCGAGCGCGGTCGGGGCATCGGGCAGAGCCTGCTCGGCGCCGTGGCTGCACTGGCGCACGAGCGAAACGCCGCTCGCTTCGAATGGGCCGTGCTCGATTGGAATGAGCGCGCCATCGACTTCTACCGGGCCCGTGGCGTGACGGTGCTACCTGATTGGCGGATCTGTCGGGCAAGCGGCGAAGCACTCAAAAAGCTGGCTGGCGTCTAGCGAAACGAGCGCACGCACGCGACCAAAGCATCGAGCTCCTGCGAAGACAAGTCGGCGTGAGCCGGCATCAACGGGCTCAGTCCATGCACTCCGCCGCCTTCGCGAATGATGCTCTTGAGCCGTGCCGCTTCTGGATTCCACGCTGGATCAACGAAGCTGCGCGGCCGCGTCGGGAGCGTAGCCGCGAGCACACCGTCACCCCGCCCGTCGGCACCGTGACACGATGCACAGCGTTGACGATAAGAGGGTGGACAGACCTGCGACGCCAAACCGGCCGGGCTCGACTGGACCTGCGTGCGCAGCAACGGGCGCCGAGTCGGCATGAACGGCCACGGCACGGCCGCAATCATCAACAACAGCGCAAAGAAGCTCGATAAGAACACCGTGCGCTGACGCTTTCGTGGCTCGGTGAGTCGCTTCGAACGCCCGCGTCCGAACTCAGCGACGCCAACGGCCAACACCATCATGAGGGCATGCTCGAGCCCGAAGAAGCGAAACTCGGACACCTTGATGGCCGCGCCCGGGTTGTTGAAAAACGCGCGAGAGATCGGGCTAAGAAACAGATAAAGCCCCAGGCCCAGCAAAAACTGAAGCCGTATCACTCCGCTGAACAGAGCGTGCGATCGCTCGTGCAGCGTCCCCCAAGGCTCGGCGCGGCGCCATCCGATGAAGCTCCGTACGCTCACCCACAGCGCCAACCCGAGCACGAGCCAACGCACCGCGCTGTGGATACCGAGCACGATGGCGTACAGCTGATCCATGGCGCAGGGGTGTACCATGGTTCATCGCCCACCTTTCGCCGTATGGACGGCGGGCACACGGAACGGGCGCTTCGGCGGAGGCGGCTACCTCAAAAGTTGGCGACCACCAAGTTGGCCTGGGTCTGCTTGTCGCTGGGAACCACGCTGACCGTAACCGTCTTGCCGTCTTTTTCGAAGATCTTCGTCTGCGTCCCGTTCATGTTGAGCTCGCTCTTCAGCGTGAAGCCCGCGAGCGCTTTCGTATAGTGGGCCAGCACCTTGTCCGCAGTATCGCTGGTTTTCATGCTGAGCGTACCGCTGAGCTTGCCGTTGTTTCGCGCCGCGTACGACGCAACGAGCTCGGAGCCTGGATAAGGAAACAAGGACGCAGGCCACCCGTCGGGAATCTTGGTGCCCGCGCCCCATTCTGCCGTGTTGCCCTTATCATCCTTGACTTGAACGCGGCCGTCTTGGAGATCCACCTTCTGGCCGGTGGCGTGTTCGACCGCTTGCTCGGTAGCCTTCTCGGCGAGCTTTTCTTGGAGCTTGCCGCACGCCATCAGGGTGACCACCAAGCCCATCAAAAGCCCCAGCGCACCCTTGCCAGGTGGTTCGTAGCTCGATTGTTGCAGTGTCTTCGACATGGACCTTACCTCTCCACGTCGCTCGAGGCGTGGAGCTCGAGCCGACCATGATACGCCAATTCGCGGCTTTCGGTCAGCGGTCGTTCCGGACAAGAGATGAGCAGTCAAAACCGGGCTCGAAACACTTCGAATGAAGCGCGAATCTGCTCTACGCTTCGGCCATGAGCGATCGATGCTCGGCGCTTCATGGGCGTTCGCCGTGGCTGTCCCGGAGCCCGCTGGCCAGCACTCTTCTGGTGGGCATCGCAGTCGCTCTGACCCCAGGTCGGGCTAGCGCTTGCGGTCCGTGCACTCCGGAAATCTGGGGGGTTCAAGCGCTGTTGGGTAGCCCCGTGGTCGTCACCAACTTCGGATTGCTCACCCTGCGGGACGAGCGCTGGCACTTGACCTGCGAGGAACGCATCGGCGGACTTTTGTTGGACGTGCAGGGGAACGATACCACGACCATTTGCTCCACCGATACGGGACTCTACGAACAAGCCGGAAATCTGTGCGAGTGGAACGCAGGACCACGCAGCGCCAACAACACGTGGGTTCTGAGCTATGCCTTGGCGACTGACGCCAGCGATGCACCACCCACCAGCTTCGCTCTGGTCGCTAGTCGTGATGGCCAAGCGCTCTACGTCGAACGGGCAAGACTTGGCGAAGATCTAGCGGTGGTCCAAAGCTTCGACGGGGCTTCGGGCTACCGCAAGCTCGTGGCAGGCGGCGACCCGGCGGCAATCTTCGTGACGGGCTACACCTTTTCGCCGCGCACCTGGCACGTCGCGTTCAGCGTCGACGCGGGCGAAACCTGGGACTTCGCTGCGCCGGTGATTGGCGACGACACGGCTACGCTGTGGCCGCGCCTGGTGGATCCGCGCTCACCTCGCGCGGTCCTCGTGCAAGCCGAGAGCACCATCGGAGGAGCGGACGAGCTCTGGCGTTTCGATGCAGAGAGCGGAACGTTCACCAGGTTGCTGACCCTAGAAGACGGCGAAACCTTCGGCGGCATCGCGCTGGACGACGACGAGCTGTGGGTGGCTGGGCGCCGCAGCAACGCCGGTAGCCTCTACAGAGCTCTCAGAAAAGAGCTCGTCTTCGAACGCGTGAGTGACGAGGGACCTGCCTTCGAGTGCCTGGGCGCCCACGAGGGCGTACTCTACACGTGCCTCAACGATTTCACGCGCGCATCGCCTTTTCTCGTGGGCAGCTCCAACGACGAGGGGCAGAGCTGGAGTCCCCATCTGCGGTTGGAAGATCTGGGACAGCTCACCACCTGTGGAGAAGAATGCTCGTTCAGCGAGCAGTGGCTGCGCGAGTCTTACGGTGATTCTGTCACCGACGGCGCTGCCGGGGCCGAGCCGACGCCCGCCACTCACGGGGCGCAGTCGCGCTCCGGGTGTCGACTCGGGCCGACGCCGAAGGGCACAGCCTGGCTGGCGTGGCTTGCCGCGCTTTGGGCAGCGCTCGAGGCCCGCGCACGAGCTCGCCGAAAGCGCCGTGCGGGTTCGATGGGGACGGCCGTACTCTTGGTGGCCTGTTCGGGAAAGCCGGACGAGGGCACGACAGCCCTCGACTCACCCGATTGCGGGGGTCGTGGCGATGATCTTTCCGAGCTGATGCTGAGCAGCGATGCCGACTGGAGCTTGCGCTTCGTCGAGCATTCGCCCGATCCGCCTGCATTGGGCGACAACTCGTGGCTCATCGAAATAGTCGACGAGAAGGGTGATGCGCTGGCCGAGCTGGCGAAGGCCATCCGGGTCACACCGTTCATGCCGCATCATGGTCACGGCACTCCGGTCACCGTCGGCGTCAGCGAAGAAGCCGAGGGGCAATATCGGCTCGCCCCCGTGAATACTTTCATGCCGGGCCTGTGGACGATCCGGGTGGATCTGACGCAGCAAAATCTAACCGATTCCGTAGAGTTCGACGTGTGCGTGCAGTAGCCGTGTCCATGCGATCCCCAAGCTTCGTGATACTGGCCACGTGTGTCGTCGCGGGCTGCGGCGAGGAGGCAACGAGCGAGCCGAGTTTCGCCGATCGAGAAGCGTTGCTCGACCCGGAAACGTGTCGCGCGTGTCACCCCGGTCAGTACGACGAATGGGCAGGCAGCATGCACGCCTACGCTTCCCGGGACCCCGTGTTCGTGGCGATGAATGCGCGCGGACAGGAAGAAACCGACGGCCGCCTTGGCACGTTCTGCGTCAACTGCCACGCGCCCATGGCGGTTCGCGAGAACTTGACCCTCGACGGCACGAACCTGGCCGAGTTGCCGCCTCGGTATCAGGGCGTCACCTGCTACTTCTGCCACAATACCCAGCAGGTAGCAGGCGTGCACAACAACCCTCTGCATCTCGCGAACGACGTGACGATGCGGGGCCCCTTTCGCGACCCCGCCGACAACCCCGCGCATGCCTCCGTGTACTCCCCGCATTTCGACTCGAGGGCCCCCGAGTCGTCGGCTCTTTGCGGCGCTTGTCACGATGTCACTTTGACCGAGCCGGTCGTTGCTACGGACATACACCTCGAGCGCACCTATGCCGAATGGCAAGACAGCTTCTTCGCGCGGCCCGCGAGCGAAGGTGG
>CBFGRJ010000292.1:0-9416 GCA_965651135.1 uncultured Myxococcales bacterium
TCCTAGTTCGTGAGTGTTTCCAGGTCAGGTCTCGAGGCACCCTGTCGGCTCGCCTCGATTTGTGCATGGATGTCGTCCACCATGCGCGTCATCGATTGGAACATTCGACCCGCCATGTCGATGGTTCGCTTTCGAGCCATGCCACTGAGTTGGATTCGCTCCAACTTCTGGCTGTGATCTGCGTCGAAGACTTCGTGAGCTTGTTCCACTTGCCAATGCGCTTCTGCGAAGTATTCCAGGTCCAAGTCGACGCCGCAGCGTTTGAAGAAGTGAAAAATGCGACTGAAGTAGACATGGCCGCCTGCTTCGAGCACCAGAGGAATTGCGATTCGTTGATAGTCGTCCTCGGCGTGTAGGATCTCGCCTATCAACTCCAGCGATGCATCTCGTGTGGCGCGGTGGTGCTTGCTGAATATCCAGGGGATGTCGCGCTCTACGCCCAGTTTTCTCATGTCGTTTATGAACCAGAGCTCGTGACCTGCGTCCTCCATGCGGTGCTGTCTGGCTATCTGCTTGAGGTCGTCGTCTCGCACTCGCTCGTGATTCAAACGCAGCATATCCTGGAAGGCGAACACGAAGAAGGTAGCTGCAGGAACCAATATCTGAACGTCCCGCGGGCTGCCGGGTCCCTCTAGCAGTCTGAAGTATGGACGCTTCTCGAATTCTTTGGCGGTTTCTTGAATCGCGGACAGTACCTGCATCATCGGATTGTTCTCCCTGGCTGTCGCCTCGAGGCTTGGTGGGTCATGCAACGTTGCTTGCTGTTTCCGGTCGAGCTCGACGCTCCAGACACCAATGACGGTCCGAGCAGCGGCGGACTTTCACGTTGTCGAGCCCGGCCTCCTGGCACAGCATTTCGACCTCGGAGACCGTGAGTCCGGCCTGGAGCGATTCGGAAAACCCGCGGATCTGATACGGTGTGCAACCACGCGTGTACAGGTCCACGAGGTGGGTGTGTTCTTCGCGCGTTGCCGGGCGGTGTAGATCTTTGATGAATAGAGCGGCGTCTGGGCGCGCGATGCGTTGAATCTCGGTGAAGAGTTGGATGGGATCGGGGATGTGGTGGACCAGGCTGTTGGAAATGATCATGTCGAAGCTCTGATCGGGGAACCCCGTCGCTTTGGCGTCGGCGCGCTGGATTTCTACGCGATTGGCCAGGCCGGCACGAGCCACGTTGCGCCGGGCCGTGGCCAACATGTGTTGTCCCAGATCGATGCCGAGCACCCGCAGCTTGGGCGCGCGTTCCGCGAGAAGGATCGCAATCTCGGCTGGACCGGTGCCGATGTCCAGGGCCTGGCCCGTGCGTGGCGCGAGCTCGAGAGCCTGCGCCACGAATGTCTCGTTGACCTCGCGATTGTCTATGGATGCGTACTCCTCGGCATCTTCGAGGGTGTCCATCACCTCTTGTTCCAGGACTCGTTCCATCATCGTACGCCTTCCTTGGGTGCGGGTATTGGCAAAATCCCTCGAATCTCGCTGGTGTGGGGGCGATCGCTCCGCAGCCGCATCGTCGCCGCATAGTCGTCGAGCACACGTTCGAGATGAGCGAAACCGGGCGTTACGAAGTACTGACTCAACAGATCCGAGAAAGCGTTTTCGTAGTCGATGACATCGAGTCCGTAGGGCAAGATCGGCGCTTTTTTGTCGCTAGCAGCCAGAAACTCGGTGGGTGAGGAGAAGAAAGCAGCGCCGAACAGGCAAAAGTCGTCGCTCGTCCCCATGAGTCCGAACTCCACGCTCCAGACGTACAGGCGGCGCAAGTGCGTGAGCTCGGAAGCGTTGTCGACCAGCGCAGTGTGGATGCTGGCCACCTCGGCTTCCGCGGCTGCCACTTCGTCGGCGGGTGAGCTCGGGTTCCAGCGCAAGTCGGCCATGCGCACGCTGCTCGCATAGAAATCTTCATCCAGCCGATTGGCATCGGCCCGGGTCATGACCTCCGAGAGGCGTCGAAGGTAGTCGCGGTGCTCGGGTAGGTAGAGCATGGCCAGGTGACCCACGACGTCGTGCACCAGGTCTGGGGCAGGGGCGAAGTCCAGCTGCTGCCAGTTGCGGATCTGACGTGACACCGGAAAGATGCGATGCGCCATCAGGCGCGCGTAGGCTCGAGAGGGAACGTAACCGTCGACGCAGACGGTGCTCCAGCCGGTGCCGGCAAGCCGCTCGTTGAGCTCTTCGACGCGCGGGATGCGCTCGGGCAAGTCGAGCTCCCGCATCCCGTAGACATAGGCGGGGTGCACATGGGATTCGTGCTCCCCGACGATGCGACGGTTGCGCCGCAGCACCTCTCGCCACACGTCGTGTTGTTCTGGTGAATACTCGCCATAGCGCTGATTTGTTATGTATTGCACCAGATCGTCTGGAACCTGCGAAGGAGTGATTGCCGAAGGCAAGCTGTGCACCTTTCTTTGCTCTGCGGGCCCTTCCCGGACCGCTTTCGAATCGACGCGTTGTTCCGTCGCTTTGGGTGAGGGGCGCAGGTGGGCGCAACTCCCGCGGAAATACACGAGCGGCGCGCCCTCGCGCACTTGCACCGAGCGAAGCTCACCGATGATGATGTCGTGATCGCCGCTGGGGTGTACCTCGGCGACCTCGCATTCCATGCAGGCGAGGGCTCCGTCGATAATCGGGCAGCCCGTCAGTTCCCCGCGGTTCCACACAACGCCGTGAAAGCGATCGGCCACGGGCGATGCGAAACGACTGACCAAATCTTCCTGAGCAGCGCTGAGGATATTGACGGCGAAGCGCGCCATTTCCAAGAGGGGACGGTGTGGTCGGGCGCGCTTGTGGAGACATATCAAGCAACGAGGTGGACTCAAGGATACCGAGGTGAACGCCGTAGCTGTCATGGCATGCGGGGAGCCGCTGGCGTCGAGCGTGGTGACCACGGTGATGCCCGTCGCAAACGATGCCATCGCCGAGCGGAACTGCTCCGGTGATACCTCCAGTGGCAGGGGGGCAACGGCGGCGCCCGAGGTTTCAGACATGTGCAGTCCTTCCATGAGTCCCCTTCGCTGCTTGGGTACGCTCTCAGCGCTCGCTGCCGTGGAGCTTGCGCAAGAACTGGTGATTCGTCGGTAGCTTGGCGGCCAGCTCCCGAGACTCGCGCTTGATTTCACCGAACATGGTTTCCGCCCTCTTCAACGACTCCTCGGAGTAGCGGATGCGCGGATACGCCTGTTCTGGGACCAGTCCGAGCCCCGCCAGCATGCAGTAGAAGCTGCTATTGGTCCAGAAATTGCGGAATTCCCAGTCGAAGTTGCCGTAGTACCCGTCGACGTCCGAAAGCGGTTGGTTTACGGCGAGGCCGGCCTTGTAGGTGGCTACCTTGTGTTGGAGGTCGTCCGAAAGGCGCAGCTCGTGGCGGTTCGCGCGCCAAAACGCCGTGTCTTGACGCGGGCTGATGAAGTAGTGCGCCTGGATGAAGTCGCGACATTCATCGAACATGGTTTCGATCGCTTCATTGAAGCGAGATACCAGGGTGGGGTTGAACGAGCGATCGGGAAAGTGCTTCGCGAGCTGGTAGATGGCCGCGTAGATGAAGTAAATGCCCGTGGATTCGAGCGGTTCGAGGAAGCACGACGAAAGACCGATGCTCACGCAATTCTTGACCCAGGCTCGCCGATTGCGGCCAACGCGGAAGCGGATCTTGTTTAGGTTCGCCGTGTCCGGGTTCAGGTTCCAGAGCTCACAGAAATCCCGCACTGCCTGAGCTTCATCCGCGAACTTGCTGGAATACACGTATCCCGAACCGAAGCGGCCCAGCATGGGAATTCTCCAGGTCCACCCGGAGTCCATGGCGATGGCCGAGGTGTAGGGTTCGACGCCGTATTGATCGTCGTCATGAGGCACGTTCGAAGCGACGGCGCTGTCGCACAGTAGATAATCGCTCATGTCGACGAACGGCTCGCCGAGCGCCTTGTTGATCAAGAGCCCGCGGAACCCGGAGCAATCGACGAACAGATCAGCTTGTAGCTTTCTCCCGCTGCGCATGTGCAAAGCCTGGATGCCGCCGTCCGGCGCAAGTTCGACGTTTTCGAGCATGTCGGTCAGGTGCTCGACCCCCCAGCCGACGGCAACTTCCCGTAGGTAGTCTGCCACCAAGTGGGCATCGAAGTGCCACGCGTAATACATCGCACGGCTACCATCCATATAACGGGGAGCCAGCTTCGCGTCCAAGAGCGGTGGCTCTTTGTAGCAGGCGTAGGCCAACGGTTCGCTGTCGCCGCCCAGGTGCTTGAGCGCCCAATAGTGCGAGAGGGGCACACCGTTGCACTCGGGAATCAAGCCGAACAGGTGATAGAAGTAGTCGTTCGGATCTTCGGCTCGCGGCTTGCGCCAGTTCGAGAACTTGATGCCGACTTTGAAGGCGGCATTGCAACGGCGCATCCAGTCATCTTCTTGGAGGCCCAAGAAGTCGAAGAAGACTTTCTGCAAGTTGGGAATGGTCGCTTCGCCCACACCAATCTTGGGGATACCGGGCGCCTCGGCCAAGGTGATGTGTAGGTTTGGAAACGCCCGTTTGAGATACGAGGCGGTCATCCAACCTGCGGTTCCACCTCCGAGGATGACGACATTCTGGAGCAATGCGCTCTCTTGCGTGGGTCGTTGGGGTGCGTGATTCATGAATTTACCTCGATAGTGTGGGATTGTTATTCATGCGAGCGGGATGAATCGTTGCCTGGTGTGCCAGAGCGTGACTTCTCCCGTGCGATTAAATAGGCAATGCGTCGCGTTAGTGAATCCAACATGGTCCAAGCGTCATCGAGAACTCTGCACAACGAGCGGTAGGTTTGGGGCTGGTGTCCTCGCAAAAGGTCGATGCTCATTTGTTTGTGTCGAGCGTCGTCTTCAGCATGGGTCTCGAAGTAGCGAGCGGATTCGTCGGTCTGGAATACGGGCTTCGCGAGCTTGTGAAAGTAATCGCCGCCGGTCTCGAGCACCAGGTGCAGCGCGGCCTTGCCGACATTGTCGAGAACCAACATTTGCTGTGCGAACCACTGGCTCGTGGCAGCCAATACGGGGTCGAACGGTCTGCGGGGGCCCGAGAGCTGCATGAGTGTGTTGTGACCAATCTCCTCGTGAAGGTGCTCGGCGAAGGTGTCACGATACGAGTCGTCGCGGCACGTCGCTTGGCGCATGAAAAGAAAAACCTGAAACGCGTCGCAGAACACCCGGGCACGGTCGCGGAACTCTGCGCGCGCTTCGGGTGAGTCGAGTGCCCCGCTTTCCAGCATTGCAAAGTACGGGTTCTCGAGCACTTCGCTGGCGCGTCGTTCGTTGAGCGCCAAAAGCTGGTCGAGCGAGGTGACATCGGAATAGTCACCGTTGGGTGACTTCGCTGCTTCATCCTTCCCGCTGAAGGTTATCTTCAACAGGTAAAGGCCCTCGGAGCCGACGTCGTGAAAGGCATACTCCGAGCCCTCGGGCAGCGTCACCACATCGCCGCGCTCGATCGTCCTGTCGACCGAGCCGACGAGTCGCGCGTTGCCCTGAAGTACGATCAGCATGGCGTGTTCCGCTTCGATGCTGCGACGACTGCACTGAGCCGGTCTTACGCTCACCCAGGCCAGGGAAATGCGCGAGTCCGGCAACGCTGCAGCCAAGAGGGAGTGTCGAGCGAACGGTTTGAGCTCCAGTCCTGCTTGGGTGAGCAGACTTTGGATCTCGTCGCGCCCGATCACGAAGGGCGCGGGAATGCCTCGTGGGGTGGGTTCCGAAACTAGGTTGACGTCGTCAAGCACGGGGTGCCCTTTCATTGAACGTTACCCGTTTGCCAAAGCGCTCGATCGTTGAGGTCAGTGAATGTAGTTTGTCAGATGCGCTTGGAGTAGGTGGTCACACGAGCGCAGAGCATTCACAGAAATCGAAGGCTGCGCAAGTCAACTTTATTTGGCACGAGGGTGGCAATTACCCGTTGAGCTGCATCGCTTACAACGTTTGACGTAAAGCTGACGTTTCGTGAGCGAGTCGTAGCGAATTGTGAGCGACGGGCGATGTTTACGTCGAACACCGTAAACGCTCTGCAGCGTTTCCTCCGCTCGCGACAATCAGTGCTTCCTGCTTCGCGCTTACGCGTGCATCCGTAAGCGGGTTTTGTTGCGGGCTCAGTGATGAGTCTTCGTGACCCTTGTTTCTGCTTACCAATGGGACAGCAACCACGTCGGACGTCCCCATTCTGGTGCGTAGCCCCAGCCACATTCGTTAACGCGTTAGGTGACTGTCGGATTTCGCCATTTCGGGAGCTTCTCGGTGTGGCTTAATTGCGCGCGCGGCTTGCTGAGCGCCACGGCTATTGAGTATCGTTCTGTGGTCCCAACCGCCGAGCTGAATCCGCTTGCAGGGATCGAGGAGGAGGACAGTGTGCGATCAGCTTTGAAGCGCATCGAGCAAGGTCAGGGATTCCAGCCCGATGAGCGGCCCAGCGGATGGCGTGGCATCTTGCCGCAAGCGGCCAGGGAACGGCTCGTGCCAGACGCCGGCGAAGGGCGGGGCACGAGGTGGCGGGTGGTCGAAGAGTTCGAGTTCGAGGGGTTTCGCTATCGGCTTACACGCAGGCCCGTCTCAGCAGAGGACAGGCGTGACCGCATCACCAAGCGCGAGTGGCAGGTGCTCACCTATGCGTCGCGCGGATACAAGAACAAGAGTATCGCGGAGGCACTGGGGCTTGCCCCTTCGACGATCAGGGTGCTCTTGTCGCGTGCGGCGCGCAAGCTCGGTGCCAAGTCGCGCAAGGAGCTGCTGGCGGCGTACTCACGGCTCAGCAGCACTCGCCACGAGCCCTAACTCCGTTTCGCAGGCTCGTGCCCGCGGTGATGCGTATCGAGACACCGACAAGCCCAGAGCACGACTGACCGGCGCTGAGCGCGTTCGTAGAGTGTTTCGCTTGGGTGACGACAGCGCGTCATGAGCTCAGGTGTGGGAGCGCGGTCGTGAGGGTGAGCAGTGCTTCCTCCTGCACGAATTCACAGCGCGTCGCGCGTGGTTGCGATCTCGGCATATCGGCGAAAGTTGCTGGCGGATATCGGCATATGTTATGGGATTGATGGGCTTGTGGTTGGGGCTGAATTGTGTTGTAGTCCATTGCGATGGTTGGAGTGCCAAGGCTGGGGCTGGTCGTCTATGCGAGCACGAGTGACGACGGCACAGTCAAGAGTGTGGGAATCAGGCCTTACTTCGGCAGTCAGACCGTGCTCTACTTCTCGAGGGCCCAGGTCGTTCAAGCGATCGAAAACGGAGCAGAATTGAAGGTTGCCTACGGGGCCATGCGAGGGGCCGCGATCGGACTGGCACGCGGGAAGTATTTGACGGTCGGCAGGGCCGAGCTTCCTGGGGACCAGCTCGAGCAATGGCTCGACCCTGCTCCCACGCCCTGCCGAACGGGCCGCAGCGGTCGAGACAAGTACCGAGTGGGGACTCGCTTCTGGGCCTGAGCATGGGTGAGCATGGGTCGGTGCTCTGCCATTTGTGAGTCGATCCGACCTTGCAAGGTGTGGCATTCACGGAGCCGAGATCACGTGGGCTCCACGAGCCAACGGAGGTTCAAGCTTCGCATCGGATCGCGTAACCTAGGTAGCCATGTCCAGTGAAGATCCCACCAAACGCTTCAGAGCCGTAGCCGCCATTGTGCTGGTGAGCAGCGAAGCCGACCAGATCGAATCATGTCGCAGTTGCGCTGAAGCGCTCGATGTCTACTTCGAACACTGCACTCTCGACGGCGCCGCAACGGCAGCATCCACTTGGCGTCCCTTTGCGCTAGTGGTCGACGAGGCGGTGTTTAGCGATGCCTCCGCGCAAATCGAGGAGCTTGCCAATGAAGCCCGCGCCACGCTGCTCGTGCTCGATCGGGACGCACGGAGTTCGAGCCTTACCGAATCACTGATGCCCAGGCTAAAAAATACGTATCAGCAGTACTTCGCCTGAGCGTTTAGCGGCAGAGCATCGTCCGTGCGTTTTCGATGACCTCGTCTACGCATAGTAGTCCGTCGACCTTGCACCTTCCCCAAGTGCCGGTCTCTCCGCAGGCAGGTAGGGTTCCGAGGAATCCGTCACTGGCGCCTTCGCTGCACGAGAGCAGCGCGCCGCATTTAGTGGCCGCGTCGAACTGTCGCTCGCTCTGGCCGTCGCAATTGTAATCGAAGCCGGCCGCGCCTCGGGGTGTGGCGAAAAAACTCTTCTGGCTCGGATAGGCCAGCGGATCGTTGTCGTCGCAATCATCGCCCTGGCACGCTTCCGACAGCGCGCCATCGCCGTCGCAATCGCAGGCATCCTTGCAGGTCGAGGTGCCCCCCGAGCCGGGCGAAGCGCCGGTGCCCCCGGAGCCGGGCGAAGCGCCAGTGCCCCCGCTCGAGGCGCTGGTCTCCGGCGCGGCGCCGCCCTCGCCGCCCGCGTGACCACTGGTCGTACTGGTTTGTGCTGTGCCATCGCTGCTATCTCCGCCCTGACCACCAGCACCCACCCCAACGCGACCTCCCGAGCTTGCACTATTCGAGCCAGTCGCGCCACCTTGCCCATCGCTCGCTGGTTCGCCGCCGGAGCCCAATGCACCTGCCTGGCCACCAGCCCCTGTTTGGCTTGCGTCACCTTTGGCAGCCGGAGGGATATCGCCAATCACCAGCGAGCAGCCACAGGCTGCGACCACTAGGGCTAGTGTCAGATACGATTGTTGGCGGTGCACGGGCTCGTCCCTTCGGGTACCCTCAGTATTCCATGGCGCGGGGAACGGCCGCAATTGCGATCAAGAACTTCATGCACGCCCTCGTGCTGATCGGTGTCAGCTTTTGGGTGCGCCCTTGCGCTGCAACGGAGTTGCAGCGAGCGGCAGAGGTTTACGATTCCGCGCTCGAGCACTACGAGCGGGC
The DNA here is from genome assembly GCA_965651135.1 of uncultured Myxococcales bacterium. Lineage (GTDB taxonomy): Bacteria > Myxococcota_A > Polyangia > Polyangiales > Polyangiaceae > JAICQQ01. Next base: position 8,859 of record CBFGRJ010000292.1, read on the forward strand.
GGAATATGCCGAGGCCGCCAAGCTCTTTCTAGAAGCTGACTCGATTCATCCGAGCACGGAGGCCCTGATGAATGCGATGGCAGCGGCGCGGCAGGCCAACGAAAACTTGTTGGTGGTCACCGCTGCCATGCGTGCAGAGGCGCGGGAGAGCGCGGAGCCTGCTTTGGCCGCCCGCGCGCGCCAAGCGTTGGCAGAGGCCGAGAGAAAGCTTTCTCGCCTGGAGTTGAGCTGTAGTCCGAGCCCCTGCACGATGACCATCGACGGGGCTGCCGCAGAGAGCGGGCGACACTACGTTTTGCCTGGTTCGCACTCGTTCGGCGCAATCCATGCTGGGCGCACTACGTCGCGAAGCCTGCTGACCGACGCTGGTGCTAACTATCGCATCACGTTGGAGATTCCTCCGGAACCCGTGCACGTCGAGCAAGCGGGCGGCAGCGAGAACGCCGGCTTCGAACCAGTGCAGGGCTCTCGAGACGGCCTGCCCGCCGAGGTATTTTACGCGTCGCTGGCGCTCACGGGCGTCGCCATTGCCAGCCTGTGGCTGCTGCAGAGCAATGC
>CBFGRJ010000293.1:0-9414 GCA_965651135.1 uncultured Myxococcales bacterium
CGCGCCGGTCTCGAGCGTCGCCGCGGCGACGCAATCGGCGATCTGGCGCGCGCCTTCGACGAAATGGCCGAGCGGTTAGCGGAGCTCCGCCGCACCGAGCTCGAGCTCTTGGCCAATGTATCCCACGAGCTGCGCACGCCGTTGTCGCGTATCCGCCTGGCGCTGGAGCTCGTGAGAGACGGTGACGTGCGCAAAGCGGACCGCCACGTCGAGGACATTGCAGAAGAGCTCATCGAGCTCGAGCATCTCATCGACGATGTCATGACGACCACTCGGCTGAGCTTGGCGCGAGGCGCCACGGCTGACAGCCTACCACCGTTGCATCGCCAGCGAATCTCCGGCAACGAGCTGCTCACGGCATCGGTGACGCGCTTTCGCAAGCACCACCCCGAGCGACGGCTCGAGTGTAGCATCGATACCGAGCTGCCCATGCTGGAGCTGGACCCGGTGTTGGTGCGGCGAGCGCTCGATAATCTTCTCGACAATGCTGCCAAGTTCTCCGATCCCGAAACCAACATCGAGCTGACAGCCGCTGCCAGCGAGGCGAGCATCGAGGTCACGATCGCAGACCAGGGGCTCGGTATTCCACGCGACGACCGAGAGCGAGTCTTCGAGCCGTTCTACCGAACCGATCGCAGCAGGGCGCGCCAGACCGGCGGGGTGGGCTTGGGGCTCGCGCTAGTCAAACGCATCGTGCAAGCCCATGGCGGCGCGATTCGCGTCGAGTCGGAGCTAGGCACCGGCAGTCGCTTCATCGTGACTCTGCCGAGCGTGGGGTGAGGCGGCTCCAAGGCGGCGCAAGCAGGTGACGACCTTCGCGGTGTTCAAGTCGATCACCGGCTCGTTGTACCGTGGTGATACCCATCGTTGACGCGGCAGTGGATACTGTCGCCATGGCACACAAGTCGCGTTTGCTCTCCCGCCGGTCCAGCGCTCCCCCTCGTTCGGCTCCCGGCACGGCTCCCGGTGAGCTCGAACCCCGAACGGACCAGCCTCCGCTGGTTCGCTGCATCGCCTACGGCCCGGATGGGTTCGCGGAGCAGGCTGGGGAGGAGCTCGATCTGGCCCAGCTCATCGAGAATTGGCCAGTGACGTGGATCGATGTCGACGGACCGCCCAACCAGCGCATCTTGGATCAATTGCAGCAAACGTTGGGCGTGCACCCTCTGGCGCTGGAGGACGTCATCGATCAGGGCCAGCGACCCAAGGTCGAACGTTACCTGGATCGGCACTTCATCGTAGTGGCCATGATCACCCTGCAAGACAGCCTGGAAGTCGAACAATTGAGCGTGTACTTGGATCGCCGCTACGTGTTGACCTTTCAGGGCACGCTACCCTCCGATTCGCTGGAGCCGGTGCGCGAGCGGATTCGCAACAACAAGGGACGCATTCGAACACAGGGCAGCGACTACCTCGTTTATGCCCTGCTCGATTCGGTCGTGGATCACTACTTCCCGGTTGCGGATGCGCTCGACGCGCGTCTCGCCGATTTGGAAACGGCCGTGCTGAAAGCCGAAAGGCCCAACTTGATGATGGAGGTGCAGGCGTTGAAACGTGATCTCTTGCAGTTTCGAAGGGTGCTCTGGCCGCTGGGTGAAGCGCTGGATACCCTGAGCCGCAGCAAAGATGCTCTGTTGACCAAAGAAACGCGCCTCTTTTTGCGCGATTGCCGCGATCATGTGAGCCAACTCAAAGACCTGGCCGAGGTGTACCGAGAAACCGCCGAAACGCTGGTGGAGACCTATCTTTCGGTGCTGAGCAACAAGACCAATGATGTCATGCGTTTTCTTACGCTGGTGGCGACCGTGTTCATACCGCTGACCTTCGTGACCGGCGTGTACGGAATGAACTTCGACACCAGCTCGCCCTACAACATGCCCGAGCTCAAGTGGAAGTACGGCTACCCGGCCGTGCTCGCCGCCATGCTCGTGATTGCGGTTGGCCTAACGCGATTGTTCCTGAGCCGCCGCTGGTTTCGCTGACGCGCCTAGTCTACATCTATGGGATCTATAGGGCGCTTGCTGGGGCGCAGGCGTTTCAGGGCGCTGGCCACCAGTGGGGTGAGAGCCACCGTTGCGACGATGCGCAGCGGCTGCACCAGCTTCGTGGCCAGGTAAGCCGCGCCAATCAGGGATGCTCCACGAAAAGCGCTGGCGCCCTCACCCACGCCGTGCCCCTCGAAACCAAGCGCGAACGCAACGGAAAAGCCGGCCAACACCAACGCGAAGATGCACAGATAGGTGACGAGCGCGACGCGCCCATATTCAGCCAAGAGAGCTTTCAAGCGTTCTTTAGTCACGGGGCGAGAACCTATAGCATGAAACTAGCGCTGAACCGGGCCAGTGCGACGCCCACCGCAACAGCCGGCGCGAAGGGAGGGGAGCACGCGCCGAGGGATTGACCGTAACACTGTCGGGCAAGTGGGCGCCGCGGTCGATCTCTAGGTCCCCTTTTGCGAAATGCAAGTCTTTGCGAAATGCAAGTCCGTCGATCGACGGGCGCTCGCGCCCTGCGCAAGATTAGCGCTCCGCCGGAAAAGTCAGCCGTGCTCCGCCGCCAAGCCCCGCAACTCATGCGCACGTTGCCGCTTGATTCGCAGCAATTGCTGAACCCGCCGCGCATGCCAGACTCGAACGAGCCGTGCGCGACGACAGGTCTAGCGTAGGGAGACCGGGACAACGCCTTCAAATGCTCGTAGCGCAGGCGCTACTGCGGGCGTTCGGTTGGCATTTGGTGGGACACCCTCCGGCCATTCCACGCTGCGTCGTCGTGTTCGCACCCCATACCTCGAACTGGGATCTTCCCCTGATGTTCCTGGTGCGTATGGCGTTCGGCAAAGACGTCGCCTACCTGGCCAAGCACACGCTGTTCCGATTTCCGTTCGGCTGGTTCTTCCGTGGCACGGGCGCCATTCCAGTCGAGCGTAGCGAACACCATCACCTGGTCCAAGCGATGGTCAGGGCCTTCCAAACGCGTCCCAAGCTATGGCTGGCGCTGGCTCCCGAAGGGACCCGGGCCAAGACCGGCCACTGGAAGAGCGGCTTTTACCATGTGGCCCAGCAGGCACGGGTCCCGCTTCTGCTCGCGTTTTTGGACGCAAGAACTCGTCGCTGCGGTGTGGGTCCTTTGCTCGAGCTCACGCACGATCCGAAACACGACATCGAACGCCTTCGAGCTTTCTACTCCGACAAGCGGGGCATTCGCCCCGAGCGCGAAAGCGACATTCGTATCGATCTCTGAGTTCCTACAAATGTGCTGTGCCCGCGGGCCAACCCTTGTGGTTTCGAGGCAAAGGCACAACGTTTGCTTTCCATGTAGCTGGCGCGAAGTGTGCGCGCTACGGTGCCCAGCGGAGTCCCCCATGTCTCAGATGATGCCACCTCAAGGAAGCAACAGCCGGCCCCCGGTTCCGGAGCCTGAGCGCCCAGGGGTCTCGTGGCCGATGCTGTTGGTGCTGGCCGCCATGATGGCCGGCATGTGGTTTTGGCGCTCCAGCGTCGAAGAGACGGGGCAGCCACTCGTCGACTACTCGGTATTTTACGATTGGGCAGAGAACGGCAAGATCGAATCGGTCGTGATTCGCGGCTCGCGCGTAGAAGGCACGCTCAAGGCACAAGAGCCGGTACAAGGCGGGCAAACCAAAGTCTTCCGCACGATTCGCCCCATGGATGACGAAGCGCTGCTTCCCACGCTTCGGGAGCAGAAGGTCAAGATTAGCGTCAGGACGGAAGATCAACCCTTTGCGATACAGCTACTACTCGGACTTTTGCCGTGGGTGCTCATCATCGGCGTCTGGATCTGGATCTCTCGACGCGCTCAAAAGATGATGACGGGAGGCGCCGGCCCGTTCGGCGGTATTCTGAAGAGCAAGAGCCGCAAGTTCGAAAAGAGCACGGGAGTCAACGTGACGTTCGACGACGTCGCCGGCTTGAAGTCGGCCAAGCGTGACTTACAAGAGATCGTGCAGTTTTTGAAGGAACCGGAGCGCTTCCGCCGATTGGGAGGCAAGGTGCCCAGGGGCGTCCTGCTAGTGGGACCGCCCGGCACGGGGAAGACGCTGCTGGCCAGGGCAGTGGCCGGTGAATCCGGCGTCCCGTTCTTTCGTATCAGCGCGTCGGAGTTCATCGAAATGTTCGTCGGCGTGGGTGCCGCACGCGTTCGCGACTTGTTCGCGGAGGCCAAAAAGAGCGCTCCAGCCATCATCTTCATCGACGAAATCGATGCGGTCGGCCGATCGCGAGGCGCGGGCTTGGGTGGAGGCCACGACGAGCGCGAGCAGACGCTGAACCAGCTTCTGTCGGAGATGGATGGCTTCGACCGCAACGATTTGACCATCGTTCTGGCAGCGACAAATCGACCCGACGTGCTGGACCCGGCCCTGTTGAGGCCCGGTCGTTTCGACAGGCGGGTGATCGTCGATCGCCCTGAGCTGCAGGCGCGTCGCGCGATTCTGGACGTCCACGTGAAGAACAAGCCGCTGGCCGAAGACGTGGATCTGGATTCCATCGCCAAAAATACACCGGGGTTCTCCGGCGCCGATCTAGCCAACCTGGTGAACGAGGCGGCGCTCCACGCCACGCGCCGAGGCGCCGACGCCATTCACGCTTCGGATTTCACGGAAGCGTACGACAAGATCGTTCTCGGCGATCCGCGGGAAGCCAAGCTGAACGCAGAAGAGAAACGACGTGTCGCGGTGCATGAGTCCGGTCACGCGGTGGTGGCCCAGTTTTCTCCCTACGCAGAGTCCTTGCATCGAGTCACCATCATTCCGCGCGGTATGGCGCTTGGAGTGACTCAGCAAACGCCAGGCGAAGAACGGCACCTGATGATAGAACCAGAGCTCGAGGCGCGGATTCGCGTGCTCATGGGCGGGTATGCCGCAGAACGGCTGGTCTTCGGAAAGGTCTCGACCGGTGCGGAGAACGACCTGAAGCAAGCCACGAAGATAGCTACGAAAATGGTGGCCCACTACGGCATGAGCAAGAAGTTCGGCCCGGTTTATCGCGAGCACGAAACCGAGCATCCCTTTTTGGGCCAGCGCATCGCCACGGAGGGTGGCGTGAGCGACGCTACCGTTCACGCGATCGAGGAAGAGGCTCGCGCGGTCCTTCAGAAGGGCCTCGACGAAGCCAGCGCGCTCCTTCAAAAGCATCGCGCCGAATTGGATCGCCTGGTGGAGGCTTTGCTCGAGAACGAAACCATCGAGGGCCAAGAGCTGCAGGAGCTCTTGGGAGCACCCACGGGTGCGGGCGTCGAAGCGCCCGGTGCCGCCGCCCACGAAGGGCTGCCTGCCGCCTCCTCTCGCCATTGAGGCGACGAAAGGCAAAGGTGCGGTTCATGCAAGAGCGAGAAAGCTTCGACCGAGAATCGCCGCCCACGAGCGAGGTCGTTCAGGTGCTCGTGGACAATCACCGTCAGTTCTTGAAGTTCCTCGAGCGCCGCCTCGGTGATCGAGCGCTCGCCGAAGACATCTTGCAGGAAGCGTTCGTGCGGGGAGTAAGCAAACTGGGCCTACTGAGCGCCGACGAATCGGCCGTTGCCTGGTTTTACCGAATCTTGCGCAACGCCGTCACCGATCACTACCGGCGGCGAGCCAGCGCCAACAAAAAGCTGGTGGCGTTCGCCGAACAGATCGATTGCCACACGCCCCGGGATGACGAGCTGCATCGCTCGGTGTGCGCTTGCATTTCACGGCTAGCCACCACACTCAAACCCGAATACGCAGAAGCGCTGCGCCGCGTCGAGCTCGATGGGCTATCGGTCAAAGACTACGCCGCCAAAGCTGGGATCACGGGAAACAACGCCGCCGTACGCTTGTTCCGAGCGCGAGAGGCCCTGCGCAAACAGGTCTCCACTTCGTGCGGCACGTGTGCCGAACACGGCTGCTTCGACTGCACCTGCGAAGCTTCCGGCGAAGGCTGCCACTGACAGGCACTGACAGCCCCGCCGGGGTCGCCTCGACGCTCCTCAGCAGCCGCAGCCGCTCGGGCAGCTGCACGCTTCTCCACAGCGGCAGTCACCCTTGCAGCAGCATCCGCGATCCACCGCTTTGGCACCGGCGGTGGGCGCACATTGGCAGGCAACGCCGGGGCAAGGGCTGCAGTCGTTCGATTGGGTGTTTTTTTCTTGAGTCATGGCTTCCTCCTAATGGTGGGTTGGCGGGCTTCCCCGCCGTTTCAACCCCGCCGACGCAGCCACCCCGCGTTCATTACAGGTTCGCCTATAAGAAAGCGCACCTCATGCCAATTCCCGCGTGACTTCAACGACCTCGGGGTCGGTGGACCCACTGACGGAGAAGCCGAGGCCCCGCATCAAGGCCAGCATGGAGGCGTTGCTCGCCAGAACCTCACCCGACATGTATCGGAGTCCGCGAGCCGCAGCCACGCGCATCAGCCGGTCCATCAGTTGTGACCCAATGCCACGCTTCTGCCAGGCGTCGGCCACGACCAACGCGAATTCACAACTTTCACCATCGGGGTTGGTGTAGTAGCGCGCTGCACCCACTTCTTGCTCGACGCCTGCTCGCTGGACGGTAGCCACCAGCGCCATTTCTCGGTCGTAGTCGATTTGCGTGAACCGAGCGAGCCTATCTTGCGGCAGCTCGCTCAGCGCAGTCATGAAACGCATGTACCGGGCCTCGGGTGACAAATTGCGTACGAATTCCGCTTCCATCGCGGCGTCCTCCGGTCGGACGGGCCGCAGCGTGACGTCGGTTCCGTCTGGCAGCTGAAAACTGGAGACCATATCCGATGGATAGGGATGAATGGCCATGTGGCGATAGTTTCCCAAGCCCGGCTTGGGTCGTTCCACGTGAACGCGGCAATCGACTGCCATGGCTCCAGATTCGTCCACGATCAGTGGATTGATCTCGATTTCGACGATATGGGGGAGCTCACAAACCATCTCCGAAACGGACAGCAGCACCCGTTCCAACGCCAACAGGTCGACGGGTGGATACTGGCGAAAAGCCTGTAAAAATGGCGCTGACCGCGTGCGCTCCACGAGTCGACGGGCCAGTAGTGGGTTCAAGGGAGGTAAGGCGACGCTTCGGTCGCGCAACAACTCGACGGCCACACCGCCTAAGCCGAAGCTCAGCACTGGACCGAATACAGGATCGCGAAACGCGCCCACAATCAATTCTCGCCCATGTGGCTTGGAGCACATGCGCTCGACGAGAACACCTCGCACCTCCGCCTTCGGTCGACGTTCCGCCACGCGCTCGAGCAGCGCGTGATACTCGCACTTGACCTGGTGCGCGCTGGCGACATTGAGCACCACTCCCCCGACGTCCGACTTGTGGGGGATTTGGCTCGACTCGATCTTGAGAGCCACGGGCAACCCCAGCGACTCGGCAGCCACCAACGCTTCGTTCGCGTCGCGGGCGAGGATGGCCTGGTTGGTGGGGACACAAAACGCTCGGAGCAGCGCTTTCGATTCAGGGCCCGTCAACAGGGTTCGCTGCTCGGCCAGCGCTCCTTCGATGATCAGCTGTGCACCTCGTATGTCTGCCACTCCCTGAACGCTGAGCGGGCCCGGCACCTGCAACAGTAGCTTTTGGCTCTCCTCGTATTGCGCGAGGTAATGAAACGCTTCGACCGCTGCCTCGGGCGTGTTGAACTGCACGATGCGCTCCCGTTCGAACAGCGCGCGGGCCTCGGCAACCTGCTCTCCCCCCATCCAGCAGGCCATGACCAGCTTGCGATGGACAGCTCCCGGTGTTTTGGCCACCTGCGCCACCGCTCGAGCCGCATTCAAGGGCTCGCTCATGGCCTGGGGCGTGAGAATCGTCAGCACGGCGTCTACGTTTCGATCGGCCAGTGCGGCGGTCACGGCGTGCTCGTAACGGGAGGCGTCGGCATCGCCCAGCACATCGATGGGGTTGCCGTGCGACCACTGCGAAGGTAGCGCGGCATTCAAGCGCGCGAGCGTTGGCTCCTCGAAATCTACCAGCTCCACTCGTAGCTCGAAGGCTCGGTCGGCGGCCATGACTCCGGGACCGCCGGCGTTGCTCACTACCGCCAAGCGATTGCCCCGCGCCCGAGCCCCAGCCCCCAACATCTGCGCCAAGGCGAACAGCTGCCCGATGCTGTAGACTCGAACTGCGCCGGCACGTTCCAATGCCGCTTCGAAAGCGTCGTCGGCACTCGCCAGTGCACCGGTGTGCGAAATCGCCGCCTGAATACCGGGGCCGTGCCTCCCCGACTTGAGCACGACGACCGGCTTCAAACGCGCTGCGGCTCGAAGACCCGAAACGAAGCGTCGAGCGTCGTGAATGCCTTCGATGTAGAGCAAGATGCTCTTCGTGGCCGGATCGAGCGCGAGCGCATCCAAGAGCTCCCCGAAATCGACATCGGCCGCGTCACCCAGCGACACCACCGCAGAAAAGCCGATTGCGCGAGGCTTCGCCCAATCCAGAATCGCGGTGCAGAGCGCCCCAGATTGCGACACCAGCGCCAGATCGCCCGGTAGTGCGTTACCCCGACTGAAGGTCGCGTTGAGCTTCGAACCGGTGCAGATGACCCCTAAGCAATTGGGACCCAGAATGCGTATGCCACGACGCCGAGCCAGGTCGAGCAGCTGTCGCTGCCGGCGTTGGCCCGCAGCGCCTGCCTCGGCAAACCCCGCGGAGAGGATCAAAGCGCCTTTGACGCCTTTGTCGGCGCAAGCGCCGAGCACCTCGAGCACCGTGTCGGCGGGTGTAGCGATCACCGCGAGCTCCAAGTCGTCGTCGATGTCGCGCACCGAAGCGAACGCGGTGCGATCGAGCACCGTAGGGTGTCGCAGATTGACCGGGTACAGCTGACCTTCGAACCCGGAGCTCAGCAGGTTTTCGAAGACTTGGCGGCCCACCGATCCGGGTCTGGAGCTCGCGCCCACGACGGCGACCGAGCGGGGATAGAAGAAGCAGCGGAGGGATTTGACCGGCATCATGCGTCGACGATACCTCAAGCATCTTGCGGGCCAGACCCTTACCAACTGCTAACCATTCCGCGTAGGCTGGCATGGGCTCGAATCGCCAACTTCGCCGGCCGACCGAAAGGCGAAGGTTTTGCGCCCGAGCACCCACGCCGCGCAAGTCACCCGAACGAAAGCGCGGCAATGGCAGCGCCTGTCCACTCGTTCAGCTTTCGAAAACGGGACACAATCGGACACAACATGCTCGGGGGCCGCGCTGATGACATGCTTGCGTCCATGCCCGTGGCCCAGCACGCAATCGTAGTCGCGATCTTCCTCGGCGGGTGCCTGACGGGGGCAGCGGTGCTCAGCCTGAGTGCGGAACGGACCCAGTCGGCAGAGTCGGCAAAGCGGACCGAGCCGGCAAAGCGCCAAGCGCTGCCGCCGGAATCCGAGCTCGACGGGGCTGACTCAGCCGACGTCGTCGCGGATCACCCGGAGCCTCTACACGACGACCCG
>CBFGRJ010000294.1:0-9376 GCA_965651135.1 uncultured Myxococcales bacterium
TGAACATTCCCTTACGAAGCCAATCCCCGAGTCGCGTTCACGCTGAACCAGTACAACACCACAGCCGGTCGTTCCGCCTTTGTTTCCCTTGTGAACCTCGCCCGTGGGCACATGCTTGACTGCCATCGTAGCGCTCCTTTCCTCGTCACCGAATGTGGCAACGCTCGGAGGATAGCGCCGCCTGCGTTGCGAGCAAACTGACCTAGGTCAGAGAATGTCAGCCCAAGTTCGACTCACGCCAAGTGCACGACAGTGGAAGGTCGCCAGCCCGTCGCCGCGGTGGTCCATAAGCATGACTGTTGTGGCGGTCTAACGCTCTTCATTCAACTCTTTGGAGAGCCCCCTCGTCCATGAGCCTTTGGAAGTGCCGCCGAACAGTCCGCGGCGCCTCGCCGCGCTCCACGAGCAGGCCCAGCTCCATATTGATTCCGAGAGCATCGCCGGTGAAGTTGGCGCTTGATACGAGCATCACCTCAGAGTCAGCAAGTGCGCATTTGGCGTGGAGCGTTCCGTGGCGCCCGTTGTCATCCAACGCGCGTTGTGACTCGGGCCAAAGCCACACCTCGGCATCAAGATCCTTGCCGAGCCCCATCAGAGGGTCGAAAGATACCTTCCCGGCTCCGACGTCCGGCGATTCCACGATGAAGATCAGAGAGACGCCACGCTGCTTGGCCTGAGAAAGCGCCGAGCGCAGCCGCTGTACCTTGTACGCCGCGAAAGTTACGAGGATGAGTTCACGCTGCGCACGATTCACGAGTTCGTATAACGCCTGATCGGTGCGCCGCAGGAGACTTCCGGCTGGGGCCGGACCCGTCCACACGATCTCCAACGACTGCGCCGCCCGATGCCAGCCGTCCACCGCCGCTGCTGAACGCACGCTCCATGAAACGGCTTGGGGAGGGAGCTCTGGGTGGTGGCGCGCCCATGTCTCGAAAAGCTGTCTCACGCCCGCACGCGACGCTTCAACCGGGAGCGAAGCGCAGATCGCTGCTAAGGCTACCTGCCGACTGCCGTCGTCAACTGCTTGGAGGCGATCAGCCAAGTCCAGGAGTGTTCTGGTTGGTAGCGACGTCGCAACGTCCACTAACGCGGTCAACAACGCATCCGGAGGCACCGACCCCGCCATGTCACACCAATCGACTGAAGAGGGACGGTGCGCCGCTCACCGTGTCGACAAGCAAGCTACGGTCCAGGTACTTGTTGCCCCGTTCACACGACGTCTCTGGCGCGAACAGACAAGCGTGGCAGGCGGCACCATGCAGCGTGGACCCATCGGATTCTGGCGTGTGGTCGCCGCAAAGTGGGTCGGACGAGCACAACCCCTGCTGTCCCAAAGCCCGAGCCACGTGTCGTTCGAGTTCGGCAGGTTCGCCGAGTCGGACGAGGCCGCCGAGGGTGCCCTCAGCGTCCGGCGCAGCGGTGTAGATGAGGATGCCGGCCATGGGCGGCCCCTCGCCGTCGTCAGCTGCATAGATCCTCTCCTTGAGGCTGGCGGCGCTGTAGCCGCACTCGAGTGCCACGGCTCGCATGAAGGCGTGAGCGAAACTGTGCAAAACCGCATACCTCAGGCCGGGGAAGCCACCATCAGGGGGATCCATATTTCGGCGCCTTCGCCACGCCTCATGAGCGATCCGCAACTGGTGTTCGCGGTCAGTGTTGGCATCGCAGAACGCAGCGATCTCCTGCTCGTTGAACTGCAGAAAGATGCCCTCACCCCGCACATCGACGGCGGGAACGAACGCTGGGGGTTTGCGAGACAACGGCGCAACGACCTTCGACGGCACGTCCTCTTCTGCATAGTCGCGGGGTGATGCGATGCGCGTAAAGCCGGTAATGGCGGTCACCTCTCGCAGGCGCTCGACCAGCACGACCTGCGAGATCCACTTTGCAAAGCGCTCGGGGACGTCGACCGCCCGGAGCTGAAAATCGGCTGCGACCCGCGCTTTTTTGGGCTTGGTGAGGACCTCCCATTCCGGTCGCTTGAGATCCTTGGTCGTCTGCTTCTGACCAAGTTGCCGCCGAGTTTCGATGGCATTCCACAGTGCCGCATCGTCATGGGCTGCCAAGCCCCCGAGCTGCCCTTGGGTGCGCAGAAACTTGAGCACTTCGACACTGGTGACATCTCCGAGTTGGTCCCAGTGGTCCTCCACATCCTTGACCAACTGATCATCCGTTGCAGTGGGCACGTAGAGCGCCGTCAGCGTAACCGCGAACCAGCTATTGGAAGCCCCGAGTAGGATCGCGCGGCGGGGCGCGTCGCAGGCGACTTCTTCGAAGTCTCGCAGGTGCGGGCGACGGCCACGGCACCTCGGTAGATCAGCTTGTTCGCCAAAAGCATCTACCATCGAGCGCTTGGCCTCGCACTCGCGACACTCCACAAAGACATCCGCGGCTTCGCCTGACACTCCGAACTCCCGGAGTTGTAACGCCCCACGACAACGCTTCCCGCCGCGATGCACGAACCAGGACCAAGGAAAGTCGTCCAGATGCCCTGCCTCGCAGGCCATGAGGAACCGCGCCGGCAACACTGCGGGGGCTGCTGACTTCGTCTTGTTGCAGTTCGTGTGAACGAACTTCGTCCGGTCAGGGCGCCCCGGGACGACTTTGAAACTGAACAGCTCCGAGTCGATGGGCGCCAGCAAGTGACACAAGGGGCACCGCAACCAGCGTGGAAACGGAGCCACTGGCGCTCCGATCAGTTCGGCCTCGTCAAATGCGGGTCGCAAGCCAAGACTCTGCTCGGGCCTAGTCGGGGGCAGGCGCAGTGCTGTGACCTGGTCGCCCATGCGTTTCTGCACCTGCGCCAACAGGCGGTCTTCGCGAATCGGCTTGCAGTGGCTCGCATCCCAATCCTCTAGGCCCATCACCAGCGCTGAGAGGTGCGGCAGATCGATCACCGACCCCACACCGTAGGTGTACAGCAGCTGGCTCGGCCGAAGTTCACCCAATCGGGTTGACCTGATCTTCATTGCTTTCCTCCCGTGAAGGGACGCCCATCGTCATCAAGGCCGCCATCGCGCAATACCAACTCCACGGCGGGTTCGACGTCCCTCAGGGAGTTGAGGCACGTGAAAGTGGACCAGCGCCCAGATGTGGGTTCTTCAAGGAGCCCTCTCGTGATTCCATCCTTCTTCGGTCTGTACGCAAGCTTCGCCCCGCCAGGCTTGGGCTCTGCCGCTGCAAGCCACTCGTCCACTCGTCGTTCGAGCTGCTGGCGGAGCATGTCGCCAACGGCCTTCTGCCCTTCAACCAGCTCCCCGCGTTTGGCGACGATTTCAATGGCGTGACGCACACGCTCGTCTTCGCGGTCGATGTTGGCAGCCGCCTCATTGGCAGCGTACCGCCCATCGCACAAGCGAATCAAAGAGACCAGTAGCGCGCTCAGCCCCCTATCCAGGGCCCTCGGCGCGAATGGCGTCACGCTCAACGCCTCCACATGGCTGTAGAACGTCGCGTGGTAGTGCTCGAAGGTTTCGTAGTGAGAGAGATCCCGCGGACGTGCCCAGTTGTAGATGGTGCACACGAGTCCTGGCTTGCTGCGGCCGACGCGGCTTGTTGCTTGGATGTACTCCGCCGTGTTCTTCGGTTGTCCGGCGACGACCATTAACCCGAGCCGTTTCACGTCGACACCAACAGAGACCATGTTCGTGGCGAGCAGTACATCGAGCGGTGTCTTGCCTTTCTTCCAGCGGCCCTTCTCGTCCTTATTGTCCTCGCTGAAGCGCACCTCGAGGCGGTCAAGCAGTGTTGGTATTTCCGTTGCTCCGAGACGTGAGGTCAGCTCGCTGATGCTCCACTCTTGAATGCGCCGGCTTCCCAAACCACGCCGCCCCATCTTCCAGAGACGACTCCGAATATCGTCATCCACTAGTCGACGCGTTCCGGCCAGCTCCCGCAGCGAACTGAAGTATCCGACGAGGGTCATCCACGGATCCGCCGCTTCACCATAGGTGTCGTACAACTGCTGGGCCGCCGCCAGGTGGGCAACGTAGACCCGAATGATCGCCGCCTTGAGCCTTCGCCCTGGCGCGCAAATGCCGATGTAGCGACGTCCCGGCTTCGAGCCTTGCTCACGTGCAAAGAAGTTGTCTTCTACGTCGAGCCCCTGAGGGGGAAACACCTGCACGTCTCGTAGGAACAGCCCGTGCAGCTGGGCCTGCGCTCGGCGCACGGTGGCAGTGGAGGCAACCACCTTTGGCCGCACCCGCTTACCGTTGACCGTCCACGTACAAAGCTCGTCAACCGCCGTCTCATAGAGTCCAGTCAATGTCCCCAGGGGGCCGGAGATGAGGTGAAGCTCGTCTTGGATGATCAGATCCGGCGGGCGCAGCGGCTGGTGGTCGCGGAGCTTGCTGCTGGGGAGCTGCCCTCGTCTCGGATGATCGGTGTCCTTCAGGTCGGCGGCCGAGAACCCGTGGCGCGGACACTCGGAGTCGACTTGACCGAACAGCATCTGCACGGAGCCGTTCCAAGGCATCTGCGCAAACTTGTCGACAGTGGCGATCAGCAGGCTGGGAGGGCGACGGTACATTTCTTCATCGACGACCATGACGGGGAGCCCCTCATTGCGCGCCCGCCGTTTGGAAAAGAGGCACCGGCCGTACTTGTCACCGCAGTACGTCAGAGTGCGGCCGGTTCCAGCGTTGAAGGGTGACACCTCCATGTGCTTGCCGGGGTCGATGAGGCAGCCGCACCAAGGACAGCTCTTGAGCTGCACCGGTGTGCCGAGCCCGGCAATCCGGCTCGACTGCTGTCCCGCCACATCGTTGACGTTCTTAAGCGCCTCGTCAGAATGCTCGGTGCGGTTCGGCGTAGTCTTGGCTCCCACCCACAGACCAATACGAAAAGGCTCAGCACCCCAACGCTTGTCGCCATCGGCGATCGCATCCTGGCGCAGGGACTCGCAGGCGCAGATCAAGGCGGTGGCACGCTGAAACTGCTGCAGAGTCAATAGCCGCAAGGTGTAGCGCATGAGCACTGACACACCGTGCTCACCATCTCGCTCTCCCAAGTCCTTCGTGAGTCGTCGCAGGGCCAGTGTGAATGCGGCAAGGCCCAGGTATGCCTCTGTTTTGCCGCCACCGGTCGGGAACCAAAGCAGATCAGCCACCGCCTTGCTGGGGTCGCTACGGTCAGGGTGCGACAGGTCTGTCACGCTCTCCACGTTGAGCAGGAGAAACGCAAGCTGAAAGGCACGCCAACTTCTATTGCCAGGCTTGTCGACGTCATCCAAGTCGAGTTTGAGCGCCCCTTGCCGTCGCTGCTCCGCGTAGGAACTGTGGATGCGTTGAAGCCACATGGCTCGATTGGCGAAACGGAAGGCTTCTCCGGCAGTTTCGTCAGTCGTGACGAGTTCTATGCCGCGCTGAATGCGCTGCAACGCTTTGCGGCAGTTGTTCAGGGCTTGGTGCGCTTCGTCCGTGAAGGCGTTCAGCCCATCGTTGGAGTCGCCCAGGCGGGCTTGCTGACGCTCAATCCATGCCGCGTAGGCATTGGGCAATGCAGCGAGGAAACTGGCCAGAGCCGGAGAATCAGACTCCCCGAGCACCTTCATGTCCAGCTCGAGCTTCTCGAGGGCTGGCTCATCGTCAACCGTCGGCGCTTCCATCTGTCGGACTTCGTAGGCCGGGACCACCTGGGTCTCCAGACGGGTTGCGCGTTCCGTGTCATTCGCGGCGACGTGCGCATGTACCGATACGCCATGTCCAACAGCAAACTCCCGCCGGTTGCGGTAGACCATGGCGAGTGAACGCTCTTCGGACAAGGGTGGGTGTACGAGTGCATCCAGGGTTCCCGCATCCCTGGCCAAGAAGACTGGAGCGTCAGCCTCGGCCTTCAGGATCATTTCTGGTTGGAAGATCCACGCCGAATCCGTGTTCTGCTCCGGCTCGTCCTGCCTGTTGACCATGAACACGGACACCACCAGGACATCAGTCAAAGCCCGAACGACCGTGCGCACCTGCACGTCAGCATGCCCGTCTTCGCCGACGAGCTGAATGGGCTCCAGTGCCGGGCCCCCGAGGTTCTGGAGCGTGACCTCGTGATCTCGTTGGTAGCGGCGCCACACCGTCTTGGGGTTGCCCTTGTCGGTCAGGACATCGTCCGACTTCTCTCGGCGGTATTGCCCCCAGCGCACAATCAGCTGCAGTGGGCCGACGTCCTTTGAAACACAGAAGCTCAAGCCCATTGCCGAGGGAAACATCGTAGCCGCAGCCAATCGGCCATCATCAGCTTGGCCCTCTTCTCGGCTTGATGTGGTCTCGCGGGCAAGGCCGTCTTCCTGATCGGGGCTGGTAGCAACGCTGATATCCCTCAGTCGCCGCGGGGCAAGCATCCCGAGTAGGTACCGGTCAAAAACGCGTTCATTGACAACCTCCTCCGACTCGCCGCCAGCAGGTCCCAGGAGATCACGAATCACGGCATCCTCGAGCATCGCCCTCAGCGCTCGTGGGGGTGGCGCTTCCAGAAGCGGCTGGGCTGTCGCGGGCGGCGGGCGACTGCTCGGAGAGGTCGTTGCAGCACCCTCCGTCTCCTGCGGAGCACTCCAAGTACCTGGTTTGGCTCCACGCCGCGTCTTGCGACGAGGCTTCTTCGAGACGACTGGGTCAGCCGTTTCAAAGCTTGCTGCGAGCACATTGGCGACGCTTTCCGGCGCGTCGACGACATTGAGAGCGTCAGCTACCTCGCTCAGTTCCAGGCCGTCGGTGAGAGTGCTAGCGAAGTCCTCCGAAATGCCGGTGACGGCTCCCCACTGCAGAACGCAGTCGTCTCTTCGCAAACGACCATTGAGTGCCTCCGCAAGTGTGGTGTCGGCGAGATCTCCCGACACTGCGATGGGTTCTCGTTCGTCGCTCACGCTTCGTCTCCCAGGTTCCAACTGTTGGCGTCAAAACCGTCGAAAAGATCGACGGCGCCTTTCTCGGGCGTCACAACCAGCAAGGCGCGCATGGCGCGTGTCATCGCCACGAACATCGTTCGGCGCTCTTGCGTGATCACCTCGCTCCTGGCGTCGTCAGAGCAGTCTTTAGGAAAGATCGGGTACCGAACTCCTGCAAACCCAGCCACGGCAACCACCGGGAACTCCAGGCCCTTGGCGGACTTCAGCGTCATCGTCTTGATGCCGGGCGCAGTAAGGTCGAGCTCGTTTGGCCCCATGAATTCCGCCTTGGTGCCTGCGTCGGACAACGCCTGAGCAAGCTCCTTCGCTGCGGCATTCGTCGGACACAGCACCGCACAGGCTCCAAACCCGAGCCGAAGTGCCCGCGTGGCGCCCCGGAAAAAGCGCGCGACGAGTTCCGACTCATCGCGGCGATTACCCACCGTCCTGGCGGCTGGCAAGGGGCCGGTGTGAACGTAGTCGCGGGCGGGTGCATCGCTGTCCAGTGCCCCGCCGGCAGCCAGGTAGCCGTGTGCTGCCTCGCCAATCTCCTTCGTGGACCGGTGGTTGGCCCGCAGAATACCGGTACGCCCCGTGAACTTCAGATCGTCATGGACGTCTTTCCAGCGGAACGCCCCCCCATAGATGCTCTGGTTGGCATCTGCCGTAAGGAATACACGGTTGGGGGCCTTGCAAAGAGTCACGAGCATTCGAAGCGCTGAAGGGTCCAAGTCCTGAGCCTCGTCTACCAGCACCGCGTCGTAGCGCTCCTCGCTCAACTTTGCCGCTTCGGCAGCTCGGGCTCTGAGCAAAGTCCACGGCACCTGCTTGGTGCGCTCGACAAGCCCATTGAATGCCTCGTGCACCTTCCAGACCGCTTGGCGTTGGGTCTTGTTCAGTCGGACCTTGCGGCCTGGGCGGCTTGCCGCCAGGTATTCATCCAGATCGGCCAGACCGCGTGCTTGGATGACGTCCAAAACTTCATCGCGAAGGTAATCGCGGCCAAGCTTCTCCAGCGTCTGCCGCTGTGCCGCCTGAACGAGACTGTTGCCCTCGAAACGGGTCTCCTTGAGCGCCTTGTCAAATGCAGTGTCCAGGTCGCGGCCCTGTAGAATGGTCGGGCGTGACCCGTGCTTGGCTTCGTACAAGCGCGTTGCGAGACTGTCCGCCGTACAGACCTCAACTGAGTCTGAGTCTGATCCCAGGAGTTGCTCCAGCAGCTGCTCGGAGAATCGCGTCAGGGCTCGGGTATACGTGGTAAACAGCAGTCGCGGCTTGGTGATGCCCTCCTTGCGCAGCGCGTCTAGCATCACCCGCGACCGGTACAGCGCCACTGTGCTCTTGCCGGTTCCGGGCCCACCCTTGAGTAGCGTTGGGCCCTGGGCATTGGCAGCCCATCCGACGAACTTCTCCTGTTCTGGATTCAGCTTCAACAGGAAGCCCAAGAGCTCCCCTTCCTTGTAGCGGAGCAGGTCTTCCGGCTGTTGCAGCACGTACTCCGGCTGCTCGATGACTTCTTCGAGGGGACGCCCTACGAGTGCATCGACGAGTTGCATGCGCACTCCCTCGGGGACAGACTCGCAATCCAAGAGCGCCTCTTCAGTGGAGCAAGACGTCAGCGCCTTGTGGTACCTCTCATCCACTCGGAGGGCGCGAAGCAGCGCGGTCGTGATCGGCTCGGGCAGCTGTGTCCCCTCTGTCGGCTTGCCGTCAGCCTCCAACCATTTGCTGGGGTCCCTCTCCGCCGCAGCCTGGATACCAGTGAGCAGCGCGAGATCGAGTGCGTCTTCTTCAGGCCCATCCAGGTGCTCTGCGTCCGGGAGCTCGGTGTCGTACCCTTTGGCGCGCTTCCGCATGGCCAGTACGTTCACGTGAGCATCGTCGAACGTGTAGAAGATCCGGTAAAACTTGTAGCGCAACCGGAATAACCCATCGGCGTCCCGTAACCGCTTCTTGAGCGGAGGCGCGTGCTCCGGATGCTCCGCAAGCTCAACGATTCTCGCGTCGATGTCCCGAGCATGTCTGGCGTCGATAGCCAGCAGTTCGTTGCGGAAGCTGGCTTTGAAGGTAATGCTCCTCGGTGCGTTCACGTAATCCCCTTCATGCCTGCAGTACGTCGTCGATGAGGGATGCGATGACGGACGCATCCAGCGCCCCGCCTGGCTCGTCCTTGGTGATCAGCAGGGTCCCATTCTCCCCGCCGCCACCCTCATGTGGCTTGATGCCGTTCCTGATGTACTGCTCGAGTTTCGCTTCCCAGCGGCGCTTGTAGCTGGGGTCGGACAGCATCCCGATTTTGGGTATTTCGTGCTGGTAATGGGCGTGGCCATCCTGGGCAAAGAGCTCTTATTTTAACAATTTCTTTCGTTGCGGCATGGGTAACCCAGGCGCGGCGGCAGTGCTTTCTGCCGGTTTGTGACTTAAGTTACGAACTGACAAAAATCATGAATTTACCATTGTGAAGTCATTCGATAAAACATAAACCAACTTATGCATAAC
>CBFGRJ010000295.1:0-9267 GCA_965651135.1 uncultured Myxococcales bacterium
ACCGCCGGATTCATCAATCGGAAGGCCTCACTTACCGCAAGCTTCGTCGGCAATGCCGATCGAATCGCCCCTGGTGACATTGTCATCGTCGCGCAGAGTGCAGGGGTCAACTTCACGTTGTGCTTCCTCTTGGAACAGCTTGGCTCCGGCGTATCGTTGGCCGTCGGCCTAGGCAACGCCGTCGACATCGGAGCTGCGGAGGTACTCGAGTTTCTCGCCGACCATGCGGGGACCAAGGTCATCGCGTTGCACTTGGAAGGAATACCCAAGGGGCGGAGTCTCTACGACGTCATTCGGCGAGTGGTTCTGAAGAAGCCGGTAGTCGCCCTTACCGTTGGCAAGGAGGAGATCGGGGAGTTCGCACGCTCTCACACGGGTAACCTGATTGGGTCCTACGAGGTGAGGCGCAACGCCCTGCTGCAGGCGGGCGCCGTCGTGGTGAAGTCGACCGAAGAGCTTGCCCAAGCTGCGGCCGTGCTAGCCGCTCATCGTCTTGCCGCCAAACGACTCCCCGGGGTCGGCGTGTTGACCGGGCAGGCTGGCCCTGCCCTCTTGATGCTCGACAAGCTCAAAGCGTCCGGCGTTTCCGTGCCGGAATTGACCGAACGGACGCTGGCGCGCATCAAGGCGTTGCTTCCGCCCACGACCTACCTGGCAAACCCGGTGGATACCGGGCGGCCAGGTCCATCGTTCCCTCAGGTTTTGCAGGCCCTTGCGGAGGACGAGCGGATTCACGTGGTGGTCACTTATGCCCTGCACGAGCCGGCAACACTCTTGCCGACCGAGGTGCTGCCTTCCGTTGCTTCCCGTGTCGACAAGCCGATTCTGTTCGGGACGATGGGACCCGCCGTCGAGCTTCAGGCGACGATCACGGCGTTGCGAAAGCAGGGCATCTTCGTTGCGAAGTCGCCGGAGCAACTCGCGCAGGCGGCGCTGGTCTTGGCCAAAGATGCCGAGCAACAGGCGCGCGCCTCACTGGAATTGCCAGCGATTGACCTGCCCGAAGTCGAGCTACCCAGCTCCAGCGACGAACACGCCATCAAGCGATTGCTCGCAGCACTGGGCATTGGCACGCCGGAGGGGATCGCAGTGGCTTCGCACGAAGAAGCTCGCACTGCGTTTCGGCGCCTCGCAAAACCTGTCGCGGTCAAGATCCTTTCCGAAGAAATCGCGCACAAGACCGAAGTCAGAGGTGTGCATCTCGATGTCGCGGACGAAGCGTCGCTCGACGTGGCGCTCGGGCAACTAGACACCATCGCGCTACGTGGCCAGCGCCGATACCTGCTCGAACCAATGGCCCCACCAGGCCTCGAACTTTTGATTGGGTGCGTTCGAGATGCGAGTTTCGGACCAACGGTCACCGTAGGCTTGGGTGGTGTCCTCGCCGAAGCCCTGAAGGACACCGCTACCCGGCTGGCGCCGTTGACGCTGGCCGAGGCGGAGGAAATGCTCGACGAACTCCGGGCCGCCCCACTCTTCGACGGATGGCGCGGCAGCCCCAGGCTCGATCGAGGTGCCGTCGCGCGCACGATTGTCACGTTGGGAGCCTTCATGTGCCGCCAGCCGAGCGTCGTCGAGATCGAGATCAATCCGCTGCGCGTCTATGCCGAAGGCGTCTTGGCGTTGGACGCCCAGCTGACGCGAAGGTGAGCCATGACCGCGAAGAACGACGCGCTCATCATCGTTTCATCGATGGCTCCGAAGGCCATGCTGGCCGAACTGGTTCGTCGCTACGAGGTGCGCTTTGGTCAGCAGGTCGAGCTGGTGTCGTTCGGCGGGGTCGATGTCAAACGCCAAGTGCGAGCAGGGAAGAGCTTCGACGTAGTGGTGCTCGCCGACGAAGCTATCGAAGAGCTGACCGCCTCGGGCCACCTCATCGTCCAAAGCAAGGCGGAGGTCGCTTGCTCCGGTGTTGCCATAGCCGTACGCTCGGGAGCCCCGCGACCGGATGTGGGCACCGAAGCAGCTCTTCGGCAAGCCGTGCTCGCCGCAGGCACGATTGGATGTTCCACTGGGCCGAGCGGCGTAGCATTGCGCGCACTATTCCAGCGCTGGGGCATCGCCGAGCAGGTGAGCGCGCGGCTCAGAACACCCCCGCCCGGCGTGCCCGTTGGCACCCTGGTGGCAAGCGGTGAGGTCGAGCTCGGATTCCAGCAGCTTTCGGAGCTCTTGCACGTCGAAGGGCTCGATATCGTTGGTCCGCTCCCCGTAGGCGCTCGAATCGTCACCACCTTTTCGGCGGCTATTGGCCAAGCTTCTCAGAAGCAGGAAGCGGCACGAGCACTGATCGCCTTTCTGGCATCGCCCGAGAATTCGGATGCGAAAGAACGCGAAGGGATGAACCCGCCATGAACCAGCAAAGCCGCGTACAGGTTGCCATCGTCGGTGCGGGCCCGTCGGGTCTCTTGTTGGGTCAGCTTCTGGCAAAGGCCGGCATCGATGCGCTGATCGTCGAGCGTCAGACCGCGGAGCACGTGCTCGGCCGAATTCGAGCCGGAGTGCTGGAACAGGTCACTGCCGATTTGATGGACGAGGCGGCAGTGGGCGACCGCATGCATCGCGAGGGTCTGGTGCACGAAGGCATCGAGGTCCTGTGGCAAGGGCGGCGTCGCCGTATCGATTTTCTGGGTTTGACGGGCAAGACCGTGCTCGTCTACGGGCAGACAGAGCTCACTCGCGACTTGATGGGGGCTCGCAGCGCGGCTGAGCTTGCTACGGTGTACGAAGCCAAGAACGTCGCGGTCCACGATTTCTATACCCAGAAGCCGCGTGTCACCTTCGAGAAAGACGGCGCAGCTTACGAGGTCGCTTGCGATTTCATTGCCGGCTGTGACGGATTTCACGGCGTTTGTCGCGCGAGTGTGCCACCCGGCGCCATCACCGAATACACGAAGGTCTACCCACTAGGCTGGCTCGGCCTGTTGTCGGACACGCCGCCGATTTCGCCAGAGCTCATCTACATCAACAGCGCTCGTGGTTTCGCATTGTGTTCGATGCGCAGCCCCACGCGCAGCCGCTACTACGTGCAGGTGCCGCTCACCGAAAACGTGGAGAACTGGTCTGACGAAGCATTCTGGGCAGAGCTCCGGCTGCGTCTGGACGACCGCGGCCGGGATGAGCTGGTCACTGGGCCCTCGCTAGAGAAGAGCATCGCGCCGCTGCGCAGTTTTGTCGCAGAACCGTTGCGCTTCGGTCGCCTGTTTCTCGCCGGCGACGCCGGCCACATCGTGCCGCCTACCGGGGCCAAAGGACTGAACCTGGCTGCAACCGACGTGAAGTACCTGTCGAGCGCCCTGATCGAGCATTACCAGCACGGCAGTGACAGCGGGCTCGATACCTACTCGGAACGCTGCCTGCGCCGCATCTGGAGGGCCGAGCGGTTCTCGTGGTGGTTTACCTCACTGACACACCGCTTCGCGGACGCCGACCCAATGGTGGCGAAGCTGCAAGCGGCGGAACTCGACTACTTGTTTCATTCCGAACATGCCGCGCGCGTCTTGGCCGAAAACTACGTGGGCCTACCCTTGGATTTCGGCGAAGCGAGCGCCGGGGAGGCATACACATCGTGATCATCGACATTCACGGCCATTATACGACCGCACCCAAGGCGCTCGAAACCTGGCGCCAGCGTCAAATCGCAGGCATCAAGGCGCCAGCACTGAAGCCCTATGTTTCCGAGCTCGTGATCAGCGACGACGAGCTCCGGGAAACAATCGAAAACAATCAGCTCAAACTGATGCGCGAACGCGGCTCCGATTTGACGATATTCAGTCCGCGCGCAAGCTTCATGGCGCATCATATCGGCGATTTCGAAGTATCGGCCACATGGGCGTCGATCTGCAACGAGCTCTGCTACCGCGTCAGCACGCTATTCCCTGACTATTTCGTCCCGGCCGCAATGCTACCGCAAAGCCCCGGCGTGGCAGTCGAGACCTGCATCCCTGAATTGGTCAAATGCGTCGCGCAGTACGGCGCGGTAGCCGTCAACCTCAACCCCGATCCTTCGGGAGGGCACTGGACATCGCCACCGCTCACGGACCCCTATTGGTATCCATTGTACGAAAGACTGGTGGACTACGACATCCCCGCGATGATCCACGTCAGCACCAGCTGCAATCCGTGCTTCCACACGACAGGAGCGCACTATATCAACGCTGACACCACGGTGTTCATGCAGTTGGTGCAGGGAAATCTATTCAAGGACTTTCCAAAGCTACGCTTCGTCATTCCTCACGGTGGCGGAGCCGTACCCTACCACTGGGGCCGATACCGCGGGTTGGCGCTGGCCCTCGACAAGCCGTCGCTGACGGAGCACGTGCTAGGCAACGTGTTCTTCGACACTTGTGTGTATCACCAGCCGGGCATCGAGCTTTTGACCCGGGTGATTCCAACCGAAAACATCCTGTTCGCCAGCGAAATGATAGGCGCCGTGCGTGGCATCGACCCAGACACTGGGCACCATTTCGATGATACCAGGCGCTACATCGAAGCGACGCCGCTCACCGCGACTCAGAAGCAGCAGATCTATTCGGACAATGCGCGGCGTGTCTATCCGCGCCTCGCACGAGCACTCGAGAAGAAGAGAAGGTAGCCATGTACGAAGTGGGAGTCGTGTATCGCAACATCAAGCGCACAGAGGCTCGGCTGGCTGATGAACTCGGAGCGTTCGGCTCCGCCACCGTGCACGAGGCCATGGGTCGCACGGGCGTGATGAAACCCTACATGCGGCCGATCTACACTGGAGCCCAGGTCTCCGGAACGGCGGTCACCGTCGTGATGCCGCCGCATGACAACTGGATGCTGCACGTCGCAGCCGAGCAGCTCCAACCGGGCGATATCGTGGTGGCCACGGTCACGAGCCCCAGCACCGACGGCTTCTTCGGCGAACTACTGGCAACGTCGTTCAAAGCGCGCGGCGCGCGCGCTCTCGTGATCAACGCGGGCTGCCGCGACGTCAAGGCGCTGACCGAAATGGGTTTTCCGGTTTGGAGTCGGGCCATCAGCGCCAAGGGCACGGTAAAGGTGGCGCTCGGTTCCGTCAACGTCCCGATCCTTTGCGCTGGCGTACGCGTCCACCCCGGCGATGTGATCGTCGCGGACGACGATGGCGTCGTGTGCGTGCCTAGCGCAATGGCCGCCTCCACACTGGAGGCGGCGACCAAGCGCGAGGCTGCTGAACGCGAGAAGCGCGCCAAGCTGGCAGCCGGAGTGTTGGGGCTGG
This sequence comes from uncultured Myxococcales bacterium, assembly GCA_965651135.1. GTDB lineage: Bacteria > Myxococcota_A > Polyangia > Polyangiales > Polyangiaceae > JAICQQ01. Next base: position 5,222 of record CBFGRJ010000295.1, read on the forward strand.
ACATGTACGAGATGCGTGAGCCGCTGGCGAATGCAGGGCTCCGCTACATCGACCAATGACAGCCAAGGTTGCACTAATAGGCTACGGCGAAGTCGGGCGCATCCTGGCGGAGGACCTTTCCGCTCGGGGTCACGACCTCTTCGCCTTCGACCTCAAGTTGCTTTCCGATGAGGGTACCCCGTTACGCGAGCATGCGAGCGAGCACGGCGTGACACTGACCCGATCACATGCCGACGCGGTAGCGTCCTGTGAGCTCGTCGTCTCTGCAGTCACCGCCAGCCAGACCGGAGCAGCGGCGGAGGCGTGTGCCCCATCATTGCCTCCACGATGCTTCTTTCTGGATCTGAATTCCGCATCACCGGGCGTGAAAATCCGCGCTGCCAAGCTGATGCGCGACCGCGGGCGATATGTCGAAGGTGCGGTCATGACTTCCGTACCGCCTTATCGCATCAAGGTCCCCCTCTTGGTGGGCGGGCCCCACGCCAACGATGCCCTACCCATGCTCGAAAGCCTGGGGTTTGCTGCACGCATGGCAAGCCACCAGCTCGGCGTTGCCAGCGCAACCAAGATGTGCCGAAGCGTGGTGGTCAAAGGCCTCGAGGCGATGCTCATCGAAAGCTTGACAGCAGCCCGGCACTACGGGGTCGACGACGCCGTGCTCGCTTCGCTGCGCGAAACCTTTCCAGGCGTCGACTGGGAGCGCCAAGCGGCGTACGTGTTCCAGCGGGCCATCGAGCATGGTCGCCGACGCAGCGAAGAGATGCGTGAAGTGGCCGTCACCATGCGAGAGGCGGGCCTCGAGCCATGGAGCGCAAGCGGCACCGCCGAGCGGCAACTGTGGGTCGCCGAGCTCGCTGATCGACACCTGTTCGGGCAACGCGGGAGCGAGGGTTTCGCGCGGAGCGCAGATTGGCGTATCGAGGCGGACCGCGTCTTGAAACGCGAATGGCCCACGAGGTAATAGTCCCATGGCGAATTCCGAAAAGACGCCTGGCTGGCTCGACTGGTGCTCCCAACCCAGCCGTCCACGCTTTCAGTTGCCGCCGGGCGCGATAGATGCGCACTGCCACGTGTTCGGTCCGGCTGCGCAGTTTCCATACGCGCCCGAGCGCAAGTACACCCCCTGCGACGCAGGCAAAGCCGAGCTCTACGCGCTGCGCGACTATCTTGGGTTCGCCCGCAACGTGATAGTCCAGGCCACGTGTCACGGCTCTGACAATCGCGCGATGGCCGACGCCTGCCGCTCGAGCGCTGGCCGCGCGCGCGGTGTGGCCACGGTAGCGCGCAACGTCAGCGATACCGAGCTCCAGAACCTCCACGAAGCCGGTGTACGCGGCGTTCGTTTCAATTTCTTGAAACGCCTGGTGGACTTCACCCCCAAGGCCGAGCTCCTGGAGATTGCCGAGCGCATTGGTGCGTTCGGCTGGCATGTCGTCGTCTACTTCGAAGCGCCGGATTTACCGGAGCTGTGGGACTTCTTCTGCGCACTGCCCACGCCTGTGGTCGTCGACCATATGGGGCGACCCGACGTTACGAAGCCAATCGATGGACCGGAGTTTTCGCTGTTCGTAAGGCTGATGAGCGAGCACCCCAATATCTGGACCAAAGTCAGCTGCCCCGAGCGCCTCTCCGTCGCGGGGCCGCCAGCCCTAGACGGCGAGCGCAATGCGTATCGAGATGTCGTGCCTTTTGCACGCCACCTCGTCGAAAGCTTCCCCAGCCGAGTGCTCTGGGGCACCGACTGGCCGCACCCGAACTTGAAAGACCATATGCCCGACGACGGGTTATTGGTCGATTTCATCCCGCACATCGCGACCACGCCCGAGCTGCAACATCGCTTGCTCGTCGATAACCCAATGCGCTTGTACTGGCCGGAGGAATGCTGATGCCGTTGAAAAAACCCTACCTCGACATTCCCGGGACGACTATTTTCGACGCCGACCAAGCTCGTAAGGGCTATTGGCTCAATCAATTTTGCATGAGCCTGATGAAGGCCGAAAATCGCACGCGGTTCAAAGCAAACGAGCGCGCCTACCTCGATGAGTGGCCGATGACCGAAGCGCAGAAGCAAGCGGTGCTCGCGCGCGATCTGAATCAAGCGATCTCACTCGGCGGGAACATCTACTTCCTGGCCAAGCTCGGCGCCACCGACGGCACCAGCTTCCAACAAATGGCTGCCAGCATGACGGGAATGACCGAGGAGCAGTACCGCGAGATGATGCTCCGGGGTGGACGCTCGCCGGACGGCAACCGCGAGCTCGCCGAGGAGGATTGACATGGCCCGCATCACCGCTTCCGTCTACACGAGCCATGTGCCCGCCATCGGGGCGGCGCTCGATCTCGGCAAGACACAGGAGCCCTACTGGCGCCCGGTCTTCGCGGGCTACGAGGCGTCTCGTCGCTGGTTTCGCGACCATCGACCGGACGTGGTGTTCCTGGTCTACAACGACCACGCGAGCGCCTTCAGCCTCGAACTAGTGCCCACGTTCGCCATTGGCACGGGCGCCGAGTTCCATCCCGCTGACGAGGGCTGGGGTGCCAGGCCAGTGCCCAAAGTCATGGGTCATCCCGAGTTGGCCGCGCACATCGCCCAAAGCGTGATTCAGGACGAGTTCGACTTGACGATTGCCAACAAGATGGATGTGGACCACGGCCTGACCGTACCACTGAGCCTGCTCTGCGGTCAGCCGCGCGAGTGGCCGTGCCGTGTGATCCCCTTCGCGGTCAACGTGGTGCTCTACCCCGTACCCTCGGGCAAGCGTTGCTTCGAGCTTGGCAAAGCCATTCGCAGGGCGGTCGAGAGCTACGACCAACCCCTAACGGTTCAGATTTGGGGCACCGGTGGCATGAGTCATCAGCTCCAGGGTCCGCGCGCGGGGCTCATCAATCGAGAATGGGACAACCGCTTTCTCGATCGGTTGATCGAAGACCCTCAGGGACTTTCGCAAGTGCCGCACATCGAATACGTACGCGAGGCAGGCAGCGAGGGCATCGAGCTCGTGATGTGGCTGATCGCGCGCGGCGCCATGGCCGATGTTGCCGGTGGCGCAAAACCCAACGTGGTGCATCGATTTTATCATGTTCCTGCCAGCAACACGGCCGTCGGCCATCTCGTATTGGAGGACCAAGAGTCATGACCCTGAACATAGCCCTCGCTGGTGCCGGCGCCTTCGGCATCAAACACCTCGATGCAATCCAACGAATAGAAGGCGTGAACGTCGTGGCGCTGATGAGCCGGCAGCTCGACAAGACCCAAGAGGTCGCGCGCAAATACGACATCCCCCACGCTACCACCGACCTTCACGACGTACTGAAGCTGAAAGAGGTCGATGCGGTCATTCTGTGCACGCCCACGCAGCTGCATGCCTCACAGGCGCTCGCCTGTCTCGAGGCGGGAAAACACGTGCAAGTGGAGATCCCACTGTGTGATGCACTCAAAGACGGAAAGGCGGTGGTCGCCGCGGCCAAGGCCAGCGGCAAGGTCGCCATGTGCGGTCATACGCGGCGGTTCAACCCGAGCCATCAGTGGATCAGAAGGCGCATCTTGGCAGGCGAGTTCAACATTCAGCACATGAACGTGCAGACCTACTTCTTCAGGCGCACCAACATGAACGCGCTCGGACAACCCCGCAGTTGGACGGACCATTTGCTCTGGCATCATGCTGCCCACACCGTCGACCTCTTCCTGTACCAAACGGGGAGCAGCATCCGAAAGGCCAACGCCATCCAAGGCCCCATCCATCCGACACTCGGCATTGCCATGGACATGAGCATCCAATTGTTGGCGGAGAACGGCGCAGTCTGCACGCTCAGCTTGTCGTTCAACAACGACGGGCCGCTCGGCACGTTCTTCCGCTACATCGGAGATAGCGGGACCTACATTGCACGCTACGACGATCTGGTCGACGGCAAGGAACAGCCGATCGATGTCTCCAAGGTCGCCGTGTCGATGAACGGCATCGAGCTCCAAGACCGTGAGTTCTTCGACGCCATTCGCGAAGGCCGCCAACCCAATGCCAGCGTGGCCGACGTGCTCCCCTGCTACG